>JBFFXF010000098.1:0-23687 GCA_041569895.1 Planctomycetota bacterium | reverse complement strand
GGCGGAGTCGAGCAACTGGTCGGGCACGGGGACGGGACCGGGGACGGGAACGGGGACGGGAACGGGGACGGGAACGGGGACGGGAACGGGAGGGGGGGTCAGCTGGCCGCGGTGGCGACTTCCTTCGCCTCGCGGGTCGCCGGCCGCTCGGTGGCGAAGCGGCGTTCGATCTCCGCCGTCTCGCGGTCCGTCTCCTCGAGCAGCCGCCCGACGCGCTCGTCGCCGCCGAACGCGTCGGAGTGCTCCTCGACGAGCTGGCGGTACTTGCGGATCAGGTCGTGCTGGCGGAGCAGCCGCTCCCGCATCGAGCGCAGCACGCGGTTGATGATGGCTCGAAGATCCTGGAGGTTATCGCCCTGGCGCAGGTGGCAGTCGGAGTCCCACCGTCCGGCGTCGAGCTCCTGGAAGAACTTCCGGAAGCGATAGATCGGTCCGCAGAACCGGAACGAGAAGAAGATGCCGAGGAGGACCGAGAGCGGGATGGCCGCCACCAGCGAGACCACGGTGGCGCGGACGAACGACGCGCGCACCTTGGCGACCACCTCCGTCGCGGTCTCGGTCGGCGGCTCCTTGAACTGGAGCAAGTTGACGCGGAGCAGGATGAGGTTGACGGTGAGGATCACGACGCCGAGGAGGAGGGCCGCGCCGATCACCTTGAGCTGCAGCTCCGGACGCACCCACTTCGTCCGACGCCGATAGTATCCCTCGGTGTTCTTGACGCGAGCCGTGTCCCCGGTGTTCTCCATGTCGCCCAGCGCTCGTTTTCTCGCACCCCCTAGCGGACTTGATCGGTGAAAAAAGGCGGAAGCTTTTGGGGAAGGCGGTGGAGAGCCGGAAGGTTCCGGAAAGGGGCCGGAGTTTCCGATACAATGTCGCGCCATTGACGGCCGGCCGTCGGCCAGCAGCGGAGGAAGACGCCGATGACCGCGTTGATCTGCGGTTCGATCGCCTACGACAACATCATGGTGTTTCAGGATCGCTTCCGGCGGCACATCCTGCCGGACAAGGTGCACATCCTGAACGTCGCGTTCCTGGTTCCCCGACTGCGTCGCGAGTTCGGCGGCTGTGCGGGGAACATCGCCTACGGCCTGCGGCTGCTCGGGGGAGATCCGCTGCCGATGGCGACCGCCGGGCGGGACTTCGGCCGTTACGCCGACTGGCTCGACGAGCACGGCGTCGACCGGCGCCACATCACCGTCCGTGAGGACGAGTACACCGCGCAGGCGTTCATCATCACCGACCTCGACGACAACCAGATCACGGCGTTTCACCCCGGCGCGATGAACCACTCGCACGTCAACCGGACGAGCGACGCGGAGGGGGTGACCATCGCGATCCTGTCGCCGGACGGCCGTGAGGGGATGGTCCAGCACGCGCAGTCGCTCGCCGAGTCCGGCACGCCGTTCATCTTCGATCCCGGCCAGGGGCTGCCGATGTTCGACGGCGACGAGCTGGCGCGCTTCCTGGACCAGGCGACGTGGGTGACCCTCAACGACTACGAGTCGGAGCTGCTCAGCAACCGAACGGGGCTGTCCCCGCCCGAGGTGCTCGAGCGCGTCGAGGCGCTGATCGTCACGCGCGGCGCCAAGGGATCTCTGATCCACACGCGAAAGGAGACCTTCGAGATCCCGGCCGTCGAGGCGAGCCGCGTGGTGGACCCCACCGGGTGCGGCGACGCCTATCGCGCCGGGCTTCTCCACGGGCTGATGCGCGGCATGGACTGGAAGGCGACCGGGCGCGTCGCCGCCCTGATGGGCGCCATCAAGGTGGAGGAGCATGGCACGCAGAATTACCGTTTCGAGCGCGCGGAGTTCGACGAGCGATTCCGCGAGAGCTTCGGGTTCTCGATCGCATGACCATCGCCGGAGTGATACCGTAAAATAAGAACGATGAAAACGATGCGCGGAAGAACACCCTGGCGCTGCTGGCGGAGCCTGATCCCGCTCCTCCTGCTCGCGCCCCTCGTCCCGGCGTTCGGCGACGACGCCGAGTCCGTCGACTACAACCGAGACGTGCGGCCGATCCTGGCGGCGAACTGCTACGCCTGCCACGGGCCGGATGCCGCCCAGCGCAAGGCGGGCCTCCGGTTCGACGAGCGTGAGGGAGCCCTCGCGACGCTCCGCCGCGGGAGACGGGCGATCGTCCCGTCCGAGCCGGAGCGCAGCGAGATGATCCGGCGGGTCTCGGCGAGCGACGAGGAGGAGCGCATGCCGCCGCCCGAGACCGGCAAGCGTTTGACTCCCGCCGAGATCGAGGTGCTGCGTCGCTGGATCGAGCAGGGCGCGGCGTGGAGTCGCCACTGGGCCTACGTGACGCCCGAGCGCCCGCCGCTCCCGGAGGTGCGTGACCGGGCGTGGTCGCGGACGGCGGTCGATCGCTTCGTCCTGGCGCGGCTGGAGCGCGAGGGCCTCGAGCCATCGCCCGACGCCGACCGTGTCACTCTCATCCGGCGACTGAGTCTGGATCTCCTCGGTCTCCCGCCCGAGCCCGGCGAGATCGACGCGTTCCTGGCCGACGAGGCCGACGACGCGTACGCGCGCATGATCGAGCGCATCCTCGGCTCGCCGCATTACGGCGAGCGCATGGCGATCTATTGGCTCGACCTCGTCCGGTTCGCCGACACGCGCGGGTACCACAGCGACAATCCGCGCAACGTGTCGCCGTATCGCGACTACGTCATCGACGCCTTTAACGAGAACAGGCCGTTCGACCAGTTCACCGTCGAACAGCTCGCCGGGGACCTCCTTCCCGACGCGTCGATCTGGCAACGAGTGGCCTCCTGCTACAACAAGCTGAACCAGACGACCGAGGAGGGCGGCGCGCAGGCGCGGGAGTACGAGGCGAAGAACTCGTCGGACCGCGTGCGCAACGTCTCCGTCGTCTGGATGGGCGCCACGCTCGGCTGCGCGGAGTGCCACGAGCACAAGTTCGATCCGTACGAGGCGGACGACTTCTACGAGATGGCGGCCTTCTTCGCCGACATCCAGGAGTCCGCGATCATGGATCGCGACCAGGGCATCCCGGTGCCGACGCGCGAGCTCGAGAACGAGCTCGCCGCGCTCGATGCGCGCATCGCCGCCATGAAGCTCGAGCTCGAGCGGCCCCAGGCGGGGCTCGCGGCCGCCATCGCATCCGACCAGGCGGAGTGGGAGCGGAGCGTGGATCGATCGCCGTCCCCGCGCCTCGGCGCGTGGCACTCGATCGGCCCGTTCCGCGCCGCGACCGGCGCGGAGGCCTTCACGACCGCGTACGCTCCGGAGCGCGAGATCGATCTCGCCGCGGCGCCCGACGGATTGCGCTGGCGCGAGCGCGCCGACTGGAAGGACGGCGCCGTGCACGCGCTCGAGGGCGAGAACTCCGCGACGTATCTCTTCCGCACCATCGACGTCGACTCCGACGCCACGCTCGACGTCTCGCTCGGGAGCGACGATGGCATTCGCGTGTGGATCAACGACGAGCTGGTGCTCTCGAAGGAGGTCTATCGCGGCGTCGCGCCGGACCAGGAACGCGTCACGCTGCCGCTGCGGGCCGGAGCCAACCGGCTGTTGATGAAGATCGTCAACGGGGGCGGCGCTCACGGCTTCTACTTCCGGCCGCTGGCGGGCCCGGAGCTCCCAGGCGAGGTGCGCGCCGCCATCGCGGTGCCCGCCGCCGACCGGACGGACGATCAGCGCGGCGTGATCGCCGCCCACTACCGATCGATCGCGCCGCGTCTCGCGCCGAGCCGAGCCGAGCTGGCCGACCTCGAGAAGCGTCGCGCCGATGTCGAGAAGAGCTTTCGGCGTTGCCTCGTCAGCG
Organism: Planctomycetota bacterium; assembly: GCA_041569895.1. Taxonomy (GTDB): domain Bacteria; phylum Planctomycetota; class UBA8108; order UBA8108; family JACQVS01; genus JBFFXF01. The sequence continues at coordinate 19,889 of JBFFXF010000098.1, read as the reverse complement.
TCTCCGGTCCGCCTCGCACCGTCCGCGTCCTGCCCCGCGGCAACTGGATGGACACGTCGGGCAAGGTCGTCGAGCCGGCGATTCCGAGCTTCCTCGGCGAGCTCGACACCGGCGACCGCCGCGCCACGCGGCTCGACCTGGCCCGCTGGCTGGTCGCTCCGGACAATCCGCTGACGGCGCGCGTCTTCGTCAATCGGCTCTGGATGCTGTTTTTCGGCTCCGGCATCTCGAAGCGCCTCGACGACCTCGGCGCCATGGGCGAGCCGCCCGTCCATCCGAAGCTCCTCGACTGGCTCGCCGTCGAATTCGTCGAGAGCGGATGGGACGTCAAGCGCATGGTGCGACAGATGGTGCTCTCGTCGACCTACCGGCAGAGCTCGGTCCCGACGGCCGAGGCGTTGCGGCGAGATCCGTACAACCGCCTCCTCGCGCGACAGTCGCGGTGGCGCCTCGACGCGGAGATGGTGCGCGACGGCGCGCTCGCCATCAGCGGCCTCCTCTCGCGCAAGATGGGGGGGCCGAGCGTCAAGCCCTACCAGCCGGCCGGATACTGGGTGCACCTGAACTTCCCGAAACGGAAGTGGGTCGCCGACAAGGGGGAGGACGCGTTCCGTCGCGGTCTGTACACGTGGTGGCAGCGCTCGTTCCTTCACCCCGGCATGATCGCGTTCGACGCCCCGAGTCGCGAGGAGTGCACCGCCGAGCGACCGCGCTCGAACATTCCCCAGCAGGCGCTCGTCCTCCTGAACGACCCGACGTACGTCGAGGCGGCGCGCGTCTTCGCGCTGCAGATCGTCGAGGGGGACGGCACGGACGATCGCGAGCGCATCCGCCGGGCGTTCCGGCGCGCCACATCGCGAGCGCCGCGGGACGACGAGGTCGACGTGCTGCTCGACCTTCTCGAGGCGCATCGCGAGTCGTACGCGAGCGATCCACAGGCCGCGGCGGCGCTTCTCGGCGTCGGCGCGACGCCGGCGCCCGCCAGCGTCCAGGCGGCCAGGCTCGCGGCGTGGACCTCCGTTGCGCGGGCCATCCTCAACCTGCACGAGACCGTGACGAGAAACTGACGGACGGGACACCGATGACCACGACAAAGAGGACCGACATCGATCTCGAGACGCGCGACCTTCGCACGCGCGTTTCACGACGCACCTTCCTCGGGCGCACGGCCGCCGGCATGGGATCGGTGGCGCTCGCTTCGCTTCTCGACCGCGGGCTGCTCGCCGACCAGTCCGGCGTGCTGCGATCGCTGCACCACCGCCCCCGCGCGAAGCGCGTGATCTTCCTGGTGATGGCCGGCGGGGCGTCGCACCTCGAGACCTTCGATTACAAGCCGAGGCTCGGCGAGCTCAACGGCAAGCCGATGCCCGAATCGATCACCGCCGGACAGCCGATCGCGCAGCTGCAGGGCCAGAAGCTGACGTGCCTTGCGCCGCAGCACGAGTTCCGGCGGTGGGGGAGCTCGGGACAGCTGATCTCGACGGCCTTCCCGCACATCGGGTCGATCGCCGACGACATCTGCATCATCCGCTCGTTGCAGACGGAGCAGATCAACCACGACCCGGCGCACACGTTCATGAACACCGGGACGTCGATCTCCGGAAGGCCGAGCATGGGCTCCTGGCTCTGGTACGGCCTCGGCAGCGAGTGCGACGATCTTCCCGGATTCGTCGTCATGGTTTCGGTCGGCGGCGCGCAGGATCAGCCGATCGCGTCGCGACAGTGGTCGGCCGGTTTCCTGCCGAGCCGCTACCAGGGCGTCCAGTTCCGGTCGCGGGGCGAGCCGGTGCTCTACCTCGGCAGACCGCCCGGTGTCGACGCGACCAGGCAGCGCGACGTCATCGACGCCGTGCAGCGACTCAACCGCTCATTCGACGCGACCGCGCGCGATCCGGAGATCGCCACACGCATCAGCCAGTACGAGATGGCCTTCAAGATGCAGGCGAGCGTGCCGGAGCTGATCGATTTCTCCGACGAGTCTCCCGCCACCCTCGAGCTCTACGGCACGAATGGCGCGGACGGCTCGTTCGCGGCGAACTGCCTCCTTGCGAGGCGGATGGCCGAGCGCGGCGTGCGGTTCATCCAGCTCTACCACCGGGGCTGGGATCACCACGGCGGCATCAAGAACGGCATCGCGACGACGGCCGGATACGTCGACCGCGCGGCGGCGGCCCTGGTCAAGGACCTCAAGCGGCGCGGCATGCTCGACGAGACGCTCGTCGTCTGGGGCGGGGAGTTCGGCCGCACGCCGATGGCGCAGGGCTCGGGTCGCGATCACCACATCCGCGGGTTCTCGTGGTGGGCGGCGGGTGGCGGCATCCGCGGCGGCACCTCGTACGGGGCGACCGACGAGTTCGGCTACAACGCCGTCGAGGACGTCGTCCACATGCACGACTTCCACGCGACGATGCTGCACCTCCTCGGCGTCGAGCACACCCGGCTGACGTACCCTTTCCAGGGGCGCGACTTCCGCCTCACGGACGTGCACGGCAAGGTGATCGATCGGATCCTGGCCTGAGTCCGTGCCTTTGCTTCGAAACCTCCACCGCTGAAGGAGCGTCGACTCCGCAAGCTTGCTGTCAGACGATTCATGAGGAAGGCAGGAAACTCAGGAAGGCAGGAAACGGAAGGATTGTTGGGTTCGAGTTCGCGAGTTTCGCTCGAGCTGTCGAGCAGCCTTTCGGGGACGGGTACGGGGACGACTACTTCACGGTGATCGTCGTCTCGACGCTCGGCTTCCAGCCGAGGCGATGCGCCGCGGCGGTGATGCTCGCCGGCGCGTCGACCTCGAACGGCCGGGTGTAGAGCGACCAGCGCTCTCCCGCGCCGACGCGGTACGCGATCGATGCGCCCTCGCTCGCGCACGTGATGGTCACCCTGCCGCCCTCGACCTGGATCGATGGCGTCGCGGTGACGGGCTGCACGCCGTCCGGAGGCCAGAGCCTCTTGATCAGCTCGGACTCGGGCAGGTGACCGAGGTCACCGAAGCGCTCGGTCCAGCGCTCGTGCGCCTCGCGGAGCTCGGCGAGCTTCTCGTGGTGGCGCGGGTCGGCGGCGAGGTTGCGGATCTCGTGCGGATCGTTCGCGGTGTCGTAGAGCTCCTCGAGCGGCTTCTTCTTCGTGTGGAGCTGCCACTGATCCGCTCCGAGCTTCCCCTCGCGGGTGAGACGGTGGATCTCCTGCATGACACCCGCCTGGTCGCGATACGGGATGAACCCGATGTAGGGGAGATCCGGACGGTAGTTGCGGACGTACTTGAAGCGCTTGTCGCGAACCGCGCGGATCATCTCCGGGGCCGGGTCCATGCGGTCACGGCACGCGAAGACATAACGCCTGGGCTCGGCGCTCTGCTCGCCGAGGAACGCGTGACCCTCCATGTGCGGCGGAATGTCGACACCCGCCAGCGACAGCACCGTCGGGGCGAGATCGACGAAGCTCACCAGCCGATCGGTCGTCTCGCCGGCGCGCCGGCCGTCCGGGAAGCGGACGACCAGCGGCACGCGGATTCCCGAGTCGTAGACCCATCGCTTCATCCGGGGCAGCCCGTCGCCGTGGTCGCTGAAGAAGAAGACGATGGTGTCGTCGCGCAGGCCTTCCTCGTCGAGTTCGGCGAGCAGCCGCCCGACCTGCCGGTCCATCGCCGCGATGTTGTCGTAGTGGCGCGCGACATCGCGGCGGACGATCGGCGTGTCGGGGTAATAGGGCGGCAGCGCGACGTCATCCGGATCGACGACGCGCGGAGAGCGCTGCTCGAACGTGCCGCTCTCGTGCGTCACGGTGAAATTGAAGACCGCGAAAAAGGGCGTCTCCGCGCCGGGGCGGTTGCGCCAGTGGGCGGAGCGGCTGCTCTCGTCCCACGCCGTGACCGGCGGGCGGAACTGGTAGTCGGTCTTGACGCGGTTCGTGCAATAGTAGCCCGCGGCACGCAGGTACTCGGTGAAGCAGCGGGCCTGCGGTGGGGGCGTCGCCTCGTAGGTCGGGATGGCGAGCAGTTCGGGATCCTTGATCATGCGCAGCGCCGACGTGCGCTTCCACGTGCGCATCGCCATCGCGCCGGTGGACGTGGGATACATCCCCATGATGATCGCGTGACGGTTCGGCGCACAGACCCCGTAGACGCCGTAGGCGTTCGTGTAGCGCACCCCGCCGGCGGCGAGCCCGTCGACGACGGGCGTCGGCACCGTGCGGTCGCCGTAGCATCCGAGGCGCGGGCTCATGTCCTCGACGGTGATCCAGAGGATGTTCGGACGCTCCGCGCCGGACGCGTCAGGAGCGCCGGCGCCGACGAGCAGGCCGGCGATGAGGAGTGCGAGCTTGATGGTGGGTGGTTTCATTGTTCGATGGCCGATACCGATTCCGACTCCGATTCCGATGACCGATACCGATACCGACTCCGATACCGACTGCGATACCGACTGCGATACCGATACCGATACCGATACCGATTCCGACTCAGTCGTCTGATCTCTGATCTCTGGTCTCTGGTCTCTGGTCTCTGGTCTCTGACCTCTGGTCTCTGATCTCTGTCTCTGACCTCTGTCTCTGTCCTCCACCCCTCACCGCCGCTTTCCCATCTCCCCATCAAGCCACTCGTACGCCATCCGCCGAACTCCATCCGGAAAATCATGCTTCGCATCCGGATACACGATGCGGAGCCGTTGCGGCGCTCCGAGCAGCTCATAGACTCGGCGTGCGCTGGCCTCGACCTTGCGCACGCCGGTGACGTCGAAGTTGTGGTCGTGGAGGGGGGAGTTCGAGAAGAAGCCGCGTGGGGCGAGCGCCGCGATGAGCTCGTGGAAGTCGAACGGCACGCGGTCCGGATCGTTCTTCCAGAGGTCGCGGATGCGCGGCATGTAGCGGTCGCTCGTCCAGCCGGCGAGGCGACCGTCGTAGTAGTGGTGGAAGGCGGTGAAGCCGCAGCTCGAGATGATGGCGCGCAGCCGCTGATCGAACACCGCGGTGAAGATCGCGTTGTGGCCGCCGAGGGAGTGTCCGATGCAGCCGATGCGGTCGGGGTCGACCTCGGGCAGCGACTCGAGCAGATCGACGGCGCGCATGTTGTTCCAGATCGCCTTCATCGTGCCGCTGGCGTGGCGATCGCGCGCCGCGGCGAAGTCGAAGTCGTACTCGCCGAAGGACGGATAGTCCGGCGCCAGGCAGACGTAGCCGCGCCGCGCGAGCTCATCGGCGTACTGGAGGGTCGGCCGGTTGCCGAGTCCGACCGGCTCGTCCTTGCCGATGCGCACGGTCTGGTGGAGACAGAGCATGGCCGGCGCGCGGCCGCGGATCCGCTCCGGCACGAGGAGGTACGCCGGCACGCGATCGCCGGGCTCCGCGCCGTAGCTGATTCTCCACCTCGTGTACCCGTCGACGACGACGCGCTCGCCGTACTCGACATCGAGAGGGCAGCGTCGCTCCGGCCCCGGCAGCGGGCCCATCGCGAGCTGCGCCCCCGCGAGGATGTCCTCGCGACGAAGCGCCCAGTCGACCGGCGTCTCCACGGGTAGCTCGTCGCCGAGCTCCCGGCGAACGAGCAGTCGTGAGTGGTCGGCGTAGGGCGAGCCGGCGACGAGGACGTCGTCCGATCCCGGACGCGCCTCCCCGTCGCCCGCATGGTCCGTCCGGGCGCCGAGGTTCTCCAGCCAGCAGAGGCCGCTCCGTCCGGGGCAGATCAGGTCGAGGTCGCCGTCGGCGTCGAGATCGACGACTTCGGGATCGAGGCCGAAACCGGCGACGCCGCCGCGAGAGATGATGTCCCGACGCCAGGTCCGCGTCGAGCCGTCGAACTCGTAACGACAGATGATCAGAGGATCGTACTCGCCCGGGTCCCTGCCCTCGTGGCCCATCCAGCGCTTGCCGCCGATCACCTCGCGCTGTCCGTCGCCGTCGAGGTCGGCGTGGAGCAGGCTGTGGAACTGCGAGATCGACGTGTCGATCGCGTGCCGCGTCCACACCCGGTCGCCGGCGTCGCGTCGCTGCTCGAGCCAGTAGATGCCGAAGCGGTGTCCGCGACCCCAGACGATATCGCCATCGCCGTCGCCATCGACGTCGGTGACGATGATCGGGATGCTCGCGTCGGGGCCGAGATCGAACTCCGGATGCCACGTCCACGTCCCGGCGCGTCGGTCCACCGGCGCGCGCAGCCAGCCACGCGGCCCGACGACGTCGCCGCGGCCGTCGCCGTCGACGTCGCCGAAGCCGACGCCGTGCCCGGCGACCTCCGATGGCAGCTCGTGGCGGATCCACCCCGAGCCGTCGCGCGGCAGCTCCCACCAGGCGGCGAAGCGCACGCCGTTCGGCAGCACGTCGAGTCGTCCGTCGCCATCGACGTCGACGAGGCGCGCGGTCTCCATCGGACCCGGCCGTGCGACCAGGTGCGTGGTCCACGGACCGAACGACTCGCCGGGGTTCTCGATCCAGCGCAGCGTGCCGCTGCGGTAGTTGGCGCTGATGAGGTCGAGCCGTCCGTCGCCGTTGACGTCGATCGGCAGGTTCGAGTAATCGTCCGGACGTCCGCGGATGAAGTCGACCTCGCGGATGAACTGCCGCGTCCACGACGGCGCGCGATACCACCAGGCGCCGCTGACGATGTCGAGCCGCCCATCGCCGTCGACGTCGAACGCCGTGCAGGCGCTGTACGTCGCCTCGCGATCGACGACATGCAGCCGGAACTCGAGGTCCGCCGCGCCGGCGTCGGCGAGCGCCATGACGAACACGGCGGCGAGCGTCGCACGCGTGCCGCGACGCGACGGGAGGCGGCTGCGGACCGTGAAGGAAAGCGACAGCGGTGAGGTCACGCCCTCCAGGGTATTCGGAAGCCCGGGGATTGTGAACCGTGCGGCCCGCCCGGGCGCCCGGGGCGACCTCTCGCCGCGACCCCTCGCCGCGACCTCTCGCCGCGACCTCTCGCCGCGACGCCTGTCGACCAGAAACCGCTCACGATGTCCCTCCGGCGGATTTATAATCAGAGTCCCTCCGGGTCGACGGGTCGCACAGCGCCGAGACTCAATAGCGCCGTGTCGGGCCATATGGATCGAGTTCTCGAAACAGCAGCAACGGAGCAACCGATGATTCACCGCTGGACAGCGCTCCTCGCATTTCTCTTTGTCGTGGGCCTCGGAGAGTCACACTCCATCCGCGCCGAGCTCGTCAACGTCGCTCCACGGGGAACTGCGACCCAGTCGTCGACCGACTTCGGCGGCGACGCCAGTCGAGCGATCGATGGCGACACGAACGGCGCCTACGGCGCCGGGTCGGTGACGCACACCGCGGCGGACGATCCGGAGCCGACCTGGGAGGTCGATCTCGGGGAGACCCACGCTCCTGTCCAGATAAAGATCTGGAATCGGACGGACGGTTGCTGCGCTCAGCGGCTCACCGATTTTCGCGTCTCCGTCCTCGACGTCGCGCGGACCGAGGTCTACAGCGGCGATTTCTTCGGCGACGGAACTTTCCCGGACACCGCGCTCGATGGGTTCGCGATCGACGTGCCCGCGGGTACCGAGGGGCAGATCGTCCAGGTGAAGCGGCTCGGCCCGGACACCGATGGCGGGCTCTGGCTGTCGCTGGCCGAGGTGGAGGTCTTCGTCGACATCGTCGCCCCGTCGATCGTCGAGCAGCCGTCGGGCGCCGAGGTCGAGGAGGGGAGCTGCCATCGCTTCGAGGTCGGACTGGTGAACGTCGACGACGCGGTCTCGGTCACCTACGAGTGGAAGAAGGACGGCGAGGCGATTCCCGGCGCCACGGGAGAGGATCTCCTCGTGAGCGACGTCACGAGCGATGACGCCGGAAGCTACTCGGTGTGCATCGATGTCGACGGCACCGTCCTCGTCAGCGATCCCGCCGTCCTGGTCGTCACGCCCCGCAACCTCGCCCGCGGCGGCACGGCGACGCAGATCAACACCGCGTTCGGCGGCACGCCGGAGCGCGCGATCGACGGCAACACGAGTGGGATCTTCGGCAACAACAGCATGACGCACACCGACAACACCGAGGGGTCCTGGTGGGAGGTCGAGCTCCGGGATGCCGTACGCGTCGACTCGATCGTCCTCTGGAGCCGCACGGAGTGCTGCGCCAACCGGCTGTCGAACATTCGCGTCTCCGTCCTCGACGGGGACCGCGTCGAGGTGTTCGGCGAGGACCTGTTCACCGACCTCTCGTTCCCGGATACCTCGGTGGCCGGGTTCGGCGTGGACGCCGGCGGCGTCACCGGGCGTTTCGTGCGCATCGAGCGCCTCGGTCCCGATTCCGACGGCAACAACTACCTCTCCCTCGCTGAGGTCCAGGTCTTCGGAGAGGGCCCGCCGGCGCCGCCGCTGAAGAACCTGGCGCGGGCCTGCGGCGCGGTCACCAGCCAGTCGTCGACGCTCGGCGGCTTCGTCGCGGACCTCGCGATCGACGGCAATCTCGGAAACTTCACCCACACCCTCGGCCCGGACGACGCGGCGACCTGGGAGGTCGAGCTCACGCAGACGGAGGAGATCGGAGCCATCGTCCTGCACAACCGCAGGAGCTGCTGCGGATCGCGTCTCCGGGACATCATCGTCACCGTCCTCGATGAGGAAGGGGCCACCGTCTTCGAGTCCGACCTGCTCAACCCGGAGAACGAGCAGGGCGCGTTCCCCAATGGCCCGCCGGAGATCCGCGTCGACCTGCAGTTCGGCGAGCCCGGCGTGGTCAGCGGGAGGACGGTTCGCGTGCGGCGCATCGCCGATCCCGACCTCTCCGGCACCGGCGGCGAGGGGAATCCGGACGAGAGCAACGTCCTGTCGCTCGCCGAGGTGGAGGTGTGTCCCCCGGCGGATTGCCCTCCGACCGGGGACACGCACTGCGATGGACTGACGGTCGAGGGTCCGCCCGGTGACCGCCCCGGGGCCTGGCTGGCGACGGCCACCGGGACCGATGACTCGGGCGACGAGGTGCTCTACACGTTCCGCGCCGAGAGCGACGCCGGTGTCATCACCGTGGGTCCCGGACCGGAGAGCAGCGCCACGTTGAGCCTCGGCCTCGGGAGCTGGACGATCTCGGTCACGGCGGACGACGACCCGAGCTGCCCGGACGAGGCGGACGACGCGACGTGCACCGAGCAGGTCGAGGTCGTCTGCACCCAGGGGAACATCGCCGTCGACGGCGTCGCCTCGCAGTCGACGACCGGCTTCGGTGGAGCTGCGGCGCGGGCGATCGACTGCAACACGGACGGCGTCTACCCGAACGGCTCGACCACCCATACCGCCACCGGCGACGCGGCTCCCTGGTGGGAGGTCGATCTGCTCGGCAGCTTTGCGCTCGACCGCATCGTGCTCTGGAACCGCACCGACTGCTGCACCGACCGGCTGTCGAACTTCCGCGTCTCGCTCCTCGACGGCGCGCGTGAGGTCGTCTGGAGCGAGGACTTTTTCACCGACGGCGGGGCGGTCGACGTCTCGCTCGAGATCGACTCCGTGCGCGGCAACGCGGGCAGCATCGTTCGCGTCGACAGTCTCGGTCCGTCGCCGGGCGGCGATCGCTTCCTCTCGCTGGCGGAAGTCGAGGTTTTCGAGCTCACCTGCCCCGACGAGGGCGACACGCACTGCGATGGACTCACCGTGGAGCGCACCGACACCGGCCATGTCGCCACGGCCAGCGCCCGCGATGACTCCGGTGACGAGATCAGCTTCACGTTCACCGCGAAGACCGAGGGCGCGGACCCGCTCGTGGTCGGGCCCCAGACGGAGAACACGGCTTCATTCGACTTGACGCCAGGCGACTGGACCGTCACCGTGACGGTCGATGACGATGAGGCGTGTCCCGACGAGGCGCAAGACGCCACGTGCTCGATCGACGTCACCGTGCCGCCTCCGGGCGGGCTGCAGGTGCCGGGGGATTGCAATCAGGACGGTAATCTGGACATCTCTGACGCCCTGTGCACGTTCGGCGTGCTCTTCCTCGGCGAGCCCGAGTCGTTCCCGTGCGACGGGGGGCTCCCGCAGGACCCGGCGAACGTCGTTCTGATGGACTTCAACAGCGACATCAAGGTCGACCTCTCGGACGGCGTCAGTATACTGCTCTTCCTCTTCAGCGGGGGCGCTCCTCATCCGCTGGCGGACGAGGTGGACGGAAGCGGGTGTGTTCGGATCTCCGGCTGCCCGGAGAACGACAGCTGTCTCGAGTAGGGTCACGGAACCGGCGCAGGGAATGCGAAACAGAAGCTTCAGGGTCGGCGCGCTCGACCTCCTCTTGCTTGGATGCGTCCTCTGCGCGGCGATCGCGGCGACGGCGCAGGAGCCGGTGATCTCCGAGTTCCTGGCGGTCAATCGCAGCGGGCTCGAGGACGAGGACGGCGACCGCTCCGACTGGATCGAGGTGCTCAATCCCGGCCCGGAGGCGATCGACCTCGACGGCTGGCACCTGACCGACGATCCGTTCCTGCTCCCGAAGTGGCGCTTCCCGGCCCGGCGGCTCGCCGGCGGCGAGTTCCTGATCGTCTTCGCCTCCGGAAAGAACCGCGCGCCCGCCGAGGGCGAGCTGCACGCCAACTTCAGGCTCTCCGGTCGCGGCGAGTATGTCGCCATCGTCACTCCCGGCGGCGTGGTCGCGCACGAGTATCCGCCGCCCTTCGCCGAGCAGTTCACCGATGTCTCGTACGGCATCGCGCAGTCGGCGACGACGTTCGCGATGGTGACCGACGGCTCTCCGGCCGCCATCCGCGTCCCGACCGATGACTCGGACGGGCTCGACTGGACCCTCCCGGAGTTCGACGATTCCGGCTGGCAGCGGGCCGCCACGCCGGTCGGTTTCGACACCGACGGCGGCGAGGTCGTCCTGCCGGGGCAGCAGACGAACCTTGCCCGGTCGGGCACGGCCACGCAATCGAGCACCGGCTTCGGCGGCGTCGCGAGCCGGGCGATCGATGGCAACAACAACCCGTCCTACGGCGGCGGATCGATCACGCACACCGCGACCGGCGACGGATCGCCGTGGTGGGAGGTCGACCTCCGCGGGACGTTCCGCCTCGACCGCATCGTCCTGTGGAACCGCCTCGACTGCTGCTCGCACCGGCTCACCGACTTCCGGGTCCGCGTGCTCGACGCCGATCGCGGCGTCGTCGTCGAGAGCGAGCACTTCGCCGATGGCGGTTTCCCGCCGAACCAGAGCTACGAGATCGACCTGCCGCCGGCGACCTCGGGTCGCCTCGTTCGCATAGAGAGGCTCGGTCCGGACCGCGAGGGCCAGCACTGGCTCTCGCTCGCCGAGGTCGAGGTCTTCGAGGGCGACCGCGGGCTCGGACCGACGATCGCGACGGATGTCCAGGACTCGATGCTCGACGCCAGCGCCTCGATCTACGCCCGGTGGCTCTTCGAGGTCGATGACCCGGCGGCCATCGAGACGCTGACTCTCGGCGCCCGCTACGACGACGGCTTCGTGGCGTACCTGAACGGCGCCATGGTCGCGAGCCGCAACGCGCCGCCGGCGCCCGTGTGGAGCTCGAGAGCGACCGCCGAGCGGCCCGATGACGCTGCGGTCCGCTTCGAGGAGATACCGATCTCGAGCCATCGCGAGCGCCTGCGCGCGGGGATCAACGTCCTCGCCGTGCACGGACTCAACCTCGGGCCGGACGACGGGGACTTCCTGCTCGGTGTCGAGCTTCGAGGCCGCTCGGTGGCCGGGTCGGGACTGCGTTATTTCCCGGAGCCGACGCCGGGCGCCGTCAACGACACGCCGGGCGTCGTCGGAGTCGTCGGCGACACGACCTTCAGCGTCGATCGCGGTTTCTTCGACGCGCCGTTCGACGTCGAGATCACCAGCGCGACTCCCGGCGCCATCATCCGTTACACCGTCGACGGCAGCGAGCCGACGGAGTCGCGGGGCACGGTCTACACAAGACCGATTCGCATCGCCGAGACGACGACGCTTCGGGCGGCTGCCTTCCGGGCGGGGTTCGCGTCGACCAATGTCGACACGCACACGTACATCTTCCTCGACGACGTCATCGCCTCGAGGGTCATGAACCGCGGCATCACGGAGTCGCCGGAGTTCGGACCACAGATGCACGACGCGCTCACCGACCTGCCGACCATCTCGCTGGTGACCGGCGGCGCGGTCAACGACGTCAACGAGGTCCCGGTGTCGGTCGAGCTGATCCTGCCCGACGGCTCGCCGGGGTTCCAGGAAGACGCCGGCGTGCGGTATTACGGCGGCGCGTTCACGAATTTCGCGAAGAAGAACTTCCGCCTCTACTTCCGGGCCATCTACGGCGACACCAAGCTGCGCTATCCGCTCTTCGAGGGACACGAGCGCGGCATCCGCGCCGTCGAGGTGTTCGATCAGCTCGAGCTCCGCGGCGGATCGCACGACATGAACCAGCGCGGGTTCTACATGTCGAACCGCTTCACCGACGACACCATGCTCGACATGGGGAACCTCAATCCGCACGGACGCTTCGTCCACCTCTACCGCAACGGCGTCTACTGGGGTCAGTACCACCTGCGCGAGCGCTGGAACGCGGACATGCTCGCCTCGTACCTCGGCGGCGACAGGAACGAGTACGAGTCGATCAACGGCAACTGGAACGTCGGCGGCTGGCCGGATCCCGGCGTCCCGTACGACGGCGACGGCTCCGCCTGGGCCCGCATCAAGTCACTGCGCGACGATTACGAGGCGGTGAAGCCGTACCTCGACGTGCCGCACTACGTCGACTACATGCTGATGTTCATGTTCGGCAACTCGGAGGACGAGTACCGCTGCGTCGGACCCGTCGCGCCGGGAAGCGGCTTCAAGTTCTTCCTCAACGACGCCGACGGCTTCACGCGCGACGGCGGCGACCGCACCGCCATGAGGGCGCCCGGACGCCTTCCGGGCGACGGACCGGGGAGCATCTTCAGCATGCTGTTCCGCGAGGCCCACCCGGACTACATGACCCTGCTCGGCGACCGTATCCACAAGCACTTCTTCAACGACGGGGCGATGACGCCGGCGAGGAACACCGCCCGGCTTCTCGAGCGGTGCGCGCAGGTCGAGCGCGCCTTCATCGCCGAGTCCGCCCGCTGGGGATTCCGCACCCCCGCCTCGTGGGCGTCCGCCAAGAACGCCTACGTGCGCGGCGTGCTGCCGACGCGGACGCGGACGGTAGTCGCGCAGTTTCGGTCGAAAAGGTTCTATCCCGTGGTCGAGGCGCCGCAGCTCGACCGGCGCGGCGGGGCGATCGCCGCCGGGTTCGAGCTCGGCATCACGGCGCCGGCGGGCACGGTCCTCTACACCCTCGACGGCTCCGATCCGCGGCTCCCCGGCGGCGGGATCTCTCCGACGGCGCGCGTCGCCGGAGACGCGGAGACCGTCGTGCTGCTGTCCGCGGGCGCCGGCGCGCGCGCGCTCGTCCCCACCGACGGCGCGCTCGGGCTCGACTGGACGGCTGCCGACTTCAACGACTCGGACTGGCTCTCCGGGCAAACCGGCGTCGGGTACGAGCGCGCGGCGGGGTTCGAGTCGCTCATCGCCCTGGACGTGCACGACGCCATGTACGGCGTCAGCAGCTCGGTTTACATCCGAATTCCGTTCACCGTGGAGGATCCCGAAGTCGACTCGCTGACCCTGTTGATGAAGTACGACGACGGGTACACCGCATACCTCAATGGCGAGCGCATCGCCGCGAAGAACGCGCCGGGGGATCCTCGCTGGGACTCCGGATCGACCGGCAGCAACGCCGACTCGCGCGCCGTGGTGTTCGAGGGGGTCGACGTCTCCTCGTTCGCCTCGTTGCTCCGGGCGGGTCGGAACGTCCTCGCGATCCACGGCCTCAACACCAGCAGCACGAGCAACGACGCTCTCTTCCTGCCGCAGCTCGAGGCCTCGCGGCCGCTCGACCGCCAGAACGCGATCATCCTCGATCGGACGACGCGGGTGCGCGCGCGAGCCGTGCTCGGCGGCCAGTGGAGCGCGCTCGACGAGGCGCTCTTCGTCGTCCACCCGTCGCCCCTGCGGATCACGGAGATCATGTATCACCCGCCGGCGCCGCCGCTCGAGAGCCCGCACGACGACGACGACTTCGAGTTCGTCGAGATCCAGAACACGGGCGACGCGGCGGTCAGCCTCATGGGCATCCGTCTCACGGGCGGCATCTTCTTCGACTTCCCCGAGCGCGGCGACGGATCGCTCGACCTGGCGCCGGGCGAGACCGTTCTCGTGGTCAAGGACCTCGAGGCCTTCGCATCGCGTTACGACACCGACGGCCTCTCGATCGCGGGCGAGTACGGCGGTCGACTCGACAACGACGGCGAGCGCATCGTCCTGGGCGACGTGCTCGGCAACACGCTGCTGGACTTCGAGTACTCCGACGCGTGGTATCCCGCGACCGACGGAGGCGGGCGGTCGCTCGAGATCGTCGACGCGCGCGCGGGTCCGGAACGCTGGGGCCTTCCCGGCGGCTGGCGCCCCGGTCCCGACCTCGGGTCCCCGGGAGTCCATGCCCCCGCCGGCGCGGGGGGCCTCCAGCGCCAGGGCGATCTCAACCAGGACGGCGTCGTGAACATCTCGGATGCGGTCGCCATCCTCGTCCACCTCTTCATCCGGCCGCGCGAGCTCCCCTGCGGCGGGGATCCGGTCGGCGAGGCCGGCGGCGACGATGCGAACAGGCGGCTCCTCGACGTCAACGCGGACGAGGAGGTCAGCCTCTCCGATGCCGTGTTCTTGCTGGAGTATCTGTTCCTCGAGGGCCCGATCCCGGCGCTGGGCACGGGATGCGTCCGCATTGCCGGTTGCCCGGAGGTCTGTGGTCGCTGACCAGACGTTTTTCGCAATGGGTTGGAGCTCAGCACGAAAGGTGAGCATCATGAGAAGCTCTGTCGGAACGAGAACCCTCCGGATGGTGTCGATGGTGGCGTGCCTTGCCGCGCCGGCATCCCTTCTGGCGCAGGCGGTCAACATCGCCCCGTTCGGCACGCCGGCGCAGTCCTCCGAGTGGAACAACGGCCAGTTTCCCGCGACCCTGGCCATCGACGGCAACTTCGGAAACTTCACGCACACGGCGGCGGAGGTCGGCCCGGCGATCTGGGAGATCGACCTCGGCGCCGAGGTCGACGTCAAGCGCATCGTGCTCTACAACCGCACGTCGTGCTGCGGGTCGCGCCTGCGTGACATCGTGGTCTCGATCCACGGCTTCTCGTTTCTCGACGACGACCCCATCGACGAGATCGATGTCGCCGATCCCGTCGATCCGGCCGACATCTTGCCGCTCTGGGATTCCGCGCTCTGGGAATCCGAGCTCCTCAACCCGGAGAACGAGCTCGGTGGCGGCGGGCTCGAGGGGCCTCCCGACCTGACGGTCGACCTCGTCGCGCTCGAGGGCGCAGCGGTGACGGGACGGTTCGTGCGCGTCACGAGGATTCCCGACCTCGACTTCTCGGGCACCGGCGGAGAGGGCAACAACGGCGAACCGCGCGTGCTGTCGCTCGGCGAGGTCGAGGTGTTCGCGGAGGCCGATGCTCTGCCGCCGCGCATCACGGCGCAGCCGTCGGGCGGCGAGGCCGCCATCGGTGAGTCCTTCACCTTCACCGTCGAGGCAATCGGCTCGGCGCCGCTCGCCTACCAGTGGTCGGTGGACGACGTGGAGATCGATGGAGCCACGGAGAGCAGCCTGATCATCGACCCGGTGACCATCGACGACGCGGGTGTCTACACCGTCGTGGTGTCGAACGAGCTTGGCGAGGCGACCAGCGACGGCGCCACGCTCGTCGTCCGCGAGTTCCCGAACCTCGCGCGGTTCGGCATCGCCAGCCAGTCGACGACCGGCTTCGGCGGCGTCGCGAGCCGCGGCAACGACGGCAACACCGACGGCGTCTACAACAACGGCTCCGTGACGCACACCGACACGGGCGACCCGTCGCCGTGGTGGGAGGTCGTGCTCGCGGGCGACAGCGCCGTGCACGAGATCACCATCTGGAACCGGACGGACTGCTGCCAGCAGCGGCTGACGAACTTCCGCGTCCTGATCCTCGACGCCGCGCGCGACGAGGTCTGGAGCGAGGAGTTCTTCACCGACGGGTTCTCGTTCCCGGACACCGCCGCCTCTGGCTTCGAGATCGACGTCGGCGAGCCCGTCGAGGGCCGCATCGTGCGGGTGGAGTTCATCGAGGATCCGCTGCGAGCCGAGGTCTGGCTGTCGCTGGCCGAGGTCCAGGTCTTCGCCGAGGGACCGACGGAGCCGGGCGCCGACAACCCCAACCTCGCGAGGTTGAAGCCCGCCGCGCAGTCGTCAGACCTCGGCGACAACACGGCCGACCGCGGCGTCGACGGCGACACCGGCACGTTCACCCACACCCTGGCAGGGCTCGGTCCATCGATCTGGGAGGTGGACCTCGAGGAGGCCACCGAGATCGAGCTCGTGGTGCTCGTCAACCGCGCGGACTGCTGCCGGTCACGCCTGCGCGACATCGTCGTCTCGATCCACGACATCTCGTTCCTGGATGACGTCTCGATCGTCGACATCATCGATGTCCCGCTGGACGAGCTCGGCGCGATCTGGGACTCGGCGATCTTCGAGTCGGAGATCCTCAATCCCGAGAACGAGCTCGGTGGCGGTGGTCTCGGCGGGCCGGTGACGCTGCGAGTGCGGCTGGAGACTCCGGTGACGGGCCGATACGTGCGCGTCACCCGCATCCCCGATCTCGATCTCTCCGGCACGGGCGGCCAGGGGAACGCCGACGAGGCGGACGTCCTGTCGCTCGGCGAGGTGCAGGTCTACGGGCCGCTGACGTGTCCCGAGCAGGGCGACACGACCTGCGACGGCATCACCATCGAGGGCCCCGACGACAACAACTTCGGCGATTACACCGTGACCGCGTCGGCGAGCGACGAGTCGGGAGACCTGATTCTCTTCACGTTCACCGCCGACGACGGCGCGGGCACGGTCATCGAGCGGGGACCGCAGGTGGCCAACTCGACGACTTTCCCGCTCGGCATCGGCACCTGGACGATCACGGTGGCGACGGACGACGACCCGATCTGCGAGGACGAGGCGGCGGGCTCGACGTGCACCGAGACGATCGAGGTGATCGACGTCCGCTGCGAGACGCTCGGCGAGTGCAACATCGCGTTGCGCGGCGTGGCGACACAGTCCACCACCGGTTTCGGCGGCGACGCGTCCCGCGCCATCGACGGCAACACCGACGGCAACTACGGCGGCGGCTCCGTCACGCACACCAACTTCGAAGATCCGGCGCCCTGGTGGGAGGTCGATCTCGGCCAGACGGCCGCCATCGACAAGCTCCTCCTCTGGAACCGCACCGACTGCTGCGCGAACCGGCTGCACAACTTCCGCGTGCTCGTTCTCGATGACGCGCGAGAGGTCGTGTACAGCCAGGACTTCTTCACCGACGGCTTCGATTTCCCCGACACGTCGTTCGAGGGCTTCGAGGTCGAGATCGACGGCGAGGACGGGCGCATCGTCCGCATCGAGCTCCTCGGCGACCTGCTCGGCGCCGGGCTCTTCCTGTCGCTCGCGGAGGTCGAGGTTTTCAGTAGCGAGCTCGCGGAATGCCCGCGCGACGGCGACGCCGACTTCGGCGACACCCACTGCACTGGCCTGACGGTCACGGGCCCCGAGCCCGCCGGCCCCGGCACGCACACGGTCACTGCCACCGCGACGGACGACACCGGCGACGCGATTCGCTACACCTTCACGGCGGACAACGGCGCCGGCGTCGTGCAGACGGCGGGCCCGCAGGCGGCGAGCTCGGCGCAGTTCGAGCTCGACGCCGGGACGTGGGCGATCACGGTGACCGTCGATGACAGCAGCCGCTGCACCGACGCCGCGGAGGACAGCTCGTGCTCCGAGACCGTCGTCGTCGGCACCGGAGCGCCGCTCTTTCTGCGCGGCGACTCGACGCAGGACGGGGACCTCAACATCACCGACGCGGTGAAGATCTTCGGCGTGCTCTTCCTCGGTGATCCGGCGCCGACCTGCCAGGAGGCGATGGACGTCAACGACGACGGCGAGGTCAACATCACCGACGGCATCCGCGTGCTCGGCTTCCTCTTCCTCGGCCAGGCGCCGCCGGCGAGCCCCGGCCACGAGACCTGCGGACCGGACCACCCGGACTCGCCCGCCGACCTCGGCTGCGAGTCGCATCCGCCGTGTGACGCCTGACCCCCGCGGCCGGCGGTGAGGAGCCGCGCGCCGCGCTCTGAAGATTGACACCGTTCTCCGCCGTGGCTATCGTGGACGGCGAAGGGAGTGTCTCGTACTCTGTTCAGCCGCCGGAGGGTTGGGTCATGCCGGCGGCGGGGCGCAGTCGAAAGCGGTCATCCAAAACCGAGTAGGATCACGGGAGGTCATCGGCTCAAAACAGTTTCGTGTTGCGTGATGAACTGAGCTCGGCTCGAACCATACCGGGTAGGGGGAGCCATGAGAAACCTGTCGATCGCATCACGTCACGTCGGTTGTTCATTCGTATCACTTGCCCTCGCATTCCTTCCTTGCTCGAGCGCGTCGGGGCAGACCGGTCACGCGTTCGAGGCGTTGAATTTCTCGAGTCTCTTCGTTCCGGAAGGCGATTTCGACTTCGTGGACAAGCATGCCGGCAGCGACATGCTTCCCTTCACCGACGACGACATCGACCTGCCGAACTGCGGAAACCGCAACGGATCCCTCTACTTCACGCACATCGACCACGACGGCGACCGCCTGGTCGACATGGAGGGTCTCGTCGACCTGAGGCCGGGGCCGACCGAGGGGGACACCATCCCGGAGCACATCTTCGTCCAGGGGGACATCGACACGGACGACGAGGAGAGTTTCTGCCTCTCGATGCAGAGTTACCCCGAGTACGGCGTCTTCTACGAGTCGGAGGATTTCAACGGCCTGCACCACGGCTTCAACAGCGGGCTCGGACGCTCGTTTGATCCATGCGATCCGCTCAACAGCGGCTACTCGGCCGATTTCTCTCACCACGATCGTCCCGGCTGGGAAGGAGAGTGGAACGCGTACTCATACAACAACCTGGCGCCGAACCAGCACGGACGCGGCAAACCGAAGCACTACTTCGACCTCATCAACCCATCGAACACCGATGCCCTCGAGGGAGGCGACTTCGCCTACGACGAGATCCAGGGGTGGGAGAAGCCGATCAGTCTGCAGAACAGCATGGACGATCCCGAGACCGCGGCGTACAACGAGCGCGGTCGTTGCCGGCGCGACTGGATGCGATCGTTCAAGGGCATCACGCGCGGATACATCATTCCCGTCGACGCCCTTCCCGATCTCGAGGAGGGAGACCTGCCGACACTCTTCGGGTGGGAGCAGGTGGACCTCGCGACGTACATGAGAGACGTCGTCGGACAGCTCCTCGACGCCCCGGAGCTCGACGCCGTCGATCCCCACTGTCCGCACGGAAGCGGCATCTCGTCGGAAACCGTGATCGAAACGGTGAGTCACGTGATGCTCTATCAGCTCGAGGTGCCGATCGAGATCGCTCCGGCCTCGGGGTGCGGCGCGAACGACCCCGGACAGAACCAGTGCTTCGACGGCACCATGGCCGCGACCCCCGAGGAGCAGGCGCGCTGCCAGGCCCTCTACTGGGGAATCACGCCGGACACCACCGATGCCGTGTACCGCGTCAGCGCCCTCTACGTCATGAGTCGGGACAGCCTTGCCGCGGCGTTTCCGGAGCTGCGGCGGTGGCGTGATCGGCCCGACGATGGAGCCGAGAAGAACCTCTGGCTGATCGACAATTTCTTCCGGGACAACGCCAATCACCTCGGTCGCTACGAGGTCACCGGCCTGCCGTGGACCATCATCGACGACCCGGGCTTCGCGGCGTTCGACGGCACCAGGAACCGGATCCTGGTGACCGGCGGGCCGAGCTCGATCCGCGCGCCGCTGCCGAGGCCTCTTGCGATCGAGGAGGCTCCAATCGAGC
>JBFFXF010000097.1:0-23781 GCA_041569895.1 Planctomycetota bacterium | reverse complement strand
TCGGAGTCGGAGTCGGTGTCGGATCGAGGACGAGGAGGAATCGGGAACGGGCACGGGCCCGGGACCGGGTCCGGGACCGGGATCAGTAAACCGGACCACCCGCCATGTGCCGCACGAGCTCCACCGCGACGATCGAGGCGGCGCGGCCGAAGGCGCGCTGGAAGAGCTCGGGGTTGACGCGGAGCTTCTCGATGTCGTGGGCGATGATGCGGTCCTCGCCCGTCGAGACGGTCTCGCGACGGCGCCACAGGATGACACCCTCGGGGTCGACGAGGACTCCCTCGACCTCGACCCACGGACGCGCCCCCTCGCCGAAGCCCCAGGACGCTGTCGATAGCCCGTACCCGGTGATGGTCAGGAAGAGACGGGCGTCCGCCCCATCGCGGACGATGCTCGGGAAGAGTCCCGAGCGCTCGAGCACGGTCGCCATCCGGTCGCGGACGATGCCGCCGATGTCGACGTCGCGGAACCGCTCGGTGAGCTCGGCCTCCATTCGCGAGTACGCGCGTGATGTCTGCCAGATGCCGATCGGCGTGATGGCGTAGAGCAGGCAGAGCTCGCGCAGGATCGGGATCTGGAGAAGAGTGGGCGAGATCACCTCATGCCCCTCGAGCTCGCGGCCGGAGTATTCGATCCTCTCCGGCACCCGCACCTCGCGCTCGATCGAGACCGTCTGGATCGAGCGCCGCACGGCGGGGGTGAGCTCGATCGTGTGGCAGCCGGTCGCGGCGGCGACGAGGACCGCCGCGGCGATCGCTGCGCGCGGGCCCCGGAATCGAAGCGATCGGTGTCTCATGCCGGATGAGATCGACCGCGCGTGTCGCCGGCTGAACCGCCGTCCGCCTCAATTCCGCGGCTGTGGCGTAACTCGCACCGACATCGCGCGCTCGCGCACCGCGGGCGGCACCGGCCCGGTATCCGGGTGCGGGAACTCACCGATAAGATCGCCGTCGTCCCCGAGGAACGCGGAGAGATCGTGTTCGACGCCGTCGCCGTCGACGAACGTGAACGCGCCGTTGCCGAAGCCGTACGTCTCGCGCAGCGTCGCGGTGTTGTCCGGACCGGCGCCCGCGGCGACCGGGTGACAGCGATCGCAGTTCTGCGGCACGCGGCTCACGGTGTGGTGGTGGAACGGGTTCCAGCCGAATCCGTGTCGCCCATCGCGGCTGGTGCGGACGCGTCTCGAGAAGACCTCCCCGCCGTCACTGTCGCGGTAGGTCATCGAGATGCTCATCGAGCTGCAGAGCGGCGAGATGCGTCCGCGCTCGTTGACGCCGAGCGCGAAGAAGTCGAGCGAGTACGCGTCGCGGCGAACCGAGATGGCTCCCGGCGTGACCTCGCCAGTCGTCTGGTTGCGCTGCGAGCCGGAGTCGTCGACCGTGATGTGGCAGCCGAAGCAGGTCTGGCGCCACGACGTGTGGCACGTGTAGCACTCGAGCCGATCGGTGTGGGAGAAGCCGTTCTCGTCGATCCCCATCGCCTCGGACATCGCGTGGTTGACTCCGCTCTCGAGGATGCGGTGAATCTGGGGCACCTCGATCTCGCGCTCATCGCTTCGCAGACGGAGCAGGATGCGGTTGTCGGCGGAGCGACGCAGTCGTCGCAGCGGGAAGCCGGCCGAGCTCCTGAAGAGACCATCGGCCGGATCCTCGGCGATCTCGGCGCGCACGGTGCCGTGGCAGTCCTCGCAGCGCACGCCGACCTGATAGCGCTCCGAGACGTAGAGGTTGCCGTCTCCGTGCACGTCGCCGCCCACGTGGCAGTCCGCGCAGACCATGCCCGCCGTCGAGTGGACGTCGGGCGGCGTCTCGTCGACGTCGTTCGTGGCGTCCTCGTCGGTGAAGTAGTAGTCGCGATCGTGCGCGTGGAGCGGCGTGCCCAGCGTCGTGCCCGCGGGGGGCGTGCGCTCCGGCGCGAAGCCGCCCTCCCGGATGCCGCGATACGCCAGTCCGATGCGGCCGCCCTGGAAGTGGCAGTGGGAGCACTGCTCCGTCGGGATCGCCGTGGTGAGCTCGTGCCGGATCGGATGCGGCGGCGAGTCGCGATCAATGACCGGGTCACGCGAGCGCGAGAGGCCGTCGTCGGCGTAGACCATGTGACAGCCGGCGCACCCCGACGAGCGATAGTTTCCGGGCGCGTTGTTGCGGCCGAAATCGTCGAGGTGGCACGTCGGGCACGACTTCGGCAGGTACTCGTCCATGCACGCCTGGATCGTCGCTCTCGGCGTCGCCGGGTCCGGACCGCGCAGCGCCTCCAGGAAACCGACGGCGCCGCGTGGGGCGCTCCGGGCGTCGAAGTCGGGATCGACGACGTCGACCGCCGCGAAGATCGCGCCGCGGTCCTGGCTCCCGGCGAGGAAACGCGGCAGCGAGTAGTGGCCCGCGTACGTCGACATCACCGAGAGCTTCACCGAGTCGACGATCGACTGGTGGCAGCCGCTTCCCCCGCTCGCCGGATTCTCGGCGCCGCATCCCCGCGACGCCACGCGCAGATCGCCGGGATTGACAAAGCGCAGATAGTCCGGCGACACGTCGTCGAGACGGTCGCTGGCGAGGTTGCGCAGGAAGGCGGGATCGAATCGGTTCGGGACGTGCGCTCCCTCGCGCGTGATCGCGGACGCGTCGCCGCCGTGGCAGTCGGTGCAGGTCAGCGGGAACCACGGGTGGGCGTCCTCGATCCCGACGCGAGCGCCGGTCTCTCCGATCGGCCGGTGGCACCCCACGCAACCGACCTCGCCCGCCGGGACGTCCTCGACGTCGGGGTCGGGCAGGTCGTCGAGATCCTGCCGCGTGAGCACGACGCGGACCTCCTCGAGCAGTCCGACCCCGTCCGCGTCGACGAGCTCGACCGAGAGCAGCGCATCGTTCCCCTCGAAGTCCCAGAACACCGCGTCGAACTCGACGTCGAAGGTGAGGCTGCGCGCCTGCGCGAAGCCATCGTTGCGGCGCTGGAGCTGGACGACCAGAGTCTCGTCGAAGAAGACATGCTCGGCGTCGACGAGTCTCGCGCTCACCAGCACCGGGTCCTCCGCGTTGACGCAGCGCGCCTCGAGGTGGAAGGTGACGTTGACACCGCCCTGCGCGAAGAACTCGATCTGCAGCCGGTCGCAGCTCTGCAGGCGACCGAAGCCGCTGACGTTTCGGCCGACGTGCAACACGCGCCCGCCGGGGCAGTCCGCCACCGGCTCCGGCACACGGACATCCGGCTCCCCGGAGCAGCACGCCGGTTCGAGCGGACGCGGCGACTGCGTGCAGCCGACCGCCGGATCGCACGCGAGATCGACGCACGGGTCGGGCGGCAGGACGCGGAAGACGAGGACGTCGGACGCGCTCAGCGGCGGCGTGCCGGAATCGCTTGCGGTCACCGGGACGTGGAACACGCCGACCTGATCGTGGGTCGGCGTCCAGGTGAACAGGCCGGTCGCGGCGTCGAGGTGCGCGCCGGCCGGGAGGCTCTCCGCGGCATGCGTGAGCGTGTCACCGTCCGGATCACGCGCGTCGATCGGCATGCGGATGTCGAGGCCGACATGGGTGCGGTAAACCGGGCGCGCCGGGATCGCCGGCGCCTGGTTCACCGGCGAGTCGCGCGAGACGATCACGAGGCGAAGCTCGCCCATCGATTCGCGCGGCGGATCGCCGTCGTCAGCGGCCCGATAGCGGAGCAGGTGCTCCCCCGCCTGACCCCCGGCCGGCGTCCAGAGGAAGCGGCCGGTGTCCGGATCGAGCGTGCTGCCGGCGGGAGACTCGAGCGCCTCGAGTACGACGGCGTCGCCGTCGGCGTCGGTGACCTCGAGGACGACGTCGATCGGCACGAGCTCGCGTCCATAGACCGTGTCGAGCGCCGGCACGACCGGCGGACGGTTGCCGCGACCGATGCGGACGAGTCCGGTGGTCGTCGCCGACGCGCCGAGGGCGTCGGTCACGCGCACGGCGATGCGATGGTCCCCGGCCTCGCCGAACGCCGGCGTCCAGGTCGCGCTCCCGGTCGACGAGTCGATCGACATCTCGGCCGGACCGACGTCGATCGAGAAGGTGATCGCATCGTCGTCGGGATCCCAGGCGAACACCTGGAACGCGAGCGGCACGCCCTCGCGACCCTGCACCGTGCCGATGGGCTCGATCTCCGGCGGGCGGTTCGTGCGGTTGCAGGACGCCTGCTCCTCGCGCGTCAGCGGCGCCGGCGCGGGACCGCCGAGGAAGAGGAAGGCGAGCACGAAGACCGGATCGCTGAGGTTGATTTCGCCGTCGGCGTTGGCGTCTGCGGTCGGCGCGCACTCGGGGGGCGGATCGCCGAGGAAGAGAAAACCGAGCATGCGGATCGGATCGGAGATGGTGAGATCGCCGCTCGAGTCGGCGTCGCCCCGCAGCCACTCGACCACAAACTCCCGCGCGCCCTCGTCGATCCAGCGGCCGACCAGGTCGATCAATCCTCGCTCGAGCGGCGGCAGGTCACGGGGCATGCGCTCGCCGAAGCGCGGCGCGTCGAGCGCGATCTTCTCGTGAAGCGGACTCGAGGCCGCGTCCCCGGGGACGACGATCGGCCCGCCGTAGAGCTCGCCGACGCTCGACATCACGGCGGCGTGATCACGCAGATCGACGCCACTCGCCGTCTGGCCGAGGTGACACGACGCCCCGCCGCAGGTCGAGTCGAAGATCGGCTGGACCTGCGAGCCGTAATCGACCGGATCGTCCGCCGCGAGCGGCGGCGCGACGAGGAGTGAGATCAGGGCCGAAACGGCGAGGGAGAGCCCCCGCCCCGCCGTGTGCGCCCAACGGCGTGTGTGCATTCTCGTTCGATCGCCTCGTTCGATTCGTCCAGCCCGCCGATTCTACGGGGCGACGGTCGATCGAGGAAGCCCCGTTCGTCCCCGGTCCCGTCGCCGTCCCCGTTCCCGTTCCCGTTCCCGTTCCCGTTCCCGTTCCCGTCCCCGTGCCCGAAAGGCTCGGGATTGAGGAACGCAGATGACGCGACCGTGGACCGTGGACCGTGGACCGTGGACCGTGGACCGTGACCGTGACCGTGACCGTGACCGTGACCGTGACCGTGAGAACGGACCGCCCGAGACGGTCATCGGAATCGGAATCGGTGTCGGTATCGGACTCGGAAAACTCGGAATCCGAATCGGTGTCGGTGTCGGACTCGGCATCGGAATCCGAATCGGATCGAGGACGAGGACGAAGTCGGACCGAGTCAGCCCCTGCACACGACGATCAATTCGTCCGTCGCAATGTTCGAATCCCCCTGCCCCGAGTGCATCAGCCGCCTCCTGCGCAGGTCGACGCGGCGGAAGCTCTCGCGGCAGAGGCTTTCGAGGCGGGTGACCGGGTCGGTCGAGGGGTCCTCTCGCCGCCAGGTCTTCAGGAGGAGGCCGTTCGGCGCGCCGTAGGAGATCACCAGCTTCGAGCCCGACGCGGCGGCGGCGCGGATCACCAGCTCGAACTCTCGCGCCACCGTCTTGGCGCTGCAGAACCCCGAGAGGAACCGTTCGCCGATGACGGGATAGCGGCCGCGGAGGATGGCGCCGTCGCGGCGGGCGAGCTCGGGATAGCCGTACGTCGCGAGCACCTCGAGCACGTGGTAGAAGCGCGAGTAGTTGTCCGCCGTGTACGGCGGGTCGACGTAGACCAGGTCGGCGCGGACGTCCTCGCGGAAGACCGGCCCGTCGCGGCCGTCGACGAGGAGGTCGCGGTAGTCCTCCCCGAGGGCGCGGTTGCCCTCGCGAAACGTCGTCGAGGCGACGGCTTCCCCGATTCGCGCCGAGAAGTCGAGAAAGGTCTCGACGATGTCCTGCCGCCGCCTCCGGGCCATGGCGACGAGCTCGGAGCTCTTCTTGAGGTGGCGCGGCTGCGCGAAGTGCGAGGTGCCCGACGTGCAGATCGACGCCGTGTGGATCAGCGCCGACAGGTAGTGGTTGCGCTTCTCGGCGGCGAACGGCGCGCCCGCATCGATCGCGTCGATCGCCGCTCGCAGCGAATCGATCTCGATCGCCTGCCGCAGCCCGAAGTAGATGTTGGCGTAGTATGCGGTCATCAGGCAGTAGGGCCGGCGCGTCGGATCGGCGCGGCAGGCCTCGATCGAACGCGCGGACAGCAGGTCCTGCGCCGCCTCGAAGTCGGGGGCCGGCGCGACGCCGTTCTCGGTGCCGTGGACCGATCCGGGCGCCTCGAGGAACTCGCGATACTCGCGGAGCGCAGTGCGGCCGCGTCCTGACTCGCGGCGCGGCTTTCCGTTGGCCCCGAGGCGTTCGATCAGCCGGCGTTCCCGCCGCAGGGCGCGCGAGTAGACGCGCTCGAGAGCCGTGCGGTTCTCGAGGTACGCGTCGAGGAGATCGGCGTCGAAGTCGATCGACTCGACGAACCGTGCGGCGTCACGCGGCGAGTGCTCGATCAGGCTGGCGGCGATCACTCGCGAGAACTGCTGCGCGTCGTTGGCGATCGTCCTGTAGCGCCGCGCGCAGCGAGCCGCGACCGCCGCCGTTCCGGTGAAGAGGTCGAGCACCGAGCCGCCCTTCGGCACGTGCCTCGCGATCACCGTGTCGAGGTCGCTCTCGAGAAGGCGCGTCTTGGCGCCCATGTACCAGATGGTGGGCGGGCTCACCACAGCTTGAATTCTCCACTTCCGTTCGATAGATTCGGAGCCGTTATTGCGCCAGATCTCGCGGTTCCGGACAAGGGCTTTGTCGATGAGCGCCAGGAAGAGTGTACGGCTGATGGCAGGGTCGGCGGGGGATACCGGCTCGAACGACGACGACGCGTGTCGCCACGACTGGACTCGCGCCGATATCCGCGCCATCCACGACCTGCCGTTCCCCGAGCTGATCTTCCGCGCCCAGACCGTCCACCGCCGCCACCACGACCCGCTCGCGGTGCAGAAGTGCGCCCTGCTCAGCATCAAGACCGGCGGCTGTCCGGAGGACTGCGGCTACTGCCCGCAGAGCGCGCACCACGACACGGGCGTCGAGAGCGCGCCGCTGATGGACGTGGGCGAGGTGCTCGAAGCGGCCGGCGAGGCGGCCCGTCAGGGCGCGACGCGTTTCTGCATGGGCGCGGCGTGGCGCGATGCGCCGGAGGGTCCGCGGTTCGAGGCCGTGCTCGAGATGGTCCGCGGCGTGCGCGCGCTCGGCATGGAGGCGTGCGTCACGCTCGGCATGCTGACGCGCGCGCAGGCGGATCGCCTGCGTGACGCGGGACTCACGGCGTACAACCACAACGTCGACACGAGCCCGGAGTTCTACGATCGGATCATCACCACGCGCACGTACGAGGATCGCCTGCGCACCCTCGAGCACGTGCGCGCCGCGGGGATCACCGTCTGCTGCGGCGGCATCATCGGCATGGGGGAGAGCGTCGACGACCGCGTCGGCATGCTGCACGTGCTCGCGAACCTCGACCCGCACCCCGAGAGCGTGCCGATCAACGCGCTGGTGCGCGTCGGCGGCACGCCGCTCGGCGGGAGCGAGCCGGTGCCCGGCGTCGACATGGCCCGCATGATCGCCACGGCCCGCGTCGTCATGCCCCGCTCGATGGTGAGGCTGAGCGCCGGTCGCGACGAGATGAGCGTGGAGACGCAGGCGCTCTGCTTCCTCGCCGGCGCCAACTCGATCTTCGCCGGCGAGACGCTCCTGACCACCCCCAATCCCGTCGAGGACGAGGACCGGGAGCTCTTCGACACGCTCGGGCTGCACGCGACGAGCTGAGCCAACCACCGACCGCCACGCGGCGGAGAGCCGAACGTGAACCGTGCCCTCGCCGACTACCTCGCAAGGCTGGAGCGCGGCCTCGCCGAGCGCGAGGCCGCCGGGCTCCGACGCCGTCTCGAGCCGGCGTCCGGCGTCGACTTCGCCTCGAACGACTACCTCGGGCTGTCCCGCCACCCACGCGTGCGCGAACGGCTCGCCGCCGCGGCGCAGGACGGACCGGCCGGGGCACCGTCCTCGAGGCTGCTGCGCGGCAACCATCCGGCGCACGAGGAGGTCGAGCGGCGCTTCGCGAGCTTCCGCGGCGTCGAGTCGGCGCTCTTCTTCAGCAGCGGCTACATGGCGAACGTCGGACTGCTCGCGTCGGTGCTTGGCCGCGATGACACGGTCTACTCCGACGCGCTCAACCACGCGAGCCTGATCGACGGGATCCGGCTGGCGCGGGCGCGGAAGGTGATTTACTCGCGTGGGGAGGGTGGTGGGGCTGGAGAGCTGGTTGCGAGTCTGGGGACGGGGACGGGCACGGGAACGGGGACGGGCACGGGAACGGGTACGGGAACGGAGGCGTTCCCGGGATCCGCACAGTTCATCGTCACCGAGTCGCTCTTCAGCATGGACGGCGATATCGCTCCTCTCGACGATCTGGCCTCGCTGGCCCGGCGGTCCGGGGCGCTGCTGATCGTCGACGACGCGCACGCGGTCGGCGTCTACGGCGACTCGTGCGGGTCGGGGCTCGTCGAGGCGTTCGGCCTCGAGGGCGAGGCGCTCGCGAGCGTCGCGACGTGCGGCAAGGCGCTCGGCCTGTGCGGGGCGTTCGTGTGCGGTTCGCGGGCGCTGATCGATCACCTCGTCAATCACGCGCGCACGTTCATCTACACCACGGCGCCGTCGCCATCGCTGGCCGCGGCGATCTGCGCGGCCGTCGATGTCGTCGTCGACGAGCCCTGGCGTCGCGAGCGCGTGCGCGCCAGCGCGCGCCGTCTTCGCGCCGGCCTGCGCGAGTCGGGGATCGAGGTCACCGGCGACGACAGCCCGATCGTCGCCGTCATCGTCGGCGACAGCCCGCGCGCGATCGACGTTGCGGCGCGCGTCCGCGAGCGCGGGCACGACGTCCGGGCCCTGCGACCGCCGACCGTCCCGGAGGGCACGGCGCGGCTGCGGATCTCGGTGCACGCCGATCACACCGACGACGAGATCGACGGCGTCTGCCGGGCCGTCGTCGAGGCGCTCCACGCGCACGGCGCGGAGTCGACATGAGCCTCTGGGTCGTCGGCACCGACACCGGCGTCGGCAAGACGGTGGTCAGCGCGCTGATCCTGATGCGCTACCGCGACGCCGGCCCGATCGCCTACTGGAAGCCGGTCTCCACCGGCGGCGAGAGCGACCGCGACCGCGGCACCCTGGAGCGCTGGCTGCGCGAGGCGGGGGTCACTGACGTCGACGTGCTGCCCGAGTCGTACCACCTCGAGGACCCCGTGTCGCCGCACCTCGCCGCGCGTCGAGCCGGGGTGACCATCGATTGCGACCGCGTGCTGGGCGACCTCGTCGCGCACGGGCTCGCCGCGCCGGATCGCAACCTCGTCGTCGAGGGCGCCGGCGGGCTCTTCGTGCCACTCGACGACGACGGCACCATGCTGATCGACCTGATCGAGGAGACCAGCCTGCCCGTCACGCTCGTCGCGCGCAGCACGCTCGGGACGATCAACCACACGCTGCTCTCGATCCACGCGCTCCGGGCGCGCGGCCTCGACGTGATCGGCGTCGCCCTCGACGGACCGCCGCACGACGAGAACCGCAGGGCCATCGAGCGGTGGGGGCGGGTCGACGTGATCGCGGAAGTGCCGCCGTTCGAGCCGGGGTGGCACGGCTTCCAGCTGGCGGCGAGTCGGCTCGACGGCCGGACCATCGCGGGCGCGGTCGCCGCGTTCGACGTCAACGGCGTCCTCGGAAAGTGCCTCGCCGGGAGCTCATGAAATGACCATCTGGCATCCGTACACGCAGATGGCGACGGCGCCCGCGCCGATCGCCGTGGAGCGCGCCGAGGGCGCCTGGCTGCACACGGCGGACGGCCGATCGATCCTCGACGCCATCTCCTCGTGGTGGGTGATCCTGCACGGCCACTGCAACCCGCGCATCGCGGCCGCCATCGCCCGGCAGGCCGCGGCGCTCGACCAGGTCATCCTCGCCGGCTTCACGCACGATCCGGCGGAGCGACTCGCCCGCGAGCTCGTCGGAATGACGCCCCCCGGGCTCGAGCACGTGTTCTTCTCCGACGACGGATCGACGGCCGTCGAGGTGGCGCTCAAGATGGCGTGCCAGTACTGGCAGAACCGCGGCGAGCCGGGACGGACGCGCTTCGTCTCGCTCGAGGGCTCCTATCACGGCGACACGATCGGCGCCATGTCGGTGAGCGGCGTCGACGTCTTCCGTCGCGTCTTCGCGAAGTTGCTCTTCGACGTCGAGCGCGTCTCGAACCCCTGCCTCGCCGACGTCCTCGAGCCGTCGCGGCGACCGGAGCGGCAGATCGCGTGCGCCGAGGAGCTCGATGGCCTCCTCGCGCGACTGCGCGGCCAGGTCGCCGCGGTGATTCTCGAGCCGATGATCCAGGGCGCGGGCGGCATGATCATCTGGCCGCGCGAGTTCCTCGCCGGCGCCCGGGCCGCCTGTGATCGCCACGACGTGCTGCTGATCGCCGACGAGGTCTTCACCGGCTTCGGCCGCACCGGAAAGCTGTTCGCCTGCGAGCACGGGCCGGTGACGCCCGACATCCTCTGTCTCTCGAAGGCGATCACGGGAGGAGTCCTGCCCCTCGCCGCGACGCTGACGACCGGCCGTGTGTACGACGCGTTCCTGAGCGAGGATCGCGGCCGCACGTTCTTCCACGGACACTCCTTCACCGGCAATCCGATCGCCTGCGCCGCCGCCCTCGAGAGCATCGCCCTGCTGCGCGACGGCGGCATGGAGCGAGTGGGCGAGATCGAGGCGATCCACCGCGCCCGCCTCGAGGCGCTCGCCGGGCGAGCCGACGTGCTCGACGCCTCGTGCCTCGGTCTGGTCGCGCGCATCGAGCTGCGCCCGCATTCCGCGGGTGGTTACCTCGACGACATCGGTCCCCGACTCGCGCGCGAGTTCCTCGCGCGGGACGTGCTCCTCCGTCCTCTCGGCAACGTCGTCTACGTCCTGCCGCCGCTCGCCATGACCGACGACGAGCTGCACCGGGTCCACGACGTCATCACCGACGTTTTTCGCGAGATCGGCTGAGCGCCCTTCGATATAATCTCGCGATCCGCGGTTCGAATTGATCGCCGGCGACGCGATCGAGCGGCGATCCAGGATCACGGTCGGGGGATGGCCATGCTCGCGATGCGGATGCGCCAGAAGAGCGCGGAGTTCTATTTCGTCAGCTATCGCGCCGAGGAGCTGCTGGAGAAGGTCCACTTCGTCAGTCGCTTCTACGGCGACCGGGGGGAGACGATCGGCGGCGACTCGAAGAAGCAGCCGGACGACATCGAGCGGTTCGTCGCGGCGATCGAGGGCAGCGAGCGGGCGTTCCAGCGAAGCCTCAACCGCCGGAAAATCAGCCAGATCCGCGACTTCTTCCGCAACGAGTCGCAGCAGCCGATCGTCCCCGGCGCGATCCTGCTCTTCACGCCGGAGCAGTTGCCGTTCCGGCGCATGGGCAACGACGAGCGCGTCGGATACCTCTCGGAGCCACGGGGGAAGTTCCTGATCATCGACGGGCAGCACCGGCTCGCGGGGCTCCATTTTTACCTCGGCGAGGACGACGCACACCGCGAGCTGGAGATCCCGTGCGTGATCTTCGACGGCAAGACGTCCGACTTCGCGACCGAGATGTTCGTGATCATCAACTCGACACACACGCGCATCAACAAGTCGCACCTCGTCGACCTCTACGAGCGCATCGAGTGGGGCACCGACCCGAAGAAGAAGTACGCCGCGGCGCTCGTGCGCGCGCTCTACGAGAGCGCGGACTCGCCGCTCCAGTACCACATCAACATGCTCGGCGGCCGCTCGCAGCAGGACATGTGGGCGAACCAGGCGCAGATCTTCGGCGAGGTCCACCGGCTCGTCGGCCGCCGCGGTGTGGTCGATTTCTTCATGGACGGCCGCGGCTGGAACAAGACGAGGGGCTACCGCTTCCTGCGCGACGTCTTCCGGGGCGCCCGCAGCGCCTTCCGGGAGGCGTGGGGCGACAACAAGAAGTACATGGTGACCCGCGACGTGACGCTGAAGGCCCTGATCCGCATCGCCGGCGACGTCGGCTACGCGTGGCTCGACGAGCTCGATCCCGGCCACGACTCGTCCGATGTCCTGCGCGAGAGGCTCGCGCCCTGGTCGGAGCTCACCTCCGAGTTCCGCCGCGACGGCTTCTACGAGCGCTTCGCCGCGAAGGGTCAGGTCGAGCGAGTCGAGAAGATCCGCAAGCGCCTGACAAAGCACGTCGGCGTGCAGTAGGGAGCGCATGCCACGAGTCTCGGTCGTCATCCCGACCTACAAATCGAAGCGGTTCATCTCCGAGGCGATCGACTCGGTGCTGCGGCAGACCTTCGAGGATCGCGAGGTGATCGTCGTCGACGACGGCTGCCCGGAGGGCACTGGCGACTTCGTCGAGGAGAAGTACGGTGACTCGGTGCGCCTCATCCGCCAGGAGAACGCCGGGCCCGGCGCCGCCCGCAACACGGGGATCACCAGCTCCAGCGGCGAGTGGGTGGCGTTTCTCGACTCCGACGACTGGTGGGAGCCCGAGAAGCTCGAGGTCCAGCTCGCGCTGGCCGACGAGCACCCGGAGTACGGGCTGATCAGCTCGAGCTACTACAAGGACGAGAAGGGCAAGTACGAGGAGCGCACGCGCCACGGACCGTCGGGCTGGGTCTACCGCGAGGTCTTCATGGCGAACTACATCAGAACCTCGACGGTGATGATCCGGCGCGATTGCTTCGACCGCGTCGGGCTCTTCGACACCAGCCTCCCGCTGACGCAGGACTACGATCTGTGGCTGCGGATGTCGCACGACTACCCGGTCGGCTACATCAACCGGCCGCTCGCCACCTACCGCCACCACCCCGGCGGCATCAGCCGCAAGGTCCTCGAGAGCCGCGAGTACTTCCTGAAGATCCTCACCAAGAACTACGACCCAGAGCGCATCCCGCGCAGCCTCTACCGCAAGCGGATCGGCTACATCCACTATCACATCGCCAAGCACTGCCGGGGCCCCGAGCTCGCAGAGAAGGCGCGGCAGCACATGCGGGAGGCCGTGAGGCTGCGCCCGGCGAAGCCCGGGTACTGGTGGCGCTATCTGCGCGCGCTGCTCCAGTGACCGGCCGAATGCGACAGGTGCAGCACGGCGCGGACGACGCGCTCCTCGACCGACTCGTCCCACCTCGAGGGCTGGCCGTAGTAGAGCATCGCCCCCTCGCCCTCGTACCCGCCCTCGCGCAGGACTCGCAGTGACGGGATGTACGCCATGACGTCGTTGACGTACGCGGCGACCCAGGTCGACTCCGGGCCGAGCTCGCGCTTCAGCCGCAGGCTGTAGTCGACGACGACCTCGCCGCCGAGCAGGACGAGCCGCGGACCCGAGCCGAGCCGCCAGAGCTGGACGGGATACGGATACGTCGGCGCGATCGCGCCCTCGTCGCGGAGGCGGTCGAGGAGCAGCTGCGCCCGCCTCTTGACGTAGCGGTTCGCGCCGTTGTTCGCGTCTTTCTCGAGCTCCTCCTCCGACGGGATGCGGTCGAAGGGCAGGGGGATCTCGGCGTAGCGTGTCACCAGGTCGCCGTCGATCGCGGCCATCGGCGCGTCGAGGACCCGGTCGACAGCCGCCGCGAGACGCCGTCCGTACTCGTCGGCGAGCTCGACGCTGCGCCGGGGAAGCGGGTTCTGGTCGCCGCCGCACCCGGCGAAGAAGAGCGCGACGGCGCCGGGCCGGTCGTTCTCGAGGTGTCTCTGCGCGAAGCCCGGATAGTCGCCGCTCCACTGGTAGAAACTGAGCACCGTGGCGTGGCACGCGTACCCGAACACCACGGCGCGCAGCGTTCCGTCGGGCCCGCGGATCGAGAGAACCGGGACGTCGTGATCGACCGGCCCGACGAGCTTCCCGGCGCCGCGAAGCGCGGGCACGTCGCGCTCCGGGTTGTTGCGCCGATTGACCGCGAACGTCGCCTGCCCGTTGCCCCATTCGAGGCGACACGGCGCCAGCGACGAAATTGCCTCGCCGACCACCGCGGCAACTCGCTTTTCCAGCTCCGCGGTGTAGCGGCGAACCCGCTCCCAGCCCTCCGCGTCCAGGAAGTACATGGCGCCGAGGTTGTGGCCGACCACCGGCCCGGTGTGGGTGTGGGACGTCGCCAGGGCGATGCCCGAGCGCTCGAGCCCGTGGCGGCGCTTGAGCGTCTCGCAGATCGACGAGGACGTCTCGCGGTCGATGCCCACGAGATCGAGCGACACCAGAAC
The DNA here is from genome assembly GCA_041569895.1 of Planctomycetota bacterium. Taxonomy (GTDB): domain Bacteria; phylum Planctomycetota; class UBA8108; order UBA8108; family JACQVS01; genus JBFFXF01. The sequence continues at coordinate 9,611 of JBFFXF010000097.1, read as the reverse complement.
CGCGCGACTCCCGGAGGGGTCCTCGAGGACAAGAGCCTTCGCCCACAGGTCGTGAAGGGTGCCCTCGGCCGGCCGGTCGCGGCTGCCGTAGCCCGACATCCACATCGGCTCTTCCGGAGTGATGCCCGTCACCGCGACGCCTGCCTTCCACCCGTCCGCTCCCAGTGCGACGCCGGCGAGCGCGGTCGAGACGAGGAGGGCGACAACATTCGGTACAGTTCGGGGCATGATCCTGCCGATGCTAACCGTGACCGGGCGGACGGAGCAACGGTTCCCCACGCCGTCTCCGCTCGGTCGATCCCGCGGCCGAATCGGCCCTGGCGGTCACGATTCCGTCCATTCCGTTGACACAATGACGGCGATTATCCACAGATCATGTGAAACGGAACGGGGATGCGGTGGACGTTACCCCCCCGGATGGTACTTTTTACAATGAGAGGCTTTCACGATGCCGAGTGCGGGTGGGATGAACATGAAACTGCGAATCGTGGCCCTCATCGTGGCGCTCTGCCTCGGGATGTGGCCGTTTTCCGTGCGGGGAAACGGCGTCGTCCGGGATAGTTTGGGCGCGGTGTCTTCGGGGCGTGGCGGCGCGAACACCGCCCATGAGGATAATCTGAGCATTATACACGATAATCCAGCGGGATTGGTATGGCTCGGCGACGACTGGCGAGCGGAGTACGGAAGCGACTTCCTCCTCACCGACGTACGCTACCGCGATCCCGACGATAGCGACCGCTCGAATCGCAACTTCTTCTATCTGCCGCAGCTGGCGGTCGCCGGAAGGGTTCCCAACGCGCCCTTCCCCATCGTTCTCGGACTGAGCGCGTCGTTCCCCGGCGGCTACGGCACCCGCTACAAGCTCGAGCACGGCATATTCGGCCGGGAGACCTATCGCTCGAGCGGCCTTCTCCTCAAGGTGCTGCCGACCATATCGATGAAGATCGGGGAGTACGTCTCGATCGGGGGCGGCGTCGGCCTCGGCTACAGCCAGGCTGCGTTCAAGGCGCCGTACACGTTCAACGCCGGCCCGCTGGCAGGGCAGTCGGCCCGGATCGACCTCGACACCGACGCGTTCGCCGTCACGGGCAACTTCGGCATCCAGGTGCGACCGAACGATCGTCTGACGATCGGGGCGGCGTTCGTGTCACAGACGATGACGAAGCAGGAGGGCGACTTCGACGTCGACGTCACGGGAGGCCCTCTCGCGGGGTTCGTCACCGACCCGACGGCGTCCTACGACGCCGACTTCCGCCTGCGCTGGCCCCGGTCGGCGACGCTCGGAGCGTCGTACCGCTTCGACTTCGGTCGCGTCTCGGCCGAGAGCGGCTGGTTCCACTGGAGCGACGCGTTCGACGAGTTTCACTTCAATCTCTCCGACGGCGACAACGGAGAGTTCGACGCGCTCGCGGGCACGACGCCGAACGAGGTTTTCCCGCTCGACTGGCGGGACTCGTACACCATTCGCCTCGGCTACGAGCACTACCTCGGCGAGGGCGTGCTCCGCCTCGGCTACATCTACAATCTCAATCCGGTCCCGAATCGGACCCTGACTCCGCTTCTGCCGGGAATTCTCGAACACACGGTGAGCGTCGGATACGGACACGACTTCGGGCAGTTCCAGCTCGACGTCGCGTACCAGTACGCCGTGGGAAGCACTCAGAAGGTCGGGCAGAGCGAGCTCGCCGGCACCGACTTCGACAACAGCGAGCTGCGCGCCCAGGCCCACTGGTTCTTCCTGTCGCTGTCCGCCACGTTCTGATCCGGTTTTTTTCTCAACAGAGAGGGGACGCCGTCGCATCCGGCCGTCGAGCCGGCGACCGGTTCCCTCCTTGACGGCTATCGAGAGGGGCTCCCGGGCCCGCGCGGACCCGCATCGGGTTTCGCACGGCGCCACCGGGAGCGAGCGTCGATGACGAATCAGAGCTTCGTGGAAGGCCGCTACGAGCTGCTCGGCCTGATCGCGCAGAGCGCGTCGGGTTCGGTCTTCCGCGCTCGAGACGTGCAGACGGGCGACACCGTCGCCCTGAAGATCCTCCACGGCTTCGATCCGGAGGACGGGGATCGGCTGCTCGAGGAGTATCGACGCGTCTCCCTCCTGCGCCGGATCAACCACCCGAGCATCGCGCGGTTCATCGAGTTCGGCCGCTGGAACAGCACGTACTACTTCGTCGAGGAGCTCTGCAAGGGGACCTCGCTCGCCGACGCCCTCCAGCGGGAGATGCCGAGCTTCACTGACACGCTCGAGATCGTCTTCCGCGTGGCCGACGCGCTGCAGTACTGTCACGAGCACGGCCTCCTGCATCTCGGCGTCCAGCCGGGCAACATCCTGATCAGCCCGGAGGACGCGGTCGACGAGGAGCGCGCCGGCAACCGCATCCGGCTGCTCGGTCTCGGACAGGTCCTGCTCCAGGGATTCCTCGACGCTCGCAAGGAGTCCGTCGAGAGCATCTGCTACATGTCGCCGGAGCAGGTCGGCATCCTCAACAAGAAGCCCGACGCGCGCTCGGACGTCTACTCGCTCGGCGTGATTCTGTACCAGGCGCTGACCGGCAAGCTGCCGTACCGCGGCGACGACGCGGTGGCCACGGTGCACCAGATGGTCGCCCAGGTGCCCACGAAGCCGACGACGCTCAACCCCGACATCCCCAAGCTGCTCGAGTCACTCGTCATGCGCGCCATCGCGAAGAACCCCGGCGAGCGGTTCGCCGCGATGCGGGAGTTTCAAGAAGAGATCCTGACCGCGAGGCGGGTGCTCGGTGGCGAGACCAAGGCCGGCCTCGACCTCTGCCTCCTGTCCGAGGGCGATCTCGTGCTGCCGGTGACCGAGAGAAAGGTCGAGCTCAAGCGTCTCCGGGCGCAATTCGATCAGGCGGGGCTCGGGCGCGGGCGCTTCGTGCTGCTGACCGGCGAGGAGGGATCGGGAAAGACCCGTCTCGCCGAGGAGCTCCGGACGTACGTCGTGGCCAACCACGGCATTTTCCTCTGGGCCCAGGCGACCGAGTTCGAGAGCAACCGGCCGTACTCGCCGCTGCGGGACGCCGTGCGGCAGTTCGTCGACCACGTCGACGGCCTGCCGTCGAAGATGCGCCTCGCCGTGCAGCGCCGCATCGAATCGGCGGTCGGAAACTTCGGCCGCGAGCTCCTGCGCAGCATTCCCGAGATCGAGAAGCTGCTCCCCGGCATGCCGGAGCTCGTCTCGCTCGAGCCGGAGCGCGAGCACCAGCGGTCGACGAAGACGCTCCTCAATCTGTTCCGCGCGCTCAGCGGGCCGGGTCTGCCGGTGGTACTCTTCATCGACGACTTCCAGTACGTCGACACCGGGACGCGGGACATCGTCGAGAAGCTGCGAGCGGAGCTCGACAGCTCGCACCTCGTCCTCATCTGCAGCCGCGCGCAGAAGGAGCGCGAGGCGGAGCCGGCGGAGCGCGTCGGCGACAGGGACACCGGCGAGGCGCTCCACATCCACCTGAGTCCGCTCAGCCCGCAGGGCTGCCGCTATCTCTTCGAGCTGGGGCTCGGACAGCGCGGCGCGCTCATCCACGACCTCGCCACGGTCGCGTATCAGCGCTGCGGCGGCAACCCTCGCCTGCTGCTCGAGATCATCAAGACTCTCCGCCCCCGATTCTCCGGCAAGGATCGCAGCGACAGCTTCGGGATGCTGAGGCTCCAGGCCCTGATTCCCGAGGCCAACGTCGAGACCTTCTTCCGGCGCCACTGGAGCGATCTGTCGCACACGTCGCAGCGCGTCCTGTGCGCCGCCGCGGTCGTCGGGCGCAAGTTCTCGGTGCCGCTCGTGGAGGAGGTGGCGAACGTCTCCCGATCCGCAGTGCTCCACGCCGTCGCCGAGGGATCGAAGCGGCACCTGATCTCCAACTGGAAGGTGCTCGGCAAGGACAGCTACTACTTCTCGCAGGAAGCCGTCCACGAGGCGATCTACGAGAGCATCGCCGGGGACTACCGGCGGGAGCTCCACGGCAAGGTGGCGGAGGCCATCGAGCAGCGCGGTGAATCCGAGACCTCGATCTACGACGTCGCCCTGCACTACATCCGTGGCGACGATGAGAAGAAGGCCCACGAGGCGGCCCTCCGTGCGGCCCGCGCCGCGAAGAAGGCGTACGCCAACCAGGAGGCGATCTTCTTCTTCACCGAGGCGCGCAACCACGTGCCGCAGGGAGAGGCGGAGCTCGAGCAGGAGATCGTCGAGTGTCTCGGCGACGTGTCCGCTCTGAACGGCCAGTACGAGCAGTCGGAGTCGTGTTACGAGGAGCTGCTCGACTCGGTCAAGGACCCCGTCCACCGCGCCCGCCTCGAGGGAAAGATCGGCGACCTCTACTTCCGGCGCGGCAAGAACGAGCGGGCGATCGAGCACATGAACCGGGCGCTGTCGTCGCTCGGCATGAAGCGGCCGAAGACCGACCGCGAGCTCTGGACGTCGATCGTCAGGAACGGGCTGCGCCAGATCATGCACACCGTCGTGCCTAAGCGCCTGCTGACGATCGGAAACCGGCGCGCGCGGCGGATCGGCAAGGAGGCGGTGAAGATCCTTCACTCGCTGGCGTACGCGTACTACTTCATCGACCTGACGCGCACGCTCGAGGTCCACCTCCGCCAGCTCAACCTCGCGGAGCGACTCGGTGAGTCGCCGGAGCTCGCGCACACATACAGCTCGCACGGCGTGGTGTGCTCGCTGATCCCGATGCACAAGCGCGCCATCCGGTACCAGAACGCGGGGCTCGAGATTCGCAAGCGACTGAAGGACCGCTGGGGGCTGGGACAGTCCTACGGGTTCCTCGGCGTCTGCTGCTACTACCGCACGGAGCTCTCCCAGGCGATCGAGTACTTCAAGGAGAGCATCCGGATCCTCGAGAGCACCGGCGACCAGTGGGAGATCGAGGCGGTGTACAGCCACCTCGGCTTCTGCCACATCGCGCTGGGCGAGCTCGACGCCGCGGAGTCCGTGAACCGCACGCTGCTCGAGCTCAGCGAGGAAATTCAGGACCTGAAGTTCATCGCGGTCTCCGGCATCAGCCTGGCGGAGATCGACATGATCCGCGGCAACCTCGAGCGGGCCCTCGGCTACGCCGATCGTGCCCTCGACGTCCACACCGACAACTTCACGCGCGTCATGGCGATGCGCGTCAAGGGTCAGATCCTGCTGCGCATGAACCGACAGCGGGAGGCGATCGACGTGCTCGAGGAGAGCATCGCGATCATCCGGCGCCACCGCCTCCGGAACGACTACCTGGTTTCCAATTTCGTCGCGCTGGGGCAGGCGTACCTCGCCGACGAGGCGCGCGTGCGCGCGATGAGGCAATCGGCGCGGCGGCAGCACCTCCGGAAGGCCGGTGCGATCGTCCGCAGTGGCGTCCGGCTGGCGAAGAAGTTCCGCAACCACCTCGGCCACGCACTGCGTGTGCAGGCGATCTACCACTGCCTCTCGGACCGGCCCTCGCGCGCGGAGCGGAGCTTTGCGGAGAGCCGGCGCGTGCTCATGGAGCAGGGCCGGCTTTACGAGCTCGGACTGACGCTGGTCGAGCGCGCCCGCTGGCGCTCGACCGGAGGGGATTCGGGCGACCTCGAGGACGTCGAGCGCGCGCTCGACATCTTCCGCAAGGTCGGCGCCCGGATCGACGTCGAGGCCGCGCGGGCGCTGCTCGGTCTGCGAAGCACGACGGCGGAGAAGCAGCGGCAGCTGCGAAACGAGCACCGCCAGCTGTCGTCGCTCTTCAAGATGAGTCGGGCGATCAGCTCGATTCTCGACCTCGACCGGCTCGTCCTGCAGATCACCGACCTCGCGGTCGAGGTGACGGGTGGCGAGCGCGGGTTCCTCTTCCTCGACGGCGGCGACGGCACGGCCAAGCTGCGGTGCGCGCGCGCCGTCGGCAAGAAGGACACCTCGTTCAGTCTCAGCCGCGAGAGCCGCGGAATCTACGAGCGCGTCTGGCGAAGCGGCGTCGCCGAGGTGGCGTCCGTGGAGGCCAGCGACGTCGAGGACGACGGCGATACGGTCTCCGGCTGCTATGGGAGCTCGATCATCTCGGTGCCGCTCCGCGTCGGCGGCAAGACGATCGGCCTGATCCACGTCGAGAACAGACTGACGAAGGACCTCTACACCGAGGACGACCTCGAGTTCATCACGGCCTTCGCGTCGCAGGCGGCGATCTCGCTGCAGAACGCGTTCCTCTACCAGGAGGCGGAGGAGCTCAACCTGCGCCTCGAGCAGAAGGTGCGCGAGCGCACGCGAGAGCTTCTCCGGAGCAAGCAGCAGCTCGAGGACGCGAACCGGCTGAAGAGCGAGTTCCTGGCCAATATGTCCCACGAGCTGCGGACGCCGCTCAACGCCATCATCGCGATGTCGGAGATCCTCGGGGAGAGGACCTTCGGGGACCTCACCGAGAAGCAGGAGGTCTACGTCTCGCAGGTTCTCGACAGCGGCGTGCACCTGCTGTCGCTGATCAACGACGTCCTCGACCTGTCGAAGGTCGAGGCGGGCCAGCTCGAGCTCAACATCGATCCGTTCAACCTCGGCGAGCTGCTCGAGAGCAGCCTCGTGGTGGTCAAGGAACGCGCGCAGAAGCACGGCATCACGCTGCAGCTCGAGTCCGATCCGGAAGTCGAGATCATTCACGGGGACGCGCTGCGCATAAAACAGGTCGTCTACAACCTGTTGACCAACGCCGTGAAGTTCACGCCGGACGGCGGAAAGGTGACGCTCCGGGCGTTCAATCGGGAGAACGACGTGGTGGTGGTCGTCGAGGACACGGGAATCGGCATCTCCCCGGAGGATCAGCAGATCATCTTCGATGAGTTCCGTCAGGCTGACAGCTCGTACTCCAGAAAGTACGAGGGCACCGGCCTCGGCCTGGCGCTGTCGCGGAAGTTCGTCGAGCTCCACGGGGGCCGGATCTGGGTAGAAAGTGAGGTCGGGAAGGGCAGTCGGTTCTTCTTCTCGCTGCCGCTGCGAGCGCCGGTCGAAGCGGACGAGGAGGGAGAGGGACAGAATCCGAGCGGAGGAAGCAACGATGAGCAGCAAGACGATTCTGGTCGTGGAGGACAACTCCGCGAATCAGATCGTGTTTCAAGACCTGTTGGAGTCTGAGGGCTACACCGTGCGAACGATCGACAAGGCCGAAGAGGCCCTGGAGCTCGCGAAGCAGCTCTTGCCCGATCTGATCCTGATGGACATCCAGCTCGAGGGCATGGACGGTCTCACGGCGACCCGGATCCTGCGCGAGGACCAGGTGACGCGAGAGATCCCCATCGTGGCCCTCACCTCGTACGCGATGCCGGGAGATCGAGAGAAGACGCTGGTTGCCGGGTGCAACGGTTACATCACGAAGCCGATCCGCGTCGACGAATTCAGGAGAGAGATCGCGACCATCCTGGAGGAGACGGCGGCGGGTACCGCGAGTGATTGACGGAGACACACCGTGGACAGTCCGAAAACCATCCTCGTCGCCGACGATGAGCACAAGAACAGGCTCATCATGGAGTCACTGATCACGCCGCTCGGACATGACGTGATCTTCGCGACGGACGGAGAGGAGACGCTCGAGGCGGTGCGACAACTGCGCCCCGACCTCGTACTCCTCGACGTGATGATGCCGGTGATCGACGGGTACACGGTCTGCAAGACACTGAAGGGCGACGAGGAGACCCGCCTGATTCCGATCATCATGGTCTCCGCGCTCAGCGAGATGTCCGACAAGGTGCGGGCGCTCGACTGCGACGCCGACGACTTCCTCTCGAAACCCGTGAACCGGCACGAGCTCACCGCGAGGCTGCGCTCGTGCCTGCGGATCAAGGCGCTCAACGACCGGCTCGAGCGATCGGAGTCGGTGATCTTCGCGTTCGCGAGAGCCGTGGAGGCGAAGGATCCGTACACCATCGGTCACAGCGAGCGCGTGGCGAAGTTCGCGGTCGATCTCGCCCGGTCGCTCGGGCTGCCGCAGGAGACGATCGCCGAGCTCAAGTTCGGCGGGCTGCTCCACGACGTCGGCAAGATCGGCGTCCCGGACGCCATCCTCGGCAAGCGGGGCAAGCTGACCGACGAGGAGTTCACCGTCGTCAAGCGACATCCGGAGATCGGCGAGGAGATCTGCCGGCCGCTGAAGTCGTTCGGCGCGATCCTCTGCCTGATCCGCAGCCATCACGAGCGGCTCGATGGCTCCGGCTACCCGGACGGGCTCCGGGCCAAGTCGATCCCGCTCGCCGTCCAGGTCCTGTCGATCGCGGACGTCTTCGACGCGCTGACGTCGGACCGTCCGTACCGCTCGAGTCTCGTCCTCCCGGACGTCGAGCGCATCTTCAGGGAGGAGGCCGACCGCGGGCGACTCGCCGCCGACCTGGTGGAGTGCGCCTCGGGTCACTTCGAGGACTGGCTCCGCGCCACCGGGACACCCCGGCCGCGGGGCAGCGTGGAGGAGCTGCTGCAAGCGAGGTGATGGGGGCGCTCGAGAGGTCGGGGCGAGCGTGCCGGCCTCCAGAGAGCGCCGTGTGTGTGAGCGGTTTTCAGCGGGGAACGTGGGCTCGCGGGGACGTGAAAGGAGAGGGTGCCATGCGTCTCTGCGGAGTGCTACTCATCGTCGCGCTGATCGCCGGTGTTGCCAGTGCCGGACTCGACACGGAAGACAGTGTCTGGATGAAGCGCGGCGACACGAACGGCGACATGGTCGTCGACCACTCGGACCCGGTCTTCCTGCAGGACTTTCTCTTCAACGGCGGGCCGACGCCGCCGTGCTTCGACGCCTGCGACGCCAACGACGACGGGCTGGTCGACAACTCGGACGCCATCTACCTGTTGAACTTCTTCTACCAGGGCGGGCCGATGCCGCCGTCGCCGGGGCCGTACTCCTGCGGCCTCGATCCGACGCAGGACTCGCTCGACTGCGAGGTGCCGAGCTGCCCCCAGTGAGGGCGCTCTAGGCGAACGCCAGGGCCTTGTGGGTGCGGCAGGCGGACTCGAGGAGGCGCGCGCGCTCGAGGAGGACGGCGCGCGTCGCCTCGGGGCAGTCGAGGACGCGGGTGGTCTCGTACCAGCGGGTGCGCTCGCCCTCCCATCCCCAGTGACTGCAGAGCGCGGCGAGCCAGGTGATGTGTATGACGTATCTCCAGCGATCCGTGGAAAACGCCATGCAGAGTTCCGAATTCTCGTAAAAGACCCGCGCCTCGAGATCCAGATCGAGCTCATGTGCCGCCGCCGCGGCGCCGATATAGGCCGCGGTGCTCGGGCTCGATCGCGTGGATTCGATGACGCCTTTGAGAATGCTCCGGGCCTCCGCGTAGTCGCCGCGCAGAAGGCGGTGGAACCCCGAACCCACGCTAACAAGTTTTTCAGTAAAACCACACTGAGGACACTCGGAGTCCTCCATCTGCTGGATTGCTGTGTCGGTGAGTATGCGTGCCTGCGCATCCGGATTGCGTTGTTCGTTGAGCATGCAAGCCGTGAAACGCCGGTTGAGCAGGATCCAGTACCTGCGCACGTCGTCCTCGGTGCGGAACCCCGGGAACCGCGCCTCCGCCTCGTCGAAGTGGGCGAGCGCGTCCTCCGAGCGCAGCTGCAGGTGCCGGAGGAACCCGCGCAGGGTGTAGGTGTGGTAGTCCTCGTA
>JBFFXF010000096.1:0-23823 GCA_041569895.1 Planctomycetota bacterium | reverse complement strand
GTCGGGCTCGAGATCCGATTCGGATGCCGACGCCGACTCCGACTCCGATGCCGACGCCGACTCCGATTCCGATGCCGACGTCCGAGTCCGATGTCCGATGACCGACTCCGACGACCGAGTCGGATTCTGACTCCGACTCCGACTCCGATGACCGAGGCCCGAGACACCATCTCTGTCCTCTGTCCTCTGTCCTCTGTCCTCTGTTCTCTGTTCTCGGATCTCTGATCTCTGGTCTCTGCCCTCGGAATCGGTATCGGATCTCGGAGTCGGATCTCCGAGTCGGAGTCGGAGTCGGTATCGGTATCGGTATCGGGTCTCCGAGTCCGAGTCCGAATCGGAGTCGGAGTCGGAGTCGGTATCCTGTCCCCCCCATCACCCCCCATACCCCCGCGCCTCCCGCAACCGCACCTTCCCGCGGACGAACACGCCGCTGCCGCGTCCGATCTCGTGGCCGTCGGAATCGGAGACCACCGCCTCCGCGATGAACTGCGACCGGGTGCGGTGCACGACGCGGCCGACGGAACGCAGTCGGCCCGAGGAGACCGGTCTCGTGAGATAGGTGGTGAACGTCGTCGTCAGGACGAACACCTCTCGCTCGAGGGAGTTCGCCGCGAAGAACGCCGCATCGTCGAGCATCTTGAAGTAGACGGAGCCGTGCACGGCGTCGGCGGCGTGAAACAGCTTCTCCGAGACCTCGATCTCGACCGTCGCCTCACCCTCGGACACGTGGATCGTCGGCCGATAGAGCTCGTTGATCGGAGCCGCCAGGTACATGCGCTCGAGGGCGACGAAGTGTGGGTCCCTGGCCGCGGTGCTCACTGTGCCTGCTCTCCTTTTCCCGACCTGTAAAACCGCACCTCCACCTTCTCCAGCGTCGCCAGGCCCTCCTTCACGGCCTCGTCGATGCACGGCAGGAACGCCTCGATGTTCTCCTCGGTGTCGACGATCTCGATGACGATCGGCAGATCGCTCGAGAGGCGCAGGATCTTCGCCGTGTGCAGCCGGCTGTGCGCGCCGAAGCCCTCGAGTCCCCGGAGCACGGTGGCGCCCGCCAGGCCGCGTTCCCGCGCCTTGCGGACGATCCACTCGTACAGCGGCTGGTGCTCGTACTTGTCGTTCTCCCCGATGAAGATGCGGAGGAGCTTGCCTTCCCTCGGGAGAATCATCGTGCGTTACCTCGATCCTGCGTTACCTCGACGGTATCAGTGCGTAGCCGAGCCACACGAGGACGATGCCCAGGACGACGTGGATCCCCACGTTGCCGGCCGCCCGGAGATGCTCGCCGTCACGGATCATGGCGAAGGTCTCGTAGCCGAACGTCGAGAAGGTGGTGAAGCCGCCGAGGAGGCCGATGAGCGCGAACGCGCGCACCTCCGGCCCGAACAGCTGGCGGGACTCCGCCAGGCCGGCGATCACGCCGATCCCCCGGCAGCCGACCAGGTTCACCGCCAGCGTTCCGTAGGGAAACGTGCTCAGCGGCGCCAGCCGGTGCACCAGGCCGCTGAGGCCGTAGCGCGCGAGCACGCCGAGGAATCCGCCGGAGCCGATGATGAGGGCGTTGATGAGGGCGGTTTTCAAGCTCGCCTCAGGAGTCGACCACCTGCACGCCGCGCCAGAACGCGACCCGCCCCTCGATCTCGGACGCCGCCGGCTTCGGATTCGGGTAGTACCAGGCGGCGTCGGTGTTGGTCTCCCCGTCGACCTTCAGCGAGTAGTAGCTCGCCGTGCCCTTCCACGGGCAGACGGACGTCGTCGCGCTCTCGGCGAGATACTCCCGATTCAGGGAGTCGACGGGGAAGTAGTGATTGCCCTCGACGACGACCGTGTCGTTCGACTCGGCGATGACCTGGTTGTTCCAGATTGCTTTCATGTCTCCGTTCCCGTTCCCGTGCCCGGTCCGTGCCCGAGAGCGCTCGGCGTCGGGCTGGTGGGCGTCGTCTAAATAGGTCGGCGCGATTATGAGTGGATCGTGTCGGCCTATATGGGCCGGCCGTTCGGAGTTGGCGGCCGGGGCTGATTCTGACTCCGATGTCCGATGCCGATGACCGATTCCGATGTCCGACACCGACACCGATTCCGACTCCGACTCCGATGACCGAGTCCGATTCCGACACCGATGCCGATGCGCACGCCTGCACGCGGCGGGGGACGGCGGCGTCGCTCGGTGAATTGTATCCGGTGCTCGGTCGAGTCAAGGATCCCCTCGCTTCGCTCGGCGACGGTTCGTCCCCGTACCCGGTCCGGTCCCGTGCCCGGTCGCGTGCCCGAATTCGTCTTCAGTTTGCTTCCGACGAGATGCTCCCACGGTACGACTCGTGCGGTCCGAGCGCCACGGCCCAGTCTATGCGCCCACGGTCTTTCGCACGAGAAACTGCTTCGCCGGTGCGTTGCACACCGTGTTCGTTCGTTCCTCCTCGACGAGGAACCCTCTGGCGCGAAAGAAGGCGATCCCCGTCGTGCTGACCTCGGCGTGGAGGCTTGTCAGTTGTAAACGGCGGGCTTCCTCTTCGACGGCGGCCAGCAGCGCCGTGCCAATGCCCTGTCGCTGAAAGTCCTGGTGACAGTAGAAGCGGTCGATGTGGCCGTTCGGCTCCAGCTCGGCGAAACCGACCACCTGGTTCTCAGCAGATCGCACCGCGAGTAAGGTTCGCCGCGAACCGAGAAGCGGGCCACGCGAGCGGCTCGGGAACGGGTACGGGTACGGGAACGGGTACGGGTACGGGTACGCGCTCTTACGACGTTGGAGACTCACTCCGACTCCTCCGAGCCACCCAGAAACTCCGTCCCTGCCGCCACGAAGCTCACCGGGTTGCCGAAGGGATCCGTGGCCCAGAACATCCGTTCACCCCACGGCATCGACTGGATGCCGCCCTCGTGGATCTCGAAGCCGAGGCGGACGGCGGTGTCGTGCGTTGCCTGGAGGTCGGGGACGGAGATGTAGATGTACTGTCCGGGCTGGTAGCGGCTCGGCTCGACCGGGCCGTCCCCGTCGGCCTCGGAGCTGTAGCATGCCAGGATGGTGCCGCCGCAGTCGAAGTAATGCCGCCCGGAGGAGATCCGCTCCCCGGCGGTGCGGAGGATCTGCGCGTAGATCGAGGCGGCTCGTTCGATGTCGGTCACCGGCAGGATCACTCGATAGAGTCTCGGCATGAACCTGTCCCTCTATCCGTCGCCGAACCTCTGCTCCATACTCCGCTGATCCTCGGGCGTCCGCAAAGCGATCACGGTGAAGTAAGGATAGCCCCGCTGGAAATAACGCGCGACCAGTTCCTTGAAGGCCTCATACTGAGGCGGTGTCAGCTGACACACAGTGAAGTTCGAGATGTCCTCGTGATGGTCGAGGTAGCCATGCATCAGGAGGTCCATGAAGCGCTCCGGGGTCCCGGTATGAACCCTCGAGAGTCCAGTGGCAATGACGAGTTCTCGAGTCGTCTCGAGGAATTGCTTCCACCGAAGCTCCTTCTTCGAGTCTCTCCGATAGGACACGTCGCTCCCCGTGTGGTTCGCGGTTCCGCTTCACCCCGGATTATGACGTTCGGCATGATCACCGGCAAGCACCACGGCGACCGCGTCGTGTTGGACCTCGAGGCCGTTACAGCGTATCGTTGCGTGCGGCGCGCGGACGCGTCCGTGGGCGCGCTGCCCGGGTTCATTCCGCCGATCTCTCGATGCGAGTCACTCCGATCACGCTGATTGTTCTCCTGCTCGCCCTGCCGTCGTCCGCGGCGGCGACGCCGTTCGTTCGCGGTGACGTCAACGCCGATGGGGTCATCGACGTCAGCGACGCGCTCGCCGCCATCGGCTGGCTCTTCTTCGGCGACTCGCGGCCGAGCTGTCTCGCCTCGGCCGACGTGAACGCCGACGGCGCCGTCGACATCAGCGATCCGGTGCGGCTGCTCAATTTCCTCTTTCTCGGCGCGCCGCCGCCGCCCGGGCCGCACCCCGACTGCGGCGAGGACGCGACGGCGACGCTCGGCTGCGAGTTCTTCGTTCCGTGCGGTCCGCCGGCCGCGCCCGGGGGATTCCGGTTCCTCCGAATCAACGAGCAGGGACGGCCGGAGTTCGAGCACGAGCTCACCGGCATCGCCTTCGTTCACGTTCCGGGCGGCGCTTTCGACATGGGCGCCCCCGAGGACGAGTGCGAGAGCGAGCCGGCCGAGCGCCCGCTGCACCGTGTCGAGGTGAGCTCGTTCCTGCTCGCCAGGACGGAGGTGAGTCAGCGACAGTGGGAGCGGGCCACCGGGGAGCGGCCCTCCTACTTCCAGGGCGGGCTCGTTCCTCCGGATGTCGACGCCGGGGACCTGCCGGTCGAGCAGGTCTCGTGGCATGACGTCAGCGCGTTCTGCGAGGCGACCGGGCTCGAGCTGCCGACGGAGGCGCAGTGGGAGCTCGCGTGTCGGGCGGGGACGCGGACTCCGTTCACGTTCGGCGAGACCATCTCGACCGACCGCGCGAATTACAACGGCAGCCAGCCCTACTGCGGCGGCGAGCCGGGGGAGTTCCGCGAGATGACCGTCCCGGTCGGCACCTTCGAGCCGAACGGGTTCGGCCTCCACAACATGCCGGGGAACGTCTTCGAGTGGTGCCGGGACTCCTTCGACGCCGGGTTCTACTCGTCCTCCGAGGCGTCGGGAGCCGATCCGGTGTCGCTCGGGGACACGCCGCGAAAGTCCGCGCGCGGGGGCTGCTTCTTCCACCGGGCGCACTGGTGCCGATCGGCCTTCCGGGCCGGCGTCGAGCCGACGACGCGAATCAGCCACGTCGGCTTCCGCCCGGCGGCGTCGCTCCGAGACGTTCACTGATTCGACGGCGGTGGCAGCGCCTCCGCGGACCGTCGGGCGAACCGCTGCTCGCAGCTCGTCACCGGCGCTCGGCTCGCGGGCGCTCCTCTCTCGCCGCGGTGAGGGCCACGCGAACCGGTTGCCGATGTGCAACTCGCGTGCGCCGATTCCGCCTGCGCCTCTTCAATCTCGCCGACGGATGCGGTATCGTTTGCGGGCTGATGAGTCCGACGGGCAGCCTCTTCAGCTTCTACACGGAGCAGCAGCATGCGGCGGAGGCGCTCCGGCAGCTCCGGCGCGGGCGCATACGGCGTGTCGCGCTGATTCACAGGGGAGACGACGGGCGCTTGCAGGTCGATGCCATCGCAGCGCGCGACGGCGCGGTGTGGGGGGGCTGTCTGGGTCTTCTGGCGGGCGTGGTCGTGGGGCTCCTCCTGTGGGGCCCCGGGGACCTCTTCACCGCGCCCCGCGGATACCTCATGCTCGCCCTCGCGACACTCGCGGGAGCTGCGCTCGGGTGGGTCCTCGTCCGTCTCCTCGGGTTGAGCGTCGATCGGGCGCTCGTCGAGAAGCACGCGCCGAGGCTGATGGCCGGCGAGACCGTCGTCGTCGTCCAGGCATCCTCGGCGCTCATGAGCCAGGCGATCACGGTGCTCAGGCGAGCCAGCGTGACGCCGCCATCCATCTTCGCCTTCCACCCCAGGCGCGCGGAGACGGGGGAGAAGTCGCCCATCCGCGACGTTCCGGCGATCGTCGCCAAGCTCGGCGAGCACGCTCGCCATCTGGCTGCCCTCGATCGCACGGAGGTGCGCCGCCGCGGGGGCGAGCCGGTCCTCGGCGTCCTGGACCGAGCGGAACTCGTGATCGAGGAGATCCGGCGCGAGCTCGCCGAGTCCTACCGCCTCGAGCAGCGGGTCTCCTCGTCGGCCGAGTGGATTCTCGACAACGCCCACATCGTGCAGGCGCAGATCGATGACGTCAGGCTCAACCTGCCGAAGAACTTCTACCACGAGCTCCCCGTATTCATCTCCGAACCCCGCGAGCCACGGATCTACCGCCTCGCCGCGGAGCTGGTCGGGCACACCGACGGCCAGCTCGACCGCCACACGATCGGAGATTTCTTCGAGGCGTACCAGGAGCGCGTCGCCCTGACCATCGGTGAGCTCTGGGCTCTCCCACTGATGCTCCGGATCGTCCTCATCGATCGCATCCGATGGCTGGCCGAGGAGCTCGATCAGAACCTGTGTGACCGGCAGGAGGCCGACTACTGGGCCAACCGTCTGCTGATGGCGGCGCGCCGCGATCCGAATCAGATCTTCGCGATCCTCGCTGATCTGTCCCGGCAGCAGCCCGAACCGAGCACGCACTTCGCCTTCCAGCTGACCGGGCACCTCTATGACGAGGAGGCGGCAGTCGTCCCGGTCGTGAGCTGGCTCGAGCGAAAGCTCGCCAACACCCTCGGCGAGGTGGTTCTTGCCGAGCAGGCGAGGCAGGCCGCCGCGCACGCCTCGATCGGGAACGCCGTCACGAGTCTCAGGCAGCTCACCCTTCTCGACTGGCGCGAGATCTTCGAGGACCAGTCCCGGGTGGAGCGCACGCTCGCCGAGGACCCGGCCGGAGTCTACGCCCGCATGGACTTCGACACCCGCAACCGGTACCGCTGCGTCGTGGAAGAGCTCTCGCGCAGCGGGGGGATTCGGGAGGGGGACGTCGCCGCGGCGGCGTTGGAGCTGGCCGCCGAGGCCGGTCGCGACCGTACCGACGGAGGACCACACGGCCACGTCGGGTACTACCTGATCGGCCCGGGCCGGAGGCGTCTCGTCGAGCGCCTCGGCATCAGGGAGACGCTGCGCCACCGCGTGCTCGAGCGCATCTACCGGCACCACACCGGCCTGTACCTCGGCGCCATCGGCGGCCTGACCCTCGCCGCCGTCGGTGCGGCTGGCCTCGCGGGCCTGGAAGCCGGAGCGAGCCCGCTCTTCGCGGTGCTGACGGCGCTGGTTGCGCTCCTTCCCGCCAGTCAGATCGCCGTCCGGGTGGTGAACTACGCGCTCACCCGGCTCCTGCCGCCACGGCTGCTTCCGAAGATGTCCTTCGAGGAGGAGGGAATCCCCGACGAGTTCCGCACGCTGGTCGTGGTCCCCATGCTCCTCGTGAACGAGCTCAGTCTTCGACAGAACATCGAGAGGCTCGAGATCCGCTACCTCGGCAATCCGGATCCGAACCTCGTGTTCGGCCTCTTCAGCGATTACACCGCTGCCGCAGCGGCCCGGATCGAGGGAGACGAGGAGATCCTCCGCCTCGCCATCGGAGGGATCGAGGCTCTCAACGAACGCTACGGCGAGAACCGCTTCTACCTCTTTCATCGCGAGCGCGTGTGGACCGAGTCGGAGCAGTGTTTCATCGGCTGGGAGCGGAAGCGCGGCAAGATCGAGGCGCTCAATCGACTCCTCGCGGGCGAGGCGCCGAGCGATGGCGAGTCCATCGTTCACGTGGGCGATCCGGATCGACTTGCGGACGTGCGGTTCGTCATCACTCTCGACAGCGACACGCAGCTTCCGCGCGACACCGCACGGCGCATGGTGGAGACCCTGGCGCACCCCCTGAACCGGCCGCACCCCGACCCCGAGACCAATCCCGACGCGTACACGATCATCCAGCCGCGGGTCACCACCACCCTCACGGCCGCACTGACGACTCCCTTCACGAGACTCTTCACCGATCCCGTCGGAACGGACCCGTACACGAAAGCCGTTTCCGACGTCTATCAGGACCTCTCCGGCGAAGGCTCCTACATCGGGAAGGGCATCTACGACCCGCGGACCTTTCACCGGGTCCTCGGCGGCCGGTTCCCCGAGCAGCGGCTCCTGAGCCACGACCTGATCGAAGGCGCGCACACGCGCGTCGGTCTCGCGAGCGATATCGAGCTCCTCGACGACTTCCCGCCGGAATACCTCTCGTACACGCACCGCCAGCACCGCTGGATCCGCGGTGACTGGCAGATCGCCGACTGGTGCCTCCCGCGCGTTCCGGGACCGCACGGGAAGCGAGTGGCCAATCCCCTCGGCCCGCTGAATCGGTGGAAGATCCTCGACAATCTGCGGCGTAGCCTCGTGCCCGCCTCTCTCATCGTTTTCCTGGTTTTCGCCTGGTTCAGCACCCCGGTCCTGGCGCTCGTCGCGAGCGCGGCGGTGGGGCTCCTCATGGCCTTTCCGCTCCTTGCGGGATTCGTCACGACGGTGACGACGCCGCGCGGAAAGGGCGGTCGTTCCTGGCGCGAGTTCGCGCACGATGGCCTCCGCGCCCTCGTCGAGACCGCGTTCTTGCCGCACCAGGCATGCTCCGCGCTCGATGCGATCTGCCGCGTCTTCTACCGCCGGCTGGTGAGCGGCCGTCATCTCCTCCAGTGGACGACGGCGCAGGCGACGCCCTCGAAGGTCGCCGGGCGCACCTGGGCCTTTCTCGCCTCCCTGGTCCTGATCAGTCTCGTCGCCGCCGGCCTCGGCGCGGCGCTGTACCTGCGCGCGCCGGAGCACCTGGTCCCGGCCGCTCCCTTTCTCGCCTTGTGGTTGCTCTCTCCCGTCGCCGGATGGCGACTGAATCGAAAACCGTCGGCGCGTCCGGGCGCGAAGACCCTGTCGGCTTCCGAGACGTCGAGGCTGAGGGAGACGGCGCGGAAGACGTGGCGCTACTTCGGGGATTTTGTCGGCCCCGATTCCTCCTGGCTCCCGCCCGACAACTTTCAGGTGTCGTTCGGGACCGGTCTCGCGCTGCGGACGAGTCCGACCAATATCGGCCTGTGGTTGCTCGGCGCGGTGAGCGCCCATGATCTCGGCTTCGTCACCATCGACGAAACGATCGGCCGGATCCGCCACACCCTGGCGACGATCGGGAAGCTCGAGCGGTACAACGGCCACCTGCTGAACTGGTACGACCTCAAGACCCTCCAGCCCATGGAGCCCCGCTACGTCTCGACGGTCGACAGCGGCAACCTGCTGGCGAGTCTCTGGACCCTCGGCGAGGGGCTCCGCGAGATCGCCGAGGAGCCGATCATCGGACCGCGGGCACTCGACGCCCTCCACGACACGCTGCGCATCCTGCGCAAGGCGGCTGATGGCGGTCGGCAGGACGGTCAGTTCCTCGACCAGCTGGACCGCCTCTTCTCCGATCCGCCCGAGCGGCTCGATGAGCTCATCCGGCGCCTTCGTCGGGCCGTCGAGCCGGCTCGGCTGCTCGCGAACTCGCTGCGTCAGAACGAAACTCCCCCGGGCGAGGCGACATACTGGGCGGAAGAGATAGAGCGCCAGGTCGCATCGTGGATCACCGTCGTCGAGCGGTACCTCGGCTGGGTCGAGCTCCTCGCCGATCAACCTGAGGAGAAGCTCGGCCTCGCCGGCCCCGCGGCCGTGGAAGCCCGGCGCCGGGCGCTCGCCGAAGCGCCAACGCTCGGGGAGCTCGCCCGCGGGGGCGTGACCGCACTCGGGGAGCTGCTGGCTCGTCACGAAGGCGAGGGTGATCGGCCCCGGCCGCTCGAAGCGCACCTGCAGACGCTCGAGGAGGCGACCGCGAAAGCACGGTGGCTTGCCGGGGAGGTGTACGCCCACGTCGAGGAGGCCCTGAGCGAGATTCGAGCCCTCGGCGACGGCATGAAGATGGAGTTCCTCTACGACCGCGACAGGCGGCTCTTCACCATCGGGTTCAACGTGAGAGAGCAGCGGCTCGACGCCTCCTATTACGACCTCCTCGCGAGCGAGGCACGGCTCGGGAGCTTCATCGCGATCGCCCGGGGTGACGTGCCGAACGACCACTGGCTCGCCATGGCACGGCCTCTCGGCTCGGTTCACCGGCGGCGCGTCCTGCTCAGCTGGAGCGGCACGATGTTCGAGTATCTGATGCCGCTTCTGATGCAGAAGAGCTTCCCAAATTCCCTTCTGGAAGACGCCGCGCGCCAGGCGGTCCTGGCCCAGCGAGGGTATGCCCGGAAGCTCGGGATCCCCTGGGGGATGTCCGAGGCGGCGTTCAGCGACCTCGACGCCAGCAAGAACTATCAGTACCAGGCCTTCGGTGTTCCCGACCTGGGCCTGAAACGGGGGCTGGAGAACGAGCTCGTCGTGGCGCCCTACGCGACACTGCTGGCGCTCGCGGTCGATCCCCGAGCGGCGGTGGCCAATCTCGGCGTGCTCGAGCGACTGGGGCTTTACGGCCCCTACGGCTTCCGGGAGACGATCGATTTCAGCCGTCAGCGGCACCGTGAAGGCGAGGCCGGGGTGATCGTCGATGCCTACATGGCGCACCACCAGGCCATGGGGCTCCTGGCGATCGACAACTGCCTCAACGGCGGTGCCATGCAGCGGCGGTTCCATGCAGATCCGCGGGTTCGCGCGACGGAGCCGCTTCTCTACGAGCGAATCCCGGTCGCTCGGCCGGTCTACCAGGCGCCCCTGCGGGAGCAGAGCCCCTCTCGAATCATCTCCGCCGAGGACGGCCCCTCGGCCTCCATATTCGACACGCCGCACACGCCAGCACCCAAGACACAGCTGCTTTCGAACGGCAGGTACGCGCTGATGGTGACAAACGCCGGCGGCGGTTACAGCCGGTGGGGCGACTTCGAGCTGACCCGCTGGCGCTCCGACGGGACCACCGACGGATGGGGAACGTTCTGCTACCTGCAGGACGCGGAGACCCGGCGCATCTGGAGCAACGCCTACCAGCCCGTTCGAGGACGTTTCGACAACTACACCGTCAACTTCGCCGTCGATCGCGCGGAGATCCGCCGCTCGGACGACGGCATCGAGACCGAGACCGAGATCATCGTCGCCCCCGAGGATGACGTCGAGATCCGTCGGATCGCCCTCATCAATCGTTCGGATCGGCCGCGCGATGTCGAGATCACGAGCTACGTCGAGCTGGCCCTTGCGCCGCACGACGCGGATCGGCAGCACCCGGCCTTCAACAAGCTCTTCATCGAGACCGCGGCGCTCAGAGAGCACGGCGCCCTCCTCGCCACGCGCCGGCCGCGGGACGCGGAGGAGCAGCCGATCTGGCTCGTCCACCTCCTCACCGCCCCGACCCCGGGGGGGAACGAGGAGGTAGAGTTCGAGACGGACCGCCGGCGCTTCATCGGCAGGGGCCGCACTCCGGAGAATCCGGTGGCGCTGACCGGAGCGCTGTCGAATACCGCGGGCCAGGTGCTGGATCCCATCTTCAGCCTGCGGCGGAGGGCGCATCTCGAGCCGAGTCAGCGCGTCGACTTCTCCCTCGTCCTCGGCGCGGTGGCGACCCGCGACGAGGCGCTCACCCTGATCGCGAAGTACAACGATCCCCACGCGATCTCCCGCCAGGTCGATCTCGCCTGGAGTCACGCCCAGCTCGAGCTTCGCCACCTGCGGATCCATCCGGACGAGGCTCGGCGAATCCAGCAGCTTGCCGCCGCGATGCTCTTTCCCGGCTCGCAGCTGAGGCCGTCCGGCGAACGAATCAGGAAGAACCGGCTGGGACAGTCGCGGCTCTGGCCCTACGGCATCTCGGGGGACCTTCCGATCGCCGTGGTGACGATCGGCGAATCGCGAGACATCAGCCTGGTCCGGCAGGTTCTCCAGGCACACGCTTGCTGGCGGCTCCATGGGCTGAGGGCGGATCTCGTGATCCTCAACGAGGAGGCGAGCACGTACGAGACGCCGCTGAACGATCAGCTCAAGCGCCTGATCCAGAGCTACTCCGTGCACACGGGCGTCGACGTGCCCGGCGGTGTCTTCCTGCGTCACGTCGATCAGATCCCCGAGGAGGACGTGACGCTGCTCCTCGCCGCGGCACGCGTGGTGCTCGTCGCGGCGCGAGGTTCGCTCTCGCAGCAACTCGCGATGCCCACCGAGTTCCGTAAGCTCCCGGCACGCCTCAAGACGCGTTTCGTCGAACAGGAGCCGTCGGCACCACTTCTCTTCAGGGAGCTCCACTACTTCAACGGTCTGGGTGGATTCACGACCGACGGCCGCGAATACGCCATTTACCTCGGGCCCCGGACCTGGACGCCGGCTCCGTGGGTGAACGTGATCTCGAATCCCACCTTCGGCACCCTGGTAAGCGAGTCGGGTTCGGGGTTCACGTGGTCGGGAAACAGCCAGCAGAACCGACTGACCGCCTGGTCCAATGATCCCGTCGGCGATCCGCCGTCCGAGGCCGTTTACATCCGCGACGAGGAGAACGGTTTCCTCTGGTCGCCGACACCGCTCCCGATTCGCGAGCTCGACGCCTACCGCGCCCGCCACGGAGCTGGCTACACGGTCTTCGAGCACAACAGCCATGCCATCGAGCAGGAGCTGACCGTATTCGTTCCGATGGACGATGGCGATGGAGATCCCGTATGCCTCAAGCGTCTTCGTCTTCGCAACGATGGGTCGCGAATCCGACGTCTGTCGGTCACTTTTTACGCGGAATGGACGCTGGGAGACCACTGCGAGAACACGCACATGCACATCGTTACCGAGTGGGACGATGCGTCGCAGGCCATCCTCGCCCGCAATCGCTACCATTCGGAGCGCGGCGACCGCGTCGCCTTCGCGACGCTCGCCCCGCCCCCGCACTCGACCTCCGCGGATCGCCTGGAGTTCCTCGGACGGAACGGCACGATGGCCGCTCCGGCAGCGATGCGGCGAGGTTGGCTCTCGGGTCGCACCGGCGCGAAGCTGGACCCCTGCGCAGCCCTTCAGATCAAGCTGGACCTGAGTCCCGGCGACACGACGGAAGTGACCTTCCTGCTCGGCCAGACGGGGTCCGTGGAGGAATCGAGGGAGGTGATCGCCAGATACCGCGATGGAGGCGCCGTGGAGAAGGCCCTCGAGCGCACGCAGGCCTGGTGGGACCACGCCGTCGAGGCCGTCCAGGTGACCACGCCGGAGCTCTCGACGAACCTGCTGGTGAACCGCTGGCTCCTCTACCAGACGTTGAGCTGCCGAATCTGGGGCCGCTCGGGGCTGTACCAGTCGGGCGGGGCATTCGGATTCCGCGACCAGCTCCAGGATGTGCTGGCGCTCCTCTACAGCATGCCGCAGCTGGCGCGGGAGCACATCGAGCGTGCCTGCGGGCGACAGTTCAGGGAGGGTGACGTCCAGCACTGGTGGCACCCCCTCACGGGCGTCGGCGTGCGGTCGCGCTGCTCGGACGACCTGCTCTGGCTTCCGTTCGCGGTCGCCCGCTACGTCCGGGTCACGGGTGACACGGAGCTCCTCGACACCCGGGTTCCATTCATTGATGCGCCCACTCTGAAGGAGAGCGAGCACGAGATCGTCGTCTCCCCCACCGTCACCAGCGAGCACGCATCCGTCTACGAGCACTGCCGGCTGGCGATCGAGCGCGGGCTGACGCGGGGACCCCGCGGACTGCCCCTCATCGGGACGGGCGACTGGAACGACGGCATGAATCGCATCGGCATCGCCGGCAAGGGCGAGAGTGTCTGGCTGGCGTGGTTCCTCGTCGATGTCCTGACTTCGTTCAGCGACTGCGCCGAGAGCCACGGCCGCCCGGACGATGCGTCCCGTTACCGCGCGAAAGCGCTCGAGCTGGCCCGGACGGTGGAGGAGGAGGCGTGGGACGGGGCGTGGTGGCGACGCGCGTATTTCGACGACGGAACACCGGTCGGATCGGCCCAGTCCGCGGAGGCGCGCATCGATTCACTCCCGCAGTCGTGGGCGGTCATCAGCGGGGCGGCCGATCCGGAACGGGCCGCCCGGGCCCTCGAGTCCGTCCGGGAGCACCTCGTCCGCGAGGATGAACGGCTCGTACTGCTCTTCACCCCTCCCTTCGACTCGTCGGAGGTGAATCCCGGGTACATCAAGGGGTACCCGCCGGGCGTGCGGGAGAACGGAGGACAGTACACGCACGCGGCGCTGTGGCTCGCCTTCGCTCTGGCGCGACGCGGCGACGGCGACACGAGCGTCTCGCTCCTCCGTCTCGTCAATCCGATCGAGCAGTCTCGCGAGCCTCACGATGTCGCGCGCTACCAGGTGGAGCCCTATGTCGTGGCGGCCGACATCTATCGCCTCCCCGGGCGCGTCGGGCAGGGCGGGTGGACCTGGTACACCGGCTCCGCCGGCTGGATGTACCGTGTGTGGATCGAGGAGGTGCTCGGATTGCGCGTCCGCGGTGACCAGTTGACGATCCACCCGGTCCTTCCCTCCAGCTGGGAGGCGATCTCCGTCTCATATCGCCGCGGAAAGGCCGTCTACGAGATCTCGGTCGAGAATCCCGACAACGTGACGCGCGGGGTGGCGTGGATCGAGGAGGATGGTCGCCGGCTGCACGGGAATGCCATCCTTCTCGAGGACGCGCCGGTCAAGCACAGGATCCTCGTCCGGATGGGACGTCGCGCCGAGCGCGCCGCGAAGAGCTCCTCGAGCTCGTAGCGATCCCTGCGCATGGGACGACACGCCGGTGGGGCTGTCTGTCACGGCGATGTAAAGCCATCGGTTTTCGCCGGAAAGCTTCCCGCGTTTTCCCCCCTCGATGGTACGAACACGATGCGCGCCGCGAAGTGCGGCGCCCACGCGATGGAGCTCTCGACGAAACCGAAAGACGGAGGTGTCCCGTGCTCACCCGGCCCCGCGCCCCGATGATCCTGCTCGGTCTGGCAGCCGTCGTGCTCGCGTTGCACACGGCCGCGTCGCGAGTCTCGGCCATCGACGAGACCTCGCCTCTCGCCGCGTTCGTCCCGGACGCGACCGTGACGGCCGCGCCGACGGCCCCGATACCCGCGCTCGGCGCGCCGCACGTCGTCACGCCGCCGGCGGGCAGGCAGATCGTGGCGATCGCCGTGACGTCGGACGGGGAGTCGTCCGGCCACGTCGGGCTCGACCTCGGGGAAGAGCGGCGAGGGCAGGTCTCCGGTGTCTCGCGCGTGTACCTCGGACTCGATGACGGCACCGTCGTCGTTCACGCGCGCGGCGAGGCCTCGCCCGTGACGCTTCCCACACGACACGAGACGGCCGTCGTCGCCATCGCCGCGAACGCCACGCACCTGGCCTCGGTCGACAAGGGCGGGCTGGTGCGCGTCCGGAGCCTCGCCTCGCCGGAGAAGGTCACCGATATCACGTTCCCCGCGGTCGACCTCGCGTTCTCGGCCGACGGCGCGACGCTTCGCGGCATCGCCCGGGACGGCCGGATCGTCGCGTGGAGAGTCATCGGCGGCGCCGTCGTCAAGAGCGTCGGGGTCACCGAGAAGCGACCGATCCGGGTCGCCCGGCTCGCCCCCGGCGGCGCGTACGGCATCATCGCCGTCGCCGACGGCTGAAACGACGACCTCTGCCTGGTCGAGGCAGACAGCGGCAAGAAGGTCGCCGAGATCTCCGCGGGAGGCCGTTCCTCGGGCAGTCCGGGCGATGCGACGCGCGACGGCAAGCGCTTCGTCGGTCTGCCGATCTTCATGGAGCGAAGCATCCTGCTGGACGATCGCTCGGGCGCGAGCGCGACGCGACGACGCTTCGACAACGCAAACGCGGTCACGGGACTCGCGTTCAGCCCCGACGGCTCGCTCCTCGCCTCGGTCCTCCGAGACGGGACCCTGACGCTTCACGACCCGTCGACGCTGCAACCGCTCGCCCGCGCGAGAAATGCCGGCTCGAAGAAGCCGACGGTCACGTTCGACCGCCAGGGGAAGCACGTGATCGCCGTCGATCCGTCGTCCGTGCGGATCTTCGCGATACCGCCGAAACCCGCTTCCGACTGAGGCGCGGCGACGCTCAGCTCACCTTGCGCAGCTTGGTGACGCGCCCCGTCTTGACCCACTCGGCGCAGAAGATGTTGCCCTCGGCGTCGAAGCACGCGTCGTGCGGGTGGACGAACTTCCCCGGCTTCCACTGCGGGCGCTGCCCGCGCATGGCGAACTTGTGGAGCGCCCTGGCGCGCCACGCCTCGTCGTCACCGAGCTGAGCAACGACGTGATTCTTGCCGTCGAGAATGGTGATGCGGCAGTGGAGGTCGGGCACCAGCATGAGCTCGCCCCGGATGTCGACGTCGGCGGGAAAGAGGAAGCCGCCGAGCGTGCTCAGGTGCTTGCCCTCGAGATCAAGGAACTGCAGGCGCTTGTTGGCGCGGTCGCAGACGACCACCTTCGGCGTGCCGTCGCGCTCGTCGAGCCACTGCCCGTGCGGCGTGCGGAACTTGCCGGCCTCGGTGCCGGTGCCCCCGAAGCTGCTGACGTACTTGTCGCGCGCGTCGTAGCGATGGATATAGCCGCTCCCGTAGCCGTCGCCGAGGTAGTAGCCGCCGTCGGGCGCGAAGTTGAGGTTGGTGGCGCGAAAGCGGGCCTTGGCGTCCTCGTAGAGACCGGAGTCGGCCGCGATCGTCTTCCTGTCCTTGTGCCAGACGAGCTCTCCCGCGAGCGTTGTCTTGGCGAAGCCCAGGGTGTTGTTGTCCGGCGAGAGGTAGAGGAACTCCTCGCCGCCCTCCTTGCGGATGTCGATGCCGTGACCGACGCCGTGCCCGCCCTCCATGAACTCCTTGCCCATCCACCTGACGAACTTGCCATGGGGATCGAAGACGAAGATCGAACCGGGCGTGCCATGGTGCGTGATGTAGACGAAGCCGGCGCCGTCGATCGCCACGCCGTGCGAGGCGCCGCCGTAGGAGTGGCCGTCGGGAAGCTTGCCCCAGTCGTGGATGCACTCGTAGCGGTGCGTGCCCTCGCCGATGACGACGCGCTTCGGGTCGGTCTTCCGCGCCAGCGCGAGCGTCGGGGCGACGAGCCCGCCGGCGACGCCCGCGCCGAGGCCGGTGAGGAATCTCCTGCGTGACGTCACTCGCCGTGTCGTTGCCCTCTTCGCTGCCATCGGCGGCTCCTTCCCGGATGGGGTCGGTGATACGGGGAGAGACCGGAGACGAGGCGGCGGGCCCCCGTGGCGGCCTCAGTCGTCGTCGCGATCGCCGGCGTCGTCGGAGTCCCCGGCGGCGTCATCGCCGCCGTCGTCCCCGGCGTCACCCTGATCGTCAGCCGACTCGGCGTCCATCTCGTCCGCCGCGTCCGGATCGTGCAGGCGCTCGTCGATCGACTCGTCCGACGCCTCGTCCGGGCCACGGTCGCGCTCCGCCTTGCGCTCCTCGCGGCGTTTCGCCTTGTTCTCGCGTTTCTGACGCTTCGCGCGCTCGCGATCCCGTTTCGTGCTCCAGACTCGATTCTTCGCCACCGGGATCCTCCTGATCTTCCGGACAGCTGCCGTATCTCACAGTGACTGGTTGTCATCGTCGACGACCTTCGCCTGCAGTCGCTCGGCGATGCTGATCATCTTCCCGAGAAGCGCCGCACACGCGTCCGTCGTGTACACGTTTCCCTCGGACCAGTCGAGCCAGGCGTCCGGTCGGCCCTCGGGATGATTCACCCACAGCGCCGCGTTCGGTCCGTTCTCCGGATCGGCCGACAGCTCCGGATCGGCGTCGATCACCGCGCGCCACTCGGATTCGCTGATCTGGTGGCCGTCGGTCTGCTTCCAGTCCCGCGCCCGTGTGATATGGATGTCACGTCCCATGGCGCACGGTCCCCCGATACTGTCTCGAAATCTTTCCTGCACGGCCGGCACTCGACAGCGGCCACGGCCGGCGTTCCCGGCGGCAGGCCCGCCGGGCATGGAGCTCTGCGGCAACGATCACCAGCGGTTGCCCCGTCCGCGTCCGCCGCCTCCTCCACGATGTCCTCCGCCGCCGCCGTAGCCGCCACCACCGCGATGGCCGCCACCGCCCCCGCCGCTCCGCTCCCGCGCCACGCTCACGGTCAGGTTGCGACCGGCGAACTCGCGGCCGTCGAGGGCGTCGATCGCCTCGGAGCCGTTCTCCATCTCCACGAATCCGAACCCCCTCGGGCGTCCGGTGTCCCGGTCGGTGATGAGCTTGACCGAGTGCACTTCGCCATAGGACGCGAAGAGCTCGCGCACCTCGTTCTCGGTCACATCGTACGACAGGTTGCCGACGTACAGCTTGTCAGCCATCGATACTCGTATCCTCAGTTGCTCGGGCCCAGTTGACTCGTCGGACGACGCCGGAATGGGACCCGGACTTCCGGCGCGCCATCGTCTCAGTGATCGCCTCGGTGATCGCCAAAGTGATCGTTACGGTGATCGTTACGGTGGTCGTTACAGCGTGATCGTGAAAGCCTGCTGGCGGGACCGCGCCCGCCGGTTGTGCGCTCGTCCGTTCACGAGTTCTCCACGCCGGACCCGGCCGGGAAAAGGAAAAGGCCGGCGAGAATGCTCCTCTCGGCGGCCTGTAGCTCGGATCCAGGTCTCGGCGGGAATGACTCGCTCCGTTCCTACTCTGGGCTCGGCTCGAAAGGCTCGCCCGTGTGACGCGGCACGCGTCGATTCCGAGAACGGGAGGAGCGGTTCGATCGGCTCTGGGGGGGATTCTACCCCGTCGCCGATCCGTCCTGCCTCAAAAAACCGCCGAAAGCTCTCCTCCGGAGGCGTCCCGGTCGAAACGCGGTTGCGACCTCCGGCCAGGCGCGGGATTGCGTCAGACGGCGCCGCGACCGTCACCCCGGGCGCGGAGCCGGGGGACGGATCTGCGGGACGGCTCCGCGGGCGCCGCGCTCACGGCCGCTCATGCGGCGCGGGAGCGTGCCGGCTTCCAGAGCAGCCACGCCGCGGCGAAGAGTGCGATCGGTGGCAGGTGGGAGCCGATAACGTGGGCCGGACTGGTGTACGGGCAGTGGAGCCGCCAGAACGCCTCCCCGCCGATGACCGCCGCCACGCCGCCGAGCACCGCGGGCAAGGCCACCGTCGACGGGAAGCCGCGGCGGAAGAGGACGATCGCGGCAACCAGCCACGGCAGTCCGAAGACGGCGACGGCCGCCGAACAGATCAGGGTCAATCGCAGCTCCTGGCCGCTCTCGACCGGGAACGGGTGCGCCGCATGGACCGCCGTCGATGTCACCAGCCGGGCGGCAACGACGGCGATCACGGCCGTCAGCCCGAGAACCACCGGCGGGCGCGCTCCCGGCACGGACTCGCGGAGAAGCAGCACCGTGAGCCCGCACGCCGCGACCGCGAACGCGACGGTGACGCCGTGACCCGCGAGCACGCCGAGCGTGTCGAGGTCGGGACGGAGCCCGGCCGCCACCGCGAACACCGCCCCGAGCGCCGCGCACGGCGCCAGGCCGATGATCGCGCGAACCCACGCCGGTCGGAGTGGTCGCACTGGCCGGAGATCCTCGAGGATCACCCGCCGGGCGCTTCGGGCGCGGGGAGTCTCGCCGCGGTAGCGATCTCCGATCGGTCGTTCGCTCAAGTCGATCGTCTCCCTTGAAGGCGTTCACGGATCTGTTTGAGGCCGCGGTGCGCCCGGACCTTCACCGTGCCGGCGCGCTCCCCGAGGATGGCGCCGATCTCGTCGAAGGAGAGCCCCAGCGCGTGGTGCAGGAGCACCACCTCCTGCCGCTCGGGCGAGAGGGACGCCAGGGCCTCGTCGATCTCGTCGCGCCGAGCGACGCCCTCGATCTCGGCGGGAGGGCGCCAGTCGATCTGCGGGAACCGGCGCTCGTGCCGCCAGCGGCGGCGGCGCGCCCGGCACTCCATGCGGAAGACGTGCCTCGCGATCGCGAGGGCCCAGGGACGAAAGCTCCGCCGCGGCATGTAGGTGTGTCGGGCGCGGTGCAGCTGCAGGAACGACTCCTGAACGAGGTCATCCGCGAGCTCGCGATCGCCGCACAGGAGCGTCAGGAAATCGCGCAGATCGCCGGCGAATCGATCGTAGAGCTCCTCGAAGGCGACCGCCTCGCCACGCTGGTAACCCGCCATCAGAGCGCTCAACCGTCGATCCCGCGCCTCGCGGTCCTCGTGCGCCATGCCGCCATCGGACGCCGCGAGACGGCGAGAAGGCGCCTGTGGCCGCGCCGACCCGCCGGTGCGGGCCTCGCGAGATCCGGACTGAATCGGGTGCATGTCGGTGACGACCGGGAGAGCGTCCGGGCGGTGGGCGATCGCCGCCTCTCTGACCAGGGAGACTGTACCACATCGGCACCACTCGCGGCGTTCGCCTTTCGTCGAAACCCGTCAATCGTCCGATCGCTTGCGCGAGACGCGCCGAATCGTCACGCTCGCCACCGGGTTGCGCCAGTCGTGGGCGGACGGGTCGAGGTCGCCGACACCGTGAACGCCGGCATGGACGTGCACGTACCCCTCGGCGCCGTCTGTATCGCGCACGCCGGCGTTGCCGCACGGCGGACCCGGGATGTGAGAGCACAGCTCGTTGTTCGCCTCCGACCCGGCATCGTACGCGGGCACCATGCGAGTCACCGCGCCGTAGAACGGCCCGCGCTCGGCGTTCAGCCCGTAGAACGCATCGTTCGTGGTGACGAGCATGCCGACGAGTGAGATCCGCGCGGCGCGCGGTGAGCCGCGGACCGTGACGCTGGCGCTCTCGCCGGGAAGAATCGGACCGTTCTCGCCGGTGAGCACGACGACGTCGCGGACGTTGGGGCTGCCCTCGAGCATCTCGAGGAGCGGGTCGAGCACGGCGTCCTCGGCCACCGCGGCCAGCGCGTCGGAAGCCGGCTCGCCGCCGGTGAACAGCCGCATCGCCGCGGTGTGCGTGGCGACGACCGCCGGCGAGAAGACCTGCCCGCGGGTGAGATTGGTCACGGTGACCTCGAAGGTGAGCGAGCGGGGCCGGTCGGCCTCCGCGGGGTCATCACCGACCGCGACGACGGCGAAGATCGCCACGGGAATGACGGCGAGAGTCGCACACGTAAGCGTCAGCCTGCGCAGTGTCAGTCTCCGCAGTGTCAGTCTCCGCAGTGTCAGTCTCCGCCATTTCGTGCCCATCGGAATCCTCCTCCAGAGACCCTTTCCCATCGCGTCCCGCATCACGGACAGACCGCGGGCGGCGCGACCACCCGTCCTTTGCCGGTCGGAGGGGATGGGTTACCGGATTCCGGGTCGGAATCGGAATCGGAATCGGAATCGGAGTCGGGGTCGGAGTCGGGGTCGGCATCGACAGCGCGGCCGACGCACGACGAGGACGGGAACGCAGATTTCGCAGATTGCGCAGATTACGCAGACCGAGGAGATCGGACTCGGTCTCGCACCCCACCAGCCCGGCCCCGACGTCGAGCACCCGGACGACTTCGATCCCTTTCGGGCACGGGCACAGGAACGGGAACGGGAACGGGAACGGGAACGGGGACGGGGACGGGGACGGATTCGACGGGTTACCCCGCGATCGAAACGAGCTCGATCTCGAAGGTCAGTTCCTTGCCCGACAGCGGGTGGTTCGCGTCGAGCACCACCTCACCGTCTTTCACCTCGGCGACGCGGACGACGGCGGGGTCGCCGCCGGGCGGCTGGATCTGGAGTTCCATGCCGACCTCCGGCTCGAGGTTCTCCGGCAAGTTGTCGTGCGGGATCGTCAGCATCAGATCCGGGCGCGACTCGCCATAGCCCTTCTCGGGGGGAATGACGACCGTCTTCGTCTCCCCCACCGCCATGCCCTCCACGGCCTCGTCAAACCCCGTGATGAGCTGGCCGGCGCCGAGCTTGAACTCGAGCGGCTCGCGTCCCTTCGAGGAGTCGAAGGTCGTTCCGTCCGCGAGCGTGCCGGTGTAGTGCACGCTCACCGTGTCTCCAGACTTCGCGTTCGCCATGGCGTCGTCTCCTTTTCTTTTTCTGGACCTGCCAGAGGGAGGCGAACCCGCTTCCGGCATCGAACAAAAACCCCTGACCCGCGCAGAATCGCGGGCCGGGGGCTCTGGATCACTGCAAACGAGTCGGACGGCCGGCCTCGCCCGGCGTCGCGCCGCGTGCTCCGCGCCGAACGCCGTGCCGCCTCGAGCAACCCTACTCTCGCTCGCGACTCCCGTCAACCCCGCGCGCGCGGCCGGTGGAACCGCGGCGGTCAGGGATACCCCACCGGCTTCACCCCGGTTCCGTCTGCGAGCCAGACGTCCGTGGTCGGCGAGATGTACGTGCTGTGCGCGATGTGGGGAAACAGGCGCTCGATGAATCGCTGGATCGCGTCGGACTCTCGTACCCGCTCGAGCACCTCCACCGAGTCGAACACCGTAATGTGATAGTGATGGAGCGGGTTGTCGCGGTCCTCGAGCCACAACGACAGCTGCACCTCGGGCACCTCCGCCTTGAAGTACTCGACCAGCTCCGCGGCGGCTGCCTTTCCCTCCGCGACGTTGCCGTCGGGCTTGAAGTCGTAATCGTTGACGACGGTAATGCTCATGATGTTCCTCCGTTATGTTCTCGATATGGCGGCGATCACTCGCCGGGACGCTGATACAGCGCACAGATCGCTCCGGCGGGGTCCTTGATGACGGCGAATCCGGCGCCCGTCCGACGATCGATGACGACCGAGCCGCCGAGCTCACGAACCCTCGAGAGGCTGTCCTCGAGGTCGTCGACGACGATGTAGACCAGCCAGACGGAAGGCAGGCTCTCGTTGGCGCCGCGAGCGTGGCAGACCCCCGCCACCGCGTCTCCCGACGCCGGCGTGACCATGGTGAAATCGGCGTAGCCGCCCATGTCGACGTCGGAGGACGTCCAGCCGACGACCGTCGAGTAGAACTGTCGGAGACTCTCTGCGTCCGGCACCGTGAGATCCACCCACGAAATCGATCCCACGGCTGGCCTTTCCTTCTCGGGCATCGTGACCTCTCTCTCGACTGCGATTGGGTTCCTCGGGAAAACAGTGGCCCTCCGGCCGTCCTCAACGCCGGCGCGCCGCCAGGATCACGCCGCTGGAGACCGGACACTCGACGGACAGGAGACGGGGATCGGAGAGCAGTGTCAAGGTGGCCTCGCGCAGCGGTTCGCGCAATCCGTCCTCGGCGTGCAGCGCCGGGTCCATGTCGTCGACGACGAGCATGCCGCCCGGGCGAAGCGCCGAGATGGTGCCCTCGAGGTTGGTGAGCTTGCCGCCGGGCGCGTCCGCGAAGATGAGGTCGAACTCCCCGAGCCTGGACACCTCCTCGGCGCCGTCGCCGTGGACGAACCGGACGAAACCGGGCCAGCGCGACTGCCGGACCTCGGAGAGGAGCTCCGCGTCGGTGTCGACGGTGACCACAGCGACATCGTCACGCTCGCCGAGACCGGAGACGATCCACGCGAGACCGACGCCCGCGCCGGTGCCGAGCTCGAGGATGCGACCGTCCGGCCGGACGCCCGCGGCGAGCACGGCCAGCAGCTGCCCGACGAACGGCTCGCACGAGAGCTCGAATCCGAGCCGCTCGCCCCGGGCGATCGCCTCCTGGACCGGAGCGGGAGCTCCCGGGGTGGTGTTCACGATGCGCTCCTGTGCTCGCGGCTCACGGACAACCTTCAGCCCTCCGCCGGACCGATGTGGTCATGGATGAACGCCCAGGCCTCGTGCTCCCTTCAATCGGCTTCCCCTCTCACCGCGAAGGAAAGGCACGCGGAGGGGGTATACGGTTCCACAGGATTCACTGGTACGACTGATTGGTGACGCTCAGGGGCAGGGGTAGGCGAGACAGCCCGAGCCGCCGCAGTCGGGGAAGGGCGGCCTGGGCTGCGGCCCCGCGAGCATCATGTACAGTAGCACCCAGACCGGGTCCGTGATGTTGAGCACGCCGTTGGCATCGGCGTCGCTCACTTCGAACCGGATGGCGACGATTCGACCGCTGGCGCGCATCGCGGGCTCCTTCCCCGGATCCTTCGATCCGATCTCGAGTCACCCTCTGACCTGGGGGCGATGCTACGGGGTGTTCGTCGTCAGGAGAAGAAAATGCCGGGGCGGAGTGGAGCTGGCGGCAGGAGAGGTTGCCTGGCCCCGTCTCGTCCTCGTCCTCGTCCTCGTCCTCGATCCGAGTCCGATTCCGACTCCGATTCCGACTCCGATGACCGACTCCGATGACCGAGACCGCTGACCGAGACAGAGATCAGAGATCAGAGATCGGAGGCAGAGAACAGAGCTCGCGACTGACGCGACCCACCGGCGCGAACACGCCTCCCCAATCTGCGTCATCTGCGTTCCCGTCCTCGTCGCCACGCGTCCGCGCCTTCGCCGCGTCGACTGCGTTCCCTTCCTTCTTTTCCTGCCTTCC
>JBFFXF010000095.1:0-23988 GCA_041569895.1 Planctomycetota bacterium | reverse complement strand
TGACGACGTTGTCGGCGCCGTCCGGAAGCGAGCCGAACGGGGTATCCGGCATCAGGTCGCCGGGCGCGCAGTCGCCGCCGCCCGGGCGGAAGTCCCAGTCGAAGCGGTCGACCGGACAGTTGCCGCCGGCGTCCGACGAGATCAGGATCAGGCCGTCATGGCAGTCGTCGAGATCGATCGAGTCGCGCACCCGGATCGTCTTCCCCTCGAGACCGGTGCCGCCGAGCTGAGGCGCGGTGTTGCGTCTCGACTCGCTGGTGAACAGGAAGAGCAGGAACTCCTTCGGCGGGATCGACGTCCCGGCCGGAATGGCGAACTCACGCACGGAGCGGATGATGTCCGGCGGACAGGCGCTACCGTCCGCCGCGCAGCTCCGGGAGCGCGTGCTGGCGAGGAACATCCCGCCGACCGCGAGCGGCGTCGTACCGGGATTGTACAGCTCGGCAAAATCGGGCGGCTCGAACGCCGGGTCGTTGCGCACCGCCTGCGGGTACAGGTCCTCGAGCACCGTGACGCTCTGCGGCAGGACCTCGTTGAAGACGACCGCGGGCGGCTGGAACCCGGAGACGTAGCGGAGCGACGTGCGCTCGGTGGCCGCGGACGGCTCGAGCACCGCCGTCTCGCCACGCGATGTGTCGCGCGCCTCGAACGAGAACGTCACCAGAGTTCCGGCGGGCTGCGCCGGGATATCGAACGCGACGCGGAACGCCCGCGAGTCGGCCACCGCCGGCACCCGGTAGCACTCGAGCTCGCACGCCTCGGCGGGCCTGATCTCGAGCCCGCTCGCGAGGTCGACGGTCTGCTCCGGCGCGCCACCGGCGAGGAACGTCAGGCTCGCATCGATCGGCAGCGGGTCCTGGGCGGCGCTTTCCTCGGCGACATGGAGAAACGCGAAGACGCTGGCGCTCTCGGCCGGCGAGGGACAGCGCGGCTCCACGAACGCGGCGTTGTCGAAGTCGAGCAGCGGCGCCCCGCCGCCACCGGAGACGGCCTGGCACTGCACGTCGCGGGCGACACCCATGACGTTGACGAGTCGGAAGCGCAGTCGCAGTCGCGTCCCGGCGTCGAAGCGCGGCAGCGAGCCCTGGATGATGAGCCGCTGCACCGGGACGTCGATCGGCTCGCCGAGCACGGTGCGGCGCGTCTCGGTGACCTCGGTCTGCTCGACCACCGTGTCGAGCGTGAACGGGCCGAGGAACTGAGCGTCGGGGGCGACCGCGGCGTCGCAATCATCGACGGGAAGCACCTCGACGCTGGCGGCGAGGAGCTCGCGGTCCTCGCGCACCGGGACGGCGATGCGGGTCGAATCGGCCGCGGGCGGCCCGAGCACGGCGTTGCCGTCGAGCCGCGGCAGCTTGACGCCGATCGGCTTGTTCGGCGCGCCCGGCGTCGCCACGTAGATCAGACCGTAGTCGAACTCGCCGTCGGGGAAACGACCCGCCGCGACGTTCGCCTCGAGATCGACGTACTCGCGCTCGTCGAGGCCGAGCCGGCCCTTTCTGGTCGACATGCGGATCGTCTCCCCCGCCGTCTCGAGCGTGAACGGCGCGTGGAGCGGACCGAGCTCGGGTCGACCGTCGCATATGAGAACCAGGAACTCGCCGGGCTGGATGCGGAGCTTCCTCGGCAGGAAGCGGAAGAGGCGGGGCCGGGCGGGATCATCGGAGACCCAGGCCGCGCCGATCCGGGCCGGCTTCGGCGAGGCGTTGAAGAACTCGATCCAGTCCACCGGATCGCCGTTGGCGTCGAGAATCGGGTCGCCGTTCTCGTCGCGGAGGATCGCCGGAGAGTCCGGCTCGTCGAGGCTGGCGTTGGCGACGATCTCGTTGATGAAGACCTCGCCCGGCCGGATGCGGGGACGCCTCCGGCTGCTGCCGTCGTCGCATGCCGCGGCCGCGAGCACGGCGATGAGCAGGGCTGCCAACCGCGACGACCTCGACGACGACGTTCCGACAGAGCGCCGATCGGATGCCATGGGGAACACTCGGTCCTCCTCGTTCCGGGCGCGCCGCGCGTCGCACAGCGCCTTCCGGCGGCGCCTCTGACGACGCCTCCAAACGCCAGGCCTCCAAACGCCAGGCCTCCAAGCGCCAGGCCTCCACGCGCCGCGCCTCACACGGACTTCTCTTCGGTTTCTTTTCGGGTCCGGGAGACGCCTTCCCGCGGACGCCCCCGACGACTGCGCGGCGCCCGGCCGCGCAGCGACCGACGCCAATCATAGCAAATCCGCCGACGGGAGACTACCCCGACATTATCGGCACTCGAGCCCGTCGGGCGTCGGGTCGACCCCGGGGTTCGGGAACGGTCTGGGTATCGTGCGGCGGGATTGCAGAAAAGCGCCGAGCGCCGTGACGTCGTCCGCGTCGATGACGCCGCTGTCGTCCACATCGGCCGCATCCTGGCACGGCGGCGGTGCGGCGAGACCGAGCACGATGCGGTTGAGCACGACGAGGTCGCTGACGTTGACCCGGGTATCCCCGTTGACGTCGCCGCGAATGAAGAGCACCTCGGCGCGGCCGCAGATCTCGAAGGAGAGCGGCCCGAACTCGAGCTCGCCGCCGGCCGTGTCGACCACCCGCACGCGCATCTCGAGAGTCTGCTGCGACGCGGTCTGCGACGGGATCGGCACCGTGACCTGGTAGGCGATGCTCGCGCGGCAGGCGGGCTGGCCGGGCGCCGTCGAGCGCACGAGGACGTGCGGGAACTCCTGAATCGGCCGCGGCTCCCGGGGCACGCCGTCGAGCGACAGCCGGATCTCGACCACCTCGAGGCCGAGGACGGCGGGATTCCTCTCGACCTCGACGAGGTCGTTGAGGGTGTTCCAGCCGACCTGCACCGTGGCGCCGTCCCTCACGCACCGATCCGGCCCGAGCGGCGGCGCAATGATCGTGTTGACCTCGCCGTCGAGCTCCGGCGGACGGTAGACGCAGTTCGGCCTACCGGGAGACGGGACGCGCAGCTCGGAGAGCTGGTTGGCGCCGTCGGGAAGCCGGCCGACCGCCTGATCGACCGTCGACAGACCGCACTCGAGGACGCCGTTGAGCTTCTCGGCCGGCGTGCGGAAGTCCCACGCGATGCGCGCGAGCTGACAGTTTCCGGAGGCGTCATCGCTGATCAGAAAGAGCTGCTCGCGACAGCCGTCGAGGCGGATCGAGTCGGGGACGAGAAGAGTCCGGCCCTCGAAG
Source organism: Planctomycetota bacterium (assembly GCA_041569895.1). Lineage (GTDB taxonomy): Bacteria > Planctomycetota > UBA8108 > UBA8108 > JACQVS01 > JBFFXF01. The sequence goes on along the minus strand of JBFFXF010000095.1, from coordinate 20,803 downwards.
GGCTGTCCGGCCAGCCGCGGCGCCGTGTTGCGCTCGTTGTCGTGCACGAAGAGGACGAGCAGCAGGCCACGGGGCTCGATGACCGTGTCCGCCGGGATCTCGAAGGCGCGCACGTCGTCGATGCGGTCCGGCGGGCAATCGAAACCCTGGGCGCACCGCCCGTCGCGCGCCTCGGCGAGGAACATGCCGCCGAGATCGACCGGCCGGTCGGTCGGGTTGAAGAGCTCGGCGTACGCGGGCGGCTCGAAGCCCGGCGGCGCCGGATCGGGGTAGAGCTCTCGCAGGAAGCTGTCGTTGGCGGGCAGCACCTCGTTGAACACGACCCTCCGCGCCGGCGTCCCCTGCACGACGTACCGGAACGAGGCGTGATCGACGCCCGGCGACGACTCGTCGAGGATCGCCACCGCCTGGTCGCCGAGTTCCGGATCGTTCGCGAGCACGCGGTCGCGCGCCAGAAACGAGAACGTCACCAGCGTGCCGGCCGGCTGCGGAGGCAACTGGAACGATGCGCGCAGGAGCGTCGCGCGCGGCACGATGTCGGCGGCGAAGCACTCGCGCTGGCACTCGCTCGCGCGGCGCACGTCGAGCCCGCTCGTCCGCGTCACGGTCACCGGGGCGCCCTCTCCCTGGAAGGTGAGCTCGACGTCGAAGGTGGGCGCGGCCCGGGTGTCGGCATCGAAGACGACGGTGTCGATTGCCACGAACGCGAAGACCTCCGGACTCTGAGTCGGCGTCGGGCAGACCCGCCCGGCGCCGCCTCCACCGATGGTCATCCACACGTTCGGATCCCACCGCGGCGCCACCGGCTGGCGCTCGCAGTCGCGCTGGTTCGGCGCGCCCGGTGTGGGACACGCGCCGAAGACCGTGTGCGCGCTGTCGCCGGCGTCCCCGAAGTCGAGGTTCGCCATCGTCAGCGGCGTGCCGGCCCCGAAGCCGTCGGGGAAGCGGCCGAAGGAGATGTCGGGGATGATGCCGCCCCTGGGATCCCTGAACTCGGGCGGTATCGGCCGCGAGAAGTCGATGTCGACGATGTCGATCGGAAGACGGAGCGGATCGACGAGAGCGAAGGTGTCCGCGCCGTCGCCGCTGATCCGAAACTGGCTCGAGGAGAACGGCTCGCGGCACTCGAGGGTGTCGGGCGTCGGATCGTTTCCGACCGCCGGAAACGGCGCGGGCAGCGGATCGCCGGTGTCGAGATGCGCCACCAGCGCGGTGATGTCGGCGGCGTCGAACTCGCCGTCGTCGTCGACGTCGACCGCGTCCTGGCACGGGACGCGATTGAACAGCGGGGGCGCCGCCTCGATCCGCGCCAGCAGCTGCACGAGGGCCACGCGATCCGCGTCGTCGACGGACCCGTCGCCATTGGCGTCACCCCGAACGAACGGCAGCGGCGGGTCGTCCAGGGAGAAATAGACACGGAACGGCGGGTTGTCGTTGTCCGCGAGGACGACGATGCGCTCCCCGGGCGCGAGCCGTTCGACGCCCGAGTTGTCGAGCCGCCACTGGAAGAGACAGTCGGGACGATTCTCGGCCGGGGGACACGGCGGTCGCGGGGCCGGACCGAGAATCTCCGCCAGTCCGCCCTGGCCGACGAGCGAGTAGCCCGTGTCCTTGACGCCGTCGTCATCGGTGTCGATGGCGAGCTCGACCACCTCGTCGCTGACGTTGAGGATCTCGAGCCAGTCGGGTGTGCCGATCATCGGATCGATCGAGCCGTCGACCCGGACCCTGCGGAAGCGCAGTGACTGATTGCGGGGGCTGTACTCGTTGACCACCAGGCGCGGACCCGACGCGGTCGCGGACGCGCATCCGAGCCGGACCGACGCGCCCACCGCGGCGTCCTCGACGACGACCCGGAAGCGCAGGACGCCCGGATCGGCGGGATCGTGGCCGGGGATGGCGCTGGCCGCGATCTCCGCCCGCAACAGGAGACGCACGACGTCGACCTCGAGCTGCTGCTTGCGGAAGTTCTCGCGCGGCTCGACCTCCGGCACCGTGCTCCCGGGGACCTCGACGAGCGTCTCCATGGCGGAGAACGGAACCGCCGGGTTCGCCCCGCACTGCCGCAGGCCCTTGACCTCGATGCCCGCGGCCGCGATGCCGTTGCCCTCGCGCGCGTCGAGCGTCACCTGCACGTCGAACCGGAACGAGTCCCCCACCGGCGCGACGGTGACGCCGACCTCGTGCGGCGGTCGCGCCAACAGCGGCGCGTTGGCGCGGCCGGGCGTCGGCGCGAAGATGCGGTCCTGCTCGCCCTGACCGTCGGGCGAGCGTCCGACCGAGACGTTGGCCGGCACATCGCCATACCCGAGGCGGTCGACGATGGAGCCGTTGCGAAAGAGGAACAGCGTCTCCCCCCGCGGATCGAGCCGGAAGCCGGCGTGGAGCGGGCCGAGCTCCCGCCGGTCGTCGCAGATGACGACGACGAAGCCCCCCGGACCGATCGTCATGCCGTCGGGAAACTCGAACTTGCGGGGACTGCGCGCGTTGTCGGAGAGCGTGTATTCGGAGAGACCGACGGCGATCGGCAAGGGATTGAAGATCTCCACCCAGTCGACCGAATCGCCGGGGCGTCCCTCGAGGTCGAGCAGGGGACTCCCCGACGCATCGAGCAGAAACGCGCCGTACGCGGCGTCGTCGGGATCCACGTTGCCGACGTGGCCGTTGGCGAGCACCTCGTTGATCACCGGGCCGAACGATCCGTTGCTCCCCGTGCCGGAGCGATTGCAGCCGGCGAGCAACCCCCCGATCGCGATCAACGCGACCAGCGTGTCTCTGCCGACCTCGAGAAGCGGGCGAAGGCGAACGGGCATGTCCGGATCGGAAAGCGGGCCGTGCGCGGGCGTGAGAGAAGCTCGCGACGTGCCCTCGGAATCAATGGATCGATGAATGATGCGGATGATATCAGCGACGCGAGGACGCAGCCACATCAGCCTTTGCCGCGGCGGAAGACGCGCTCGCCGGCGAGGTACGTCTCGCGCACCGCGAGGTTGCGGTCGAGGACGACGAGGTCGGCGATCTTCCCGGGAGCGATCTCGCCGCGGTCGCGATGCCACCCGGCGATGCGCGCGGGCGTCGCGGACGCCGAAACCGAGGCCTCTTCCGGAAGCCGGCCCGCATCGCGCACCTGGCTGCGCACGGCGCGGTCGAGGGTCAACGCGCTGCCCGCCAGCGTGCCGTCGGAGAGGGTCACCCGACCGCCCTCGAGGCGCACGTCACGCCCCGCGAAGCGATAGGTGCCCGGGCGCAACCCGCACGGGCTCACGGAATCGCTCACCAGGCACACCTCCTCGGGGCGCTTGACTCGCGCCAGCCACCGCATCACCTCGCGGTCGACGTGAAAACCGTCGGAGATCAGCTCGACGCGCACCCGCGGATCGCCGAGGAACGCGGAGACCGGACCCGGACGGCGATGGTGGATCCCCTCCATGGCATTGAAGAGATGCGTCACGTAGCGCACGCCCGCGCGGATCGCTCGCTCCGCATCGTCGAACCCCCCGGCCGAGTGGCCGAACGCGGGGATCACGCGACGGCGGCGCAGATGGGCGATGAGCGCATCGGCGCCCGCGCGCTCCGGTGCGAGCGTCATCGTCCGCACGGCGCCATCGCCGGCGTCGAGCAACGCATCGACGAGCGCCGCCGAGTACGTCCGGAAGTGACCCGCGGGCAGCGCGCCCGGCCGGTCGGGACTGAGAAACGGACCCTCGAGGTGGATCCCCGCGGCGACCCCGCGGCCGACTCTCTTTCGGATCGCTGCGGCGACGCGACTGATCGCGGCGATGAGCTCGCGCTTCGGCGCCGGCACCAGGCTGGCCAGCAGCCGCGTGACGCCGTGCGCGAGGAAGTGGTCGCGGAGGAGCTCGTCGAGCTCTCGCTCGCTCGCGTGATCGAACTGGACGCCGGCGGCCCCGTGCGTGTGCAGGTCGATGAAGCCGGGCGCGAGAAACGCGCCATCGAGGTCGACGCGCGCGAGGTTGCGGGCGCGACGCCGACCACGTCGTGACGCCTCGGCGCCGACGGCGGAGATCCGCGAGCCCTCGACGCTGACGTCGACGTCCCCGACGCTGCGCCCGCCGGTCAGCACGTTCCCACCACGAAAGACGACACCGTCGGGCACGATCGACCTCTCCCTCAGGCCCCGGACGGCCGCCGGTTCTCCGAGGACGTTTCGCCCTCCGGCTCCGGCGCCGATTCCGGCTGCGGGGCGGGCTCGGTTTCCGGCGCCGGCGCGGACTCGGGCGACGGTTCGAGCTCGGTCGGGCCGTCCGTCGGCTCGGCCGGCTCTCCCTCCGCCTCGTGCCCCTCGAGCGGCGCCGATCGCCGCGGCGGCGGCTTCGGATCGTAGAAGAGCACGCCGACCCCCGCCTCGACGGGCAGCACGCGGGTGCGCACCCCGGCGGCGCCGATGCCGAGGCCGAAGACCGGCCAGAAGTCGAGCGAGACGAGCTCACCGCTGCGCGTGTCCGACAGCACGCCGACGGAGAAGATGGTGCCGTCGTACGGTCTCAGCGCGTCGGCCGAGACGAAGCCGTTGACCAGCCCGTGGACGCTGAGGGTCGAGTCCTGCCGCCGTGTGCCGATGTTGAGCGAGCACCCCGTGATCGCCCCGAGGAGAAGCAGCAGTGGCAGTGCGCGTCGTGTCATGGCGAGTCCTCCTTCGCGTTGCGGTCCATCAGAGCCTGTCACGGAGTCCGCGTCTCTCGAGGAGCTGTCGTCGCGGCAGGGTCACACTATCCGGGGCGGCTGCGAAACTCAACGGGGAGGCTCGCCCTCACCCGACTCGCGGCGCTGCTGGGCTCTCGAGTAGTACCACAGGCTGACGTCGCAGACGTCGCGAAAGCCGAGAGCACGGTAGAGCGCCTCGCCCATCGCCGAGGAGAGGAGCACCGCGGCCTCGAGTCCGAGCTCGCGCGCCTCATCGATGATCGCGAGCGTCAGCGCCGTGCCCACGCCGCGGCGTCGCGCCTGCTCGTGAACGCCGACGTCGTAGATCCCCGCGACGCCCGCCGAGACGAACAGCGTGCCGACGCCGAGCACCTCGTCATCCGAGCGCGCGACGAAGTACCGCACCGTGTCGGGGCGGGAGGCGGCGAGCAGCCGGAGGGTCTCGTGCTGCCGGCGCCGGAGCGGCGTGGTCGGGGCGCCGATCAACGGGTGACCCGCGGTCTCGATCTCCGCGAGGTCCCGCGACGGCGTCACCCGAACGCCCTCGGGGATCGGACGCTGCCGCGCCTCGTCGAGCCGGAGCGCCATTCCGGGGAAACGCTTCTCGCAGCGGAGCCGCCTCCGGCGGAGACGGCCCTCGATGTCCGCCGGCGTCGTGCCGGGTCCGACCCACACGCTGACCGGACAGCGCGCGCGCCTGTACACCGCGAGAATCGACGCGAGACGTCCGTCGGCGTCGCCGTCGCGAAAGCGCATGCCGCAGAGGTGGCTCGGCCGGCCGCGCAGCGTCGACCGGGTCCACACGGCGTCGTCGTCGACATGGAGCTCGACGCCGGGCAGATCGCCCTGCGCGATCACCCAGTCGATCTGGTTGCGCTCGAGTGCGCTCGCGAGGCTGTCCCCGGCGATTCCGGTCGAGTCGTTCATGCGCTTCGCCCGTTGAATCGGCTTCCCGACTGTGAAATCATATCAGGGTCGCGGGTACGACCGAAAGGCGGCTGCGCGTGAAAGGAGGCGTGTCTTCGGACCGGGAATCCACATCCAGCTGACGGGAGAGGTGCTTCGACGGCTCGGCCGCGTCTCGAACGCCAACGCGGAGCAGCGGGTCGTCGTCGCGCACCCCGACCACTTCTTTTACGGCAATATTGCGGCTGATATTATCAATTTCAAGAAATATGGTGGGCTCAACAACCACTGCCACAACTGGAACATCCAGGACCGCCTCGAGAGTCTCGTGACCACGGAGACCGAGCGGGCGTTCATGCTCGGCTACCTCTGTCACCTGGCGACCGACGTCACGGCTCACAATCACTTCGTCCCCTTTCACCTCGTGTTCGGTCTGCCGCCGAAGTACCTCGGTCACCCCTACTGGGAGGCGCTCGCCGATGGCTCGGTGAGCGACGCGGACTGGGACATCGTCGCCCGCATCAAGAGGAACCGCACCATCAGTCGCAACGACCGATTGATTCACAAGGCGGTGAAGTGGAAGGCGCTCGGCATGCGGTCGAACAAGTGGATCTTCAACAACATCCTCCTGCTCAACCTGCGAAAGTCGTGGCGCGATATCATCCGGACCGCGCACACGCGCGAGAAGCTCTATCCGCTGCAGGAGGCCTTCTTCGAGGATTGCCGGCGGCGGTGCATCGACGACATGCTCGCCGTCTTCGAGCGCCAGAACCTGATGCTGCTGAAGCTCCGCGATCCGACCGGCCGCGCCGCGTTGCGGTCGGCGTCGCGCATGCGACGCGAGCTGCGCCGGCGGTACTTCAGCGTCGACGAGAGGCGCGAGCTCTCGAGGCATCTGGCGCAGGCGGCGTTCGGAGAGCCGGGAAAGTATCCGACACCGTCTCTTTGAGGAGCACTGTGAGGAGAATGGCGACATGAAGATCGATCCCGAGTTCGTGCTGCGACGCGGGCGGGAGATCCTGGCGCACGAGGGCGAGGCGATCCTCGCCAAGCGCGAGACGCTCGGACCTCCGTTCGTCAGGCTCGTCGAGCGTCTCCTCGAGTTGCGGGGCAAGGTCGGCGTCACCGGCGTCGGCAAGTCGGGCATCATCGGCGAGAAGATCGCCGCGACGCTCTCGTCCACGGGCACGCCGGCGCTTTTTCTCAAGCCGGTCGATGCGCTCCACGGCGACCTCGGCGTGCTCCGGTCCGAGGACCACCTGGTGGCGATCTCCAACAGCGGCGAGACCACCGAGGTGCTCGCCGTCGTCGAGGCGGCGCGGGCGCTGGGAGTGCCGATCTCGGCGTTCACCGGCAACCTCGAGTCGTCCCTGGCGAGCCAGGCGGAGATCACCATCGACATCGGCGTGGCCGACGAGGCCTGTCCGCTCGGTCTGGCGCCGACGACGTCGACCACGGTGACGCTCGCCGTCGGCGACGCGCTCGCGATGGTGCTTCTCGAGGCGCGCGGCTTCACGCCGGAGAGCTACGCGCGCTTCCATCCGGGCGGCGCGCTCGGGCAGCGTCTCCGCTACAGCGTCCGCGACCTGATGCGCTCCCAGTCGCGCGTTCCGATCGTCGAGGAGGACAGTCCGCTCCGCGACGCCATCGACGAGATGACCGCGAAGGAGAACCTCGGCGTCACGCTCGTCACCGGCGCCGACGGCGCCCTGGTGGGCATCGTCACCGACGGCGACCTGCGGCGGTTTCTGCGGGCCGCCGGGTCGAAGCCCACCGGCCTCGACGGCCCGGTGCGCGAGGTGATGACGCGCTCTCCCCGTGTGATCGAGACGGACGCCCCCGCCTCGGAGGCGCTGCGGGTGATGGAGGTCCACGGGATCACGTCTCTCGCGGTGGTCGATCACCGCTCGCAGCCCGTCGGGATCGTGCACATCCACGACATCCTCGGCCGCGGCAAGATTCTGCTGTGAACGCTTGAAATCGCGACCCGCGGTGCGTAGTATCGGTGATTCGCCGTGGCGGGGCCGGACGTCCCCGCCGGAGCCGGGACGCTCGGGCGAGCCGGCGCTCCGGCCCGGGCCGACGCCCCTGCAGCCTGAGAGAGCACCAGCGACTCGGACAGTCACGTCATGCGCCTGAGAATTCGCAAGTCCAACGTCAAGCGAGACAAGCGGGGCTTCCGCTATCGCATGAAGACGCGCGGTGGCCGCAAGATCATCAGCCGCCGGCGGCGCATCGGGCGCAAGATGCCGGGGTACAAGAAGCCACCGAAGCGCTGACGCCGCGCCCGCGATCCGGGACCGGGGCGGGAACCGGGACCCGGACCGGGATCGCAACCCCCTCCGTGCACCGCCGGGGCGTCAAGCGGGCTCCACCCAACTCGCCTCGGGCATCGTCTCCGCCATCCGCAGCGCGCCCCTCGCGACCAGGCGCACCGGGTCGGCCGGCCGAAGGACACTCGCCTCCTGCCAGCCCGAGGAGCGCAGCGTTTCCTCGACACGCTCGCAGAGGCCGCCGATCCGGCTGCCCCCGCCGGTGAGGACGACCGTCCGCACGGGATCGCGAGCGCCGCTCGCGCCCGAGCCGTCGCGGTGGCGCGCGAGGAGGTCCTCGATGCCGCCCACCACCTGCGCGAGGAGCCGCTCGCACGCCTCCCGGATCGGCACGGCGAGGTCGAGCGTCTGCGGCCGGCCGTCCGCGTAGATCGGCACGCGGGCCTCGCGCTCGCCGCCCCCGACGAAGGCGTGGCGCTCCTTGATCTCTTGCAACGTGCGGCGTCCGAGGTCGAGCCCGGGGTGCTGCTTGCGGATCAGTCGCACGAGGTCGTCGTCGACCGCCTCCCCGGCGTGCGGGATGCGGAGGTGGTGCTCGACTGTCGAATCGGCGCCGCGAACGAGGCAGAGGTCGGTCCTCGCGAGGCCGATGTCGACGATCAGGCGACTCCCGCCCGGGTCGGTCTCGGCCGCGCTGCGCACGTCGGCGTCCTCCGGCATCCCGGCGGCGGCCAGGCACGGCTCCGGCACGACTACCAGACGATCGAGGACGCCCACCATCGTCGCCCGCAGCGCGTCGAGGTGGTCCCCCGACGCGCCCACCGGCGCGCCGACGACGCCCCACATGGGCCTCATGCCGTCCGGATCGATGAGCTCGCGGACGTGGCGCGTCACGAGCCGGCACGCGCCGACGTCCTCGACCAGCCCGTCCTTCACCGGCCACGTCACGTCCAGGTGGATCTGCATCTCCGACGCCTCGTCGCCGACGAGCGCGTCGGAGTCCGAGGGGAGAACGCCCGGAATGACGCCGCGCTTCGGGAAGCCGACGACGGTGCAGGTGGTGTCGGCGTCGAACTCGAGTCGCTCGCCGCCGTCGCTCGCCACGAAGACGGTCCGCCTGGAGCCGAGATCGATGCCGACACGCAGCGCGGTCGACGTGCCGACGTCGATCGCGGTCGACGAGCCCGCGTCCGATGGACTCGCGTGAGCCGGCCTAGCGTGAGCCGGCCTAGCGTGAATCGGCCCAGCGTGAACCGGCCCAGCGTGAGACTCCGTGAGACTGGAGTCACCGTCCGGCGCCGGCGCGCTCGCGTTGCCGGGCGTCGTCGTCATGTCGCGAGTCCTCCTCCGCGCGGCGATGTCGCGTCCACCGAGCCCCATGCCTGTTGTCGGCAAGGCGGTCGCCCTGTCTTTGGCGACCGAGGTCCGAGACAGAGACCAGAGTCAGGAATCAGAGACGGAGAACAGAGTGCAGAGTCGGACATCCGAGACGGATCCCCCTGGCGGAGACGTACTCTGCGTCAATCTGCGTAATCTGCGTAATCTGCGTTCCCGTCCTCGTCGTCCGCTGAATCGTGGTCGGTCTTTCCGCCTTACGAAGGATGCGGAACGCGCAGCGCTCTCGTCAAACCCGCGACGGTTATCGAACGGTGTTTCACCCGACTGTGCCGGTAACCTCGATGTACCGGGAACGCGCCGCGACGATTTTGTCTTTGAGTTTCAAAGCTGTTTCCAGTTCAATTGGTGCTATAATCATTGCTTGAGTAGACGCAGGGGACAGAAGCGGCTGTCCTGAAATTCGTCGGCCTTTCGACGAGATTCTTCTTCGGGACGCGCCCCACCGCGTGCGCAAGCGCGCCTTTGAACGCGCTCGAAGTGTAGCTTCGACTTGCACGCTCGACGCCCCTCTGCGACGAACACTCTGAAAACGACGCGTTGGCATGGTCGTCTGGTACACCAGAGAGGTGACGTGTCCGATGTGCGGCTCCCGTCTTTGCGGACGGGAGGTCGGCGGCGGGTTCGCCGTCGGGCAGGACTCGGACTTGCTCGTGCGAATGAAGAGCAAGCACGTCATCCAGGCCGACGTGCACACCTGTCAGGGCTGTCGTTTCTCCGGCTATCTGCGTGACTTCGCGATCAACAGTACGCCCGAGCTCGGCCGCCGCTTCCGCCAGGAGGTGACGCCGCAGCTCGCCGGGGGACCTCGCGGCGCGCTCTCGACGACGCCGCTTCCCGACGTGCAGTATTATTGGTCCTATCTCGCCGCCTCGTTCCTCGGCCGGCCGCCGCTGAAGCTCGGCATGCGGCTCCTGCGCGCCTACTGGTGCCTGCGTCTGGCGCCGAGCAACCGGCTGCCGGCGCGCGAGGTCGATCGCCGCAAGAAGCGTTACCTGAGCGGGTGCATAGCGCACCTTCGACAGTCGCTGCGCGGCAACAGGAACCCGCATCTCTACTACCTCCTCGGCGAGCTCAACCGGCGCTTCGGAGACTTCGACCGCTCGGTCTTCTACTTTGACAAGTTTCTCGCCAAGTCGGGCACCGCGAAGTATCTCCGCCAGGCCGCCCACAAGCTTCGCATGGTCGCGAAGGAAAAGGACTCCAGCGACCGCACGATGGAGGAGCTCCTCTACGACCACAAGACCGAGAGCTCCTGAGCGCTGCTCCGTCTCGGTCCTCGGCGTGTCGTGGCGGACGGCGATCTCGAGAGCCTCGAAGCGCGCCCCACCCTGCCCGAAACCCCGCGCATCGACTCCGTATCGGACTCGGTCATCGGCGTCGGAGTCGGTATCGGTCATCGGAGTCGGAGTCGGTCATCGGACTCCGCAACCAGAGCCCTCGAGGACGGGAACGGGCACGGGCACGGGCACGGGCACGGGAACGGGTACGGGTACGAGAACGGGAACGGGAACGGGAACGGCGTCCGGCCGCGTGACAGCCATCCCCCGAGATCGTACAATACGCCGGGCCGTGTCGATCGCGTGCGCGCCGATCTCAAGATCCGAGAGAGGAGCCGATGGACAAGTACAGGGAGCTGGTCAAGTCGGAGGCCAGGACGTTCTTCAAGGAGAACCACGAGGAGTTCGTCAGCGACGAGGGCGAGTTCGGCGGCGCCTCGTCGTCTCCGAACTTCCTGAAGTGGCTCGACCGCACCCGCAAGCTCAACGGCGTCGTCGAGAAGACGGTCGCTCGCTGGGGTCCGAAGGAGTTCCAGTGGGTGCAGTCGAACACGCGAAACCCGGCGCCGATCGGCGGTGACCCGCGTTCGAACGCGTTCGGCAGCTTCTACCTCGACGTCCTGCACGAGCTCAAGAAGCTGAACAAGAAGAAGACCTCTTCATGAATCGGACCCGCGCGCGAGCGGCGGAGGGGTGGCGGTGACGGCGCCCGAGGGCCGTGTCGCCCTGGTCACGGGTGGCGGGTCCGGGATCGGCGCGGCCACGGCCCGTCGCCTCGCCGGGCGCGGGATGCGCGTCGCGCTCATGGGCCGCACGCGGTCGCGCCTCGAGCGCACGGCCGAGGACATCACGGCGGCCGGCTCGCCGTCCCCGCTGGTCGTCGAGGGTCATCAGGAGGACGAGGAATCCGTGCGCGCCGCGGTGACGCAAGTGCGTGAGACGTTCGGCGCCATCGACGTCCTCTTCAACAACGCCGCGACGTACGAGCCCGGCACGACGTGCGAGGCGCCGCTCGAGAGCTGGGATCGCACGCTCGCCATCAACGTGCGCGGACCGCTGCTGCTCGCCCGGGCGGTGGTGCCGCTGATGCGTGAGCGGGGCGGCGGCGTGATCGTCAACAACGCCTCGACACTCGGCCTGCGCCCGATCGCGGGCTTCGCCGCGTACTCGGTGTCGAAGGCGGCGCTGATCTCGTTGACGCGCTGCCTCGCCCTCGAGGAGGCGAAGCACCGGATCCGCGTGCTCGCCATATGTCCGGGCGTCGTCGACACGCCGATCCACGACCGTCCCGACCGCGAGGCGTTTCTCTCGGACGTGGCGAGCCTTCACCCGCTTGGCCGCGTCGGCACGGCGGACGAGGTCGCCGCGCTCGTCGATTACCTCGTCGCCGACGACGCGTCGTGGATGACCGGCTCGGTGATCACCATCGATGGAGGAATCTCGCTGACGTGACGCGCCCCGAAAAGAGAACCGGCCCTTCGGGACAGACGCCCCGCGCGGTCGGTCCCGTTCTCATCACCCGCAAAATCACCTTCTCGGCGTCCCATCGCTACGAGAACCGCTCGTGGAGCCCCGAGAAGAACCGCGAGGTCTTCGGCCCGTGCTACAACCCGTACGGCCACGGCCACAACTACGAGCTCGAGGTCTCGCTCAGCGGCCCGGTCGACCCGGAGACCGGCATGGTGCTCAACCTCCGGACCGTCGACGCCGTCCTCCGCGAGGAGATCTTCGCGCGCTTCGACCACCGCTACATCAACAAGGAGGTCGAGGGATTCGAGGACACCGTGCCGACGCTCGAGAACCTCAGCCTGCGGATCTGGGACCTGATCGAGCCGCGCTTCAGGGGGCTCGACTGCCGTCTCCACCGCGTGCGGCTCTACGAGAGCACCGACCTCTACTGCGACTACTGCGGCGATGACCATGACGCGGGATGACCCCGGGATGACCATGACGCGGGATGACCATGACGCGGAGAGCGCGGGAGGCGGCGCATGAGCCGCTCTCGGGACTCGTCTCGCGACGGGCGGCGGGTGCACATCACTCGCGTCTACCGCTTCAACGCCGGACACCGGCTCTACCGCGCCGACCGCGACCCCGGCTGGAACGACGAGACGTTCGGCAAGTGCAGCTATCCGGGCGGCCACGGGCACAACTACACGCTGCACCTGACGGTTTCCGGGGCCCCGTGCCCCTCGACCGGGTGGATCGTCGATCCCGCGGCGCTCGACGCGCTCGTCGAGCGCGAGGTGATGGAGTGGATCGATCACCGGAATCTCAACGAGGTCCTCGCGCTCGACGTCGCCCCGGTGCCGACGACCGAGGTCCTCGTCGTCGAGATCTGGGAGCGGCTCGCCGACTGCATCCCGGCGCTCGGGCGCGACGTCGCCTCGCTGGCGGACGAGGGCGCTCCCCACGACGCCGGCGCGCGCCTCGAGAGGCTGAAGCTGTCCGAGACGGCGAAGAACACCTTCGAGTACGCCGGCTGAAGGCGCCGGCGCGTCGAGGGGGACGCCCGCGCGAGCCGTGTCAGGACGACGGCGCGCCCTCGTCGAGCGCGGACGCGACCTCGAGCACCTGGAACTCCTGCGGGCCCGACGGCAGCTCGGCGGTGACGGTCTCGCCGACCTTGACGCCCAGGAAGGAGCGGCCCATCGGCGAGCGGTAGCTGATGACGCCGTTCTCCGGAGTGCCGTCCCAGGGCCCGAGGATGCGGTACTCGTGGCGCTCGCCGGTCGCGACGTCCTTGACGGTGACGCGCGATCCGAGGGTGACCTCGCCCTCCTTGAGCATCTCGGGCGTGATGAGACTGACGCGGTCGAGCTCGGCGCGCATCTGCTCGCCCTTATTCGTGAACTGCTCCCGCTTCTCGAGGGCCGCCTTGTACTCGGCGTTCTCGCTGAGGTCGCCGAACGCGGCGGCGCGGCCGATGTCCTCGAAGATCGCCGGCAGGATGTCCTCCATCAGCTCGCGGAGCTCCGCCTGCCGCCGCGAGAGTCCCGACGGCGTGACGTAGATCACGTCCTGCTCCCAGATCGGCACGTCGATCGGCCGCGCGACCTCGGGCTTCTTCTTCACCAGCGTATCGAGGAGCTCGATGCGCAGCGCCTTGGTGATTCCCGTGTGGTCCCGGATGCGCTCGTAGACGACGCGCCCGCCCTTCGCGTCGACAGTTTCGATCACCCTGCGGAAGAGAAGCTTCGAGCGGTGTTGCAGGAGCGCCCGGAGGCCGGAGAGGGTCTCACGGGCGACCGGATCCTGGTCTCGCTCAGAGCGAAGCGTGAGGTGATCGAAGAGATCGAGGACGCGATGAAAGAACTCGATGTTCGTCACCGAGTCGATCGAGACGGGAAAGCCGGCGGTCTCGTCGATCGCCTTGCGCACGGCCCAGACGAAGAGGCGCGGCGCGGGCCGCGGGTTGTCGAGCACGGCGTCGATGCGCGCGAGGACGGCCGTGCGGAGCTCGCCGCCGGCGTTGGCGAGCACCCAGTCGCGCGACGGGTCCTGTCCGCGCTCGAGCACGGCGATCGCGGCATCCGGCCACCGATCCTCGAGGAGGGCCGGCAGGAGCGCCACCACCGCGACCTGCTCGTCCGCGCCGTCGACCGCGAGCGCCACTTCGAGCGGGTCGTCACAGCCGCGGAGAACCGACTCGAGCCGGCCACGATCGGCGCCAGGCGCCCGATCGAGAAGGAAAGCCGCCTCGAGAGCGCGTTGCTTCGAGTCCCCGGTGGCGACCTGCTCGAGCCGGGCCACGGCGGCCTCGACGAGCCGCGTGTGCTCCTTGCCGCGGAACGCGCGCCGGGCGAGCTGTCGCCGCGCGTTCCAGTCTCCCGACTTGAACTGCGTGATCAGCTCCTCCTCGTAGGAGATCTCGGTCTCGACCCGCTCGACGCGATACGGGGCCCGGTCGCCGACGCGAAAGAAACCGCTCTCCCGCAGGAGCTTCTTGGTGCGATTCCACCACCGCGTCCAGTCGCGCGCGGTGATCACCGCCGGGATCAGGTAGCGCTTGATCGTCTTCAGGTCCATCGGGTTCTGAAAGCTCAGCAGGACCGTCTCGACGAGACGCACGGGGTCGGAATCGCGGAGCTCGCGCAGCCCCTCGCCGCCCTCGTAGCTCATGGTGAGGAAGTGGTCCTCGTCCAGCGGCTGGAGCACCGAGCCCATCGCCTCGATGTCCATCGTGTGATTCGGCCGCCTCTCGAGATCGACGACGACGCGCCGCATGAGCGGATCGATGCTCTTGATCTTCCCCGTGCCCCAGCCGGACTCGTGGTGCACGTGGGCGCCCTCGCGGAAACGCATCCAGCCGTCGAGACGCTGGAACGCGCCGGCGATGTCCGCGGCGCGGGCGACCTCGGACAGCTCGAGGTAGACCACCTCGATCGAGGTCGGCCCATATCGCGCGCGGAACCGCTCCACGAAGCGCTCGCGAGGCTCATCGCGCTCCGGCGCGGCGATGCACCAGCGTCGCAGCAACTCGAGCAGCGCCTCCAGGTCGTCCGACTCCTCGTAGAGCGGCACCGTGAGCTCGAGGAGCGTGTCGGCCGTGTCCCCGAGAGACGCCTCGATCAGGGCGTCCGCCGCGCCACTGAAGGCCCCGGCGTCGGGAGGATTGGCGCTGTCGGCGGACTCGATGGCTTCCACCCAGCGCTCCTCGAGCGCCTGGACGTCTCGCGAGGCGATCAGCGCGCGAAGGCTCGCCGCGAGATCGCCCGTCTCGTTCGTCGTGGTCTCGTTTCCGGTCGCCTCGTTCTCGGTCATCGTCTTCCACTCGGGGCCGCGGGGACGTCGGTACACACGTGCGTGGACGACACCGACGACGCGTCGACGCGAGCGCACGAGTCTAACGACAGTCTCCCCGTTTGACAACACCGCCGGCGGGTCGGCGATCAGGGATTTCTCATCAATCGATCCACCGCGGCGCGGCGCGGGAGGGAGGGCTGGGCTCCGAGCCGCGTGGCGGCAAGCGCGCCGGCCGCGCACGCGACCCGTGCCGCCGTGAAGGGGTCACCGCGCTCGAGCCACGCGACGACGAAGGCGCCGACGAACGCGTCGCCCGCGGCGGTCGTGTCGACCGCGTTGACTCGGAACGCCCGGATCGACCGCACGCGACCATCGGCGGCGACCACCGCGCCGCGACGGCCCCGGGTGACGACGGCCGTGGCGCCCCCGACGCGCTCCGCAAGCCGCGATGCGGCGTCGCGCGCGGCGCCGGCCCCGGTCACGGAGGTCCGGAGGATGGTCGCGGCCTCGGTCTCGTTGACGATGATCGCGGCGATGTCGCCCAGCATCCTCCTGGAGACGCGAAACGCCGGGGCAGGATTGAGAATCACGCGTGCGCCGCCCGAGGCGGCCGCGGCGACCGTCTCCCGCGTCGCCGCCAGCGGGATCTCGTTCTGGAGCAGCACGGCGTCGCATCGTGCCAGGAACCCCCGAAGACGTCTGGCGCGACGCGCGTCGACGCGCCCGTTCGCCCCCGGCGAGATGACGATCTGGTTCTCACCGTGGCGGTCGATGACGATCAGCGCCGCGCCCGTCGGCACGCCGGTCAGCCTCGCCACCTCGCGAACGGAGACGCCGTCATCGCGCAGCGCGCGCAGCAGCTGCCGTCCCGCGTCGTCGTCCCCGACGGCGCCCGCCATCGCCACCCGGGCGCCGAGACGCGCGGCGGCGACCGCCTGGTTCGCGCCCTTGCCGCCCGGCACGCGGCCGAGGTCACCGCCCGCGACCGTCTCGCCGGGTCGCGGGAACTCGGCGACCCGGAGGACGAGGTCGATGTTCAGGCTGCCGACGACGGCGATGCGCGATTTTCGGTTCATCTTCTCGACCTCGGACGGTAGATTCTCGAAGTCCTCTTCGTTCGACACGGGTCGGGACGAGAACGCAGGGAAACCGGGGCTCGAGGACACCTCGATCCACGATCACCGAAAGGAGAGCCGATGAGCGCGGAAGAGAATCTCGCTCGTCTGAAGATCGTCCTCCCGGCGCCGCCGAAGCCCGCGGCCAACTACGTCACGTCGCTCCCGTACGGCGATCTGCTCTTCGTGTCCGGTCACGGCCCCCACCCCGCCGAGGGCGTCAAGGGCACCGGCAAGTGCGGCGCCGAGCTGACGACCGAGGAGGGATACCTCTCGGCCAGACAGACGGGAATCTCGATCCTCGCGACCCTGAAGGCGGCCCTCGGCAGTCTCGACCGCGTCGAGCGCATCGTCAAGCTCCTCGGCCTGGTCAACTCCACACCCGATTTCGCCGAGCACCCCAAGGTGATCAACGGGTGCTCCGACCTCCTCGTCGAGGTCTTCGGCGAAGACCGCGGCCGCGGCACGAGATCCGCCGTCGGCGTCGCCGCTCTCCCCGGCGGCATCCCGACGGAAATCGAGGCCATCGTGCAGGTCCGGCCAAGCTGACCGGCGCCGAAACCGCGGACGACCAGCAGGAGGAACGCAGATTCCGCGGATTGCGCAGATGGGAGCTCCAGAAACCGACGATGCACCGGTCGGAATCGGAGTCGGTATCGGTATCGGTATCGGAGTCGGTCATCGGACTCCGCGACCAGAGCCTTCGAGGACGGGAACGGGCACGGGAACGGGAACGGGTACGGGTACGGGTACGGGTACGGGTACGTTTTTGCAACGCTGGAGTCGGAGTCGGTCATCGGAGTCGGTATCGGTCTCGGTCATCGGTATCGGAATCGGTCTCACCCGACGGCACCACCCCCCTCCCCACCCCCCCGTCGTCTCCCCGGCGGCGGCACCACCCACACCAGCCCCAGACCCGCGATGAACCCGCCGAGGTGGGCCGCGTCGTCGATGAAGGGCACCGTGAGGCCGAGGCCGATGGTCAGCAGGACCATCACGGGGATCGCCCAGCGGAAGCGGGCGCGGACGGCGAGGGGCACGCTCAGGCGGCGTCGGTAGACGGCGCCGAGGAGGCTGCCGATGATTCCCATCAGCGCGGTCGAGGCGCCGACCGAGAGCTCCGGGGGCTCGCCGCCGAAGATGAGCGGCGCGAGCTGGGCGAGCGCGTTGCCGACGACGCCGCTGCCGAGGTAGAGGACGGTGCTGCGGACGACGCCGAAGATGCGCACCATCCAGGGCGCCACCGCCGCGAGCACGAGCATGTTCTGTCCGATGTGGAGCAGGTCGCCGTGCAGG
Source organism: Planctomycetota bacterium (assembly GCA_041569895.1). Taxonomy (GTDB): domain Bacteria; phylum Planctomycetota; class UBA8108; order UBA8108; family JACQVS01; genus JBFFXF01. The sequence continues at coordinate 3,127 of JBFFXF010000095.1, read as the reverse complement.
AAGAGCGAGGTGAAGAAGCGCCACGGCTCCTCGAAGGAGTCCGGTGTGCGGGCGCCGAGCTCCTCGAGGCGTCGATCGAAGAAACGCGGCTCGCCGCCGATCGCCGGTGGCTCGGAGAGGTAGAAGACCCACGCGTTCGCGACCACGATGACGAGCACCCACAGCCTGCCGACGGTGCGCTCGAGGGCCGAGCCGAAGATCGACCGCTCCGGACGCTCCTCCGCCTTCGTCCGCAGCCACGCCAGGAAGCGCGCGCCGGGTGGCGACAGCACGCGGCGGATGCCACGGCGGAAGAGGACGGGTCCGCCGCCGCAGCTCAGGATGTCGAGGTTGAGCGGCAGCCGGAACCGCGGCCCCTCGATCTCGATCTCGAGGCCCTGCATGCGCAGGCCATCGACCTCCCTCCATGGGCAGCGCCGCCGGAAGAAAAAGGCGCGACGCTGGTCGATCCCCGACTCGTCGAATCGCACGCGCGACGAGCGCCGCCAGAAGACGAGCCAGGCGAGCGCGCCGATGAGGGCCATGCCGAAGATGCGGAGCGCGCCGGTGTCGACGACGTCCTCGAGCTGCCCGCCGCGCTGGTTGTAGTAGTAGCCGAAGAAGATTCCGAGGACGACCACCGAGAACACGATGGTGCCGATCTCGACGCGAATGCCGTAACGGAACTCGTGGGCCGGCTCCGGGACCGGAGCGTCGGGGCGCTCGGTGGAGATCGCGCGCTGGAGGTCGAGGAGGTCGCGCGAGAAGGACATCGAGAGGCGGCCGTCGGCCAGACTGAGCACGCCCTCCCGGTCGCCGTACGCGTGCGAGTCGAAGCAGATCCAGCGCGACCCGTCGGAGACGCCGAAGATCCCGACGTGGACGTCGGCGACGCGGACCCGGTCGAAGGGAATCGCCGCCCCGCCCCGCGAGATGACGCGCCGGTCGAAGTCGATCCGCACGGTGCGACGCGACCGCAGGATGGGGACCATGCCCCTCCAGCCGAGCGGCACGTACTCGACGACGCCCGACCGGGGCGACGGAGGCGATGGCTCCGACGGGGTAGCCGGCGGCGTCCCGGACGGCGTCTCCGACGGTGTCTCCGCCGCCGGCTGCTGGTGTTCTTCGTTTTCGGGCATGACCTCCGCGGCCGAACTATATCGCGGTCGTTTGCGGGAAAAAAGCGCTTTTTCGGTCGCGGCGCGAACTACAATCGAGAGTATGTTGCAGAAGGTGCTCCTCGTGCTGTTCATCCTCCTGCTGATCTGGCTGGCGTTCTTCCATCGCACCGCGCCCGCCGTCGGCAGGCGTTCCGGCCGTCGCGTGCGTGACGTCAAGCGCGCGGGCGAGGAGCTCCTCACCGGCGAGGAGGTCGAGGGAAGTCCGCTGGCGCGCTACGAGCACCAGGCCGGGAAGGCGCTCACCGCCCGGGTTCTCTCGCGCCATCCGCTCGCCGACGACATTCCGGCGCAGGAGCGGGTGCTGCGCATCGGGCGGGCGATCGCCGCCGTCGGCTCGCGGCACGAGATCAAGTACCGTTTCGCGATCATCGAGGGCGCCGAGGCCGGCGCCATGGCGATTCCCGGGGGCAGCGTCTTCCTGACGCGACGTCTGGTCGAGCTCTGCGGCGGCGACGACAGCCGTCTCGCGGGCGTCATCGGCCACGAGGTGGCTCACATCGATCGCCGCCACGCGGCGCGCAGCTTCGCCACGACGACGGTGGCGCGCGCCGGCGTGCGTCTGTTGACGTTCGGACGCGGCGCCTTGCTGGCGAACGCCATCCGCGGACTGGAGCACTTCCTCCAGGATGGCTACTCGCGCGACCGCGAGCTCGAGGCGGACCGGGTCGGAGCCGACCTCGCGGCGAGGGCCGGGTTCTCGCGTGACGGGCTGGTCGACTTCCTCCGCAGCGTCAGCGGCAGCGGCAGCGACGCCTCGAGTCCCTTCTTCCGCAGCCACCCGCCGATCGCCGAGCGCCTCGCGGCGCTCGAGTCACGGAGCTGACGCGCTCGTCGCGGGTTCCGGTCCCGTTCCCGTTCCCGTTCCCGTTCCCGGTCCCGTGCCCGGTCCCGAGGCCGTGACCGTGGACCGTGACCGTGGACCGTGACCGTGGACCGTGACCGTGGACCGTGACCGTGACCGTGGACCGCTCGGTGTCGGTCCTCGGACTCGGACGGAGTCGGACTCGGAGTCCGATCCGATTCTCGTCGCTAAACGTCCCGCTCCGCGCTCGTCGTCGCGACCGAGACTGCCAGCAGCCAGAGACCCACCGTCGCCCCGCCGTAGAGGACGCTGAAGAGCAGCACGGTGCTTCCCGTCCAGTTCCAGTCGTTGTCCATGAAACACACGCCGAAGACGGCGAAGGGATTGAGCGCTACCGCGAGCATCTCGTCCGGCAGGTCATAGTCGACGTCGAACGTCACCGCCATCAGGACGGGGAGCAGGATGAAGAGCCCGCCGAGCGCCAGGTACGAGCACGTCATCGCGGTCACCGAGCGGCGGAAGATGACGCCCATCAGCGCCGACAGGGCGATGGCGAAAGCGCAGGTCAGGCCGCCGACGACGACGACCAGGGCGTCGCCGACGGTGAGGATCCACCCGTGCGGCGGATGCCAGTTCCCACGTCCCCAGTAGTCGCTCGCGGGATCGGCGAACATCGGCCGCACGAAGACCACGATGAGGAGCGCCGCGGCGATGCCCACCCACGCGAAGGCGCCCGCGAACGCCTTGCCCGCCAGGATCGAGCGCATCGGCAGGAGCGTGCCGCGCAGGAGGTCGATGCTCCCCTGCTCGAACTCGCGCGTCACCGACGACGCGACGACGCCGGGAATGACGAGGACCAGGATGCCGAGCCCGAACATGAACGGCACGCCGATCGACACCCTGACGCCGTTGTCGACGAGCGAGAGCAGGAAGAAGAGCGCCAGCGAGGCCCAGAAGACGATCCGCCGGAACCGCGGCTTGCCCGAGAACTCGGACTGAACTTCCTTGATGAACACCGGATTGGAGAAGATCGGCGCGCCGAGCCGGCCGAGCTGGAGCACCCAGCGCGTGAACGCCGTCAGCCGGTCCGGCGGTCGGGCAATCCGGGCCAGCACCCTTGTGAGCAGGACAGTGCGGCGCTCCTTGCGGCGGACGGCGATCTCCG
>JBFFXF010000094.1:0-24132 GCA_041569895.1 Planctomycetota bacterium | reverse complement strand
GCCTGCTCGACGGCCTCCTCGAGGCGCGTCGCACGAAGAAGCCGCTGCTCCTCTGGGTGTTCATCGACCGGCCGGTCGACGACGCCCGGTGCTGAGTGTTCGCCGGAGCCACCCGTGAGGTGGTCTTCTCGCGCGACGACGTCATCGAGCGGGTCAACCGCGATTTCGTCCCGGTCGCCCTCAAGGCCGCGCTGGTCAACAACCCCCCGGGCGGCGTCGAGGGCGCCTTCCTGCGGGAGATCGGCCGGTCGAAGCCCGCACCGCAGGGAATCTGTGTCGCCAACGGCGCCGGCAAGGTCCTCGCGTGGGCGCTGAGCTTCGACGACACCTCGAGCGTGGCGCCCTTCCTCGACCGCGTCGTCGAGCGACACCGCCACTTCCCCGCGGCGGCGACACCGGTCGACGCCGAGCGCTTCATGCGCTATCCCGGCGCGCCGCTGCCCGCGGTCGCGGACGCCGGGACGGAGCTGCCAGCGGTCGCGCCGCACTCCGGCGACGAGTACTGCCCCGCGACGCCGCCGAGGCAGCGGGGCACCGTGGTGGCGCGCGTCCGCGGTCGCGCCGTCGGGGACGACGGCGTGCTGCTCACAGACTGCACCAGCCAGGAGCGCTACATCGAGGACATCTTCGACATCCCGCCCTCGATGCAGGAGGCCCTCGCCCGCGCGCTCGCCGGCGCGGACGACGGCGAGGAGTCGCGCGCGATCGAGCTGCCGCGGCAGCTCGCGCGCCACATCGTCTCGCACGCCTACCTCGGCCAGCTCGACGTGCGACCCCTCGATTCGCCGGTGCCCGGCAATCGGGGCGAGGCGCGCGCGCTCGAGTTTCGCGCCACGCGTCTCGGCGCGACCGGCGACGACGCCGTTCGTTTCCGCATCACCGGACGGTCGGATGTCACCGGGAGCCGTCCCGGCGGCGGCGGTTCATTCGAGCACCGCGTCGAGCTCGAGTGGGACGGTCTCGTCGAGATCGCCGACCGGCGCATCACCTCGCTGGCCCTCCACGCGGAGGGACGAGAGCGTCTGGTGCTCGGCGGCAGGCCGTTTCGCGGGGCCGACGGCGCGGGCGACATCGCCAGGCTGCCGGCGGGGCGTGCGCTCGACATCGACACGCGCGTCCGGTACGGCATCCTCGGCGCACCGATTCCCGACAGCGAGGCGTGGTCCGGTGACGGCCCGGCGCCGCCATTTCCGGGAGCCGGCGGTCAGCCCGGCGCCGGTCCCGGTCCGGACTCGCGTCAACGTGTGGGCCGGTTGATGGGCCGGCTCGCGAGGGAGATCACGCGGCTGATCGCCGACGGTCGGACGGACGAGGCCACTCGCATCGTCGAGCGGGCCATCCGCGAGGCGCGCGAGCTTCGACAGGATCGCCGGTAGGGACAGTCCCGCCGGCGTCAGTCCGCCGCGCAGCGGTCGGGGCAGCGGGGCAACTCGACGCACTCCGCCCCGAGCGCCGGCGCGTCACCCGCGAGGAAGAGATAGTTGAGGACGGTGATGGTGTCCGCCAGGTTGACGGCCGAGTCACCGTTCGCGTCGAGCATCGAGCGGTTGCTCTCGTCGTCGAGCGTTCCCTCCCCGCACGGCAGCCGCGACGGTCGATCGTCCCCGGTGGCGAAGAGGTAGAGCAGCAGCCGCACCGCGTCCGAGAGGTCGAGCCGGCCATCCTGGTTGAGATCGGACGGGATCTGGCCTCCCGTGGCGTCGCCCGCCGGCTCGTCGGCGCCCGGTGATCCGCCCGGTAGCGCGCTCGCCTTCCAGCTCGCGGCGCTGCCGAGCTCCTCGACCGGGACGTCGTCGGAGACGAGCACCAGCGAGCGCCCGCCGCCGTCGGTCTCCGGATACCAGCTATCGGAGTACGTGAACCTCAACAGCTCCTCGTCGGATGGCCCCCGCAGGATGAGCTCGTCGCCCGAGTTGCTCAGCCGTCCGGCGTACTGACCGGCGATGGCGACCCCATCGACGTCGCCGCGCGAGCGGAACGCCGCGATGTTCTCCACCACCACGAGGAGCTCGCCCGGGCCGAGCCGGGCAATCTCGGAATCGGTGAAATCGAAGGCGATGCCGCCCTCGAGCCGCACGCCGTCGAGCTCGACCGGCGCGCCGGAGATGTTCTTCAGCTCCAAAAACTCGAACTCGTCCGCCTCGAGTCCGCCCGCCGGCGGGGCCGGATGGTAGTGGATCTCGGTGATGCGCAGGGGAACGGTCCCCTCGACCACGAAGGTCGCCTCGTTGAGCGCGCTCCATTCTCCACCATCGAGGGCCCGCGCCATGACGACCGCGGTGCGCTCGAGAGCGATCGGTGCACCGGTCGACTCGAGCGCTTCGGGCGACCTCGTGTCGCCGGGGAGACGGGGGTCGGTGCCGTCGAGGGTGTAGAGGACGGTGCCCGCCGGCGCGCTGATGACCAGCTCGAACCCGCGCGCCACGCGTCCGCCGTGCTGATTGAAGGATGGCGCCGTGACGCGGGGGTAGAGCCCGAGCGCCCGCAGCTGGCCGAGCAGCACCGCGGTGCGCTGGCGGAACCACCGGCCGCGCAGGCTTCGCAGCTCGGCCGCCCACTCGACGTCGCGCGTGTAGGGAGCCGAAGGCCGCTTGTTGTCGCCCCAGCGGGCGGCCTCCGCCGAGAGCGGCGCCTCGATCTCCGTCGCGCGGGCCATCCAGCGAGCATCGGCCTCCTCCGGCGTCAGCGCGCCGTCGTTGAAGAGATGCCGGTGCGCTCGATCGGCGAAGAGGATCCGGTACTCCGGGAACTGCCGCATGCGCTGGTTGAGCCCCGTCGGCCGCGCGGCGTTGTTGAGGTTGACGCGGTTCTCGCCGAAGTTCCAGAAAGTGCGCTCGGCGTCCCAGCAGAAGAACTTGAACTGCGCGCCGGGCAGGCGGCGACGGCCGCCGTACCAGTTGCGGTGATCCCAGTCGACGTTGCCGCTGTAGAAGTTCACCAGCAGGAAGTCGATCATGTTGACCGGGTCGAGGTACTCCTGCACCGCGTTCCAGTCATCGAGCGTCCTGACGCCGCGGTTGACCAGCGCCACCATCTCGTTCCAGGCGCGCATGTCGCCGTCGACCACCTTGTCGACGTTGAACGCGTCGTACTCCTCCTCCTCGCCGCCGAGATACGACGCGAGGAAGGACGCGTTGGGGCGCTCGAAGATGTGGTACACGCCCCAGTAGAGCCCGTTGATGTAGAGACTGGCGTAGATCTGGTGCGCCGTCAGCTGACCCATCGCGAACTGCGTGTCGCGGTGCCACTGGTCGCGGATGTACTGCGCGCGCGTCTGCTGCGTCTGGTTCGGGTGGAACCACGAGTCGCCGTTGCCGCCGCGGAGCACGATAGTGTCGAACTCCTCGACGTCGCTGTCCTTGAAGAGCCGGAAGCGCAGCTTGCCGGGACCGTAGATCGTCTTGAACAGCAGGCGCATGTTGTGCTTCGGCCGGTTCAGGCTCCGGCTGGCGTTGCCCTGGATCCGCAGGCCGGCGTTCACCTGGAACTCCCGCGAGCCGTCCGGCGTGAAGAACTCGACCGAGCACGGGCGCTCCCACGCCGGCCCGGCGGCGGTCGGGTTGACGTAGATGCCGCGGCGCGGATCGAAGAGGTCGGCGCGGTCCAGGACGAGCGACATCACCGGCAGCGCCAGCAGCCCCTCCTCGACGCGGGGATCGAAGAAGCGCGAAGTCGTGTCCGAAACGATCCGGGGATCCATCTCGTAGTCGGCGCTGCGGGAGCCGGACGTGCCCTGCCACGTGAGCGGAAAGCCGGGCGGCCGCCGTGACTGGTTGAGCACGCCGCCTCCCTCGGGCGTCTCGAGGAAAACGTACGTCTGCGTATCCACGTTGCTGGCGCGGAGGCCGGCCTTGAACGCCGCGGCGCGCAGCGTCGTCGTGTCCGCGACCTGGATCGGTCCGGCGTAGATCGTGCCGTGGTTCTCGGTCGGCGCGCTGCCATCGAGCGTGTATCGGATGATGGCGCCGGGCGTCGTCGTGGTGATCTCGACGTCGAACGGCGCGTCGTGGAAACCGCGGTCGACGCTGAAGGTCGTGTCGCCGACCACGAGGGGGTCGGAGGACGACGGACCGGCGTTCGCGGCCGCCGGCGTCGGCTCGAGGTGAAAGAGAAACGGCCCCTCGCCATCCGGAGACCGTGCGAACGTCTGGTCGGCGATCTGCGGCGGGAAGTCCACGCGGTCGGCGACGCGTCCGTCCGGCGTCGAGAGAACGACACTCTCGCCATCCGCGTCGAGCCGGAAGTTGGTGTGAAAGACCGGCGGGACCGTGCCGAGCTCCGGAATCAACGACAGGTCGCTGCTGGTCGGCGAGCGGTTCAGCAGAGCGAACGCGACGACGTTCCGACCGTCGCGCAGCAGAACGGCCGGGTCGCCGAGGTCGAAGCGGCGCTCCCGGCTCGCCTCGGCCGAACGCGACGCGATGCTGGCGAAGACCGGCTCCTCGTTCTCGGGGAAGTTCACCGAGAGGAGCCGCTCGCCGTTCAGATACATGACGAATCCGTCGTCGAAGCGCACCTGGAGGAAGAGGTTCGCCGGCCGGACGCCGGGGGCGACGGTGAACTCGTGCCGCAGGAAGGCGGCGCCGATCCCCTCGGGCAGCACCGTCGTGTCGTCGCCATCGCCGAAGCCGAAGCCGGGCCGGCCGGTCGGCCAGGACGAGTCGCCGAAAGAGGGCAGCATCCAGTCGGATGGAGGCCCCTCCGCCTGCGGGACGCCGAACGTGTAGCGCCACTCGGCCTCGAGCGACACCAGGCTCGCGGTGAAGGGAATTGTCGATCCCGGCTCGGTGATCAGCTCCGCCGGGATCTGCGCGCGGTCCTTGCCGGAGCACCAGACGAGGAGGTACTCGCCCGGTTGAAGTGTCGCCGGCGGGAAGACCCACTTGCGCGGCTCCGCGGGCGAGTCGCTCAGCGACCACCCCTCGAGGTCGACGGCCACGGCTCCGGCGTTGACCAGCTCGACCCAGTCCGAGCTGTCTCCGTCCTCGTCGCGGTTCGTCTGCCGGTTGGCGGCGAGCAGCTCGTTGATCACCACCTGCGCGTCGACGGGACGCGCCCACGACAACGACAGCAGCAACGCGACCGCGGGCAACGCGGTCCGCCAGGCCGATCGACTTGCAAATGACACGCTCTCCCCCATCGATAAATCGCCTCGCGCCCTTATTTCAGACTAGCCCGGATTCTTCTCGCGTCTCGCGAGAGAAATCCGGGTTGGGACAAACGCTGGCCATACCTGGTCGCCAGGTCTGTTCTTTTATGCAAGCCGCCCGTGTACATCAAGAGCCGCTCCTTTTCGCGCCAACCTGGGTTTTACTCGACCACGGCGAGAAAAACCCAGGCTAGCCCTCGCAGAACGAGAACGACTCGCAGCCGAGATCGCCCGGCGAGCCGGGCTCATCGGGGTCGGTGCCGCAGTTCTCGTGTCCGGGCGACTCCGGCGCCTCCTGGCCGAGGAACAGGAAGCCGAGCACCCGGATCCCGTCCGTGATGTTGACCGCGCCGTCGTTGTTGACGTCCTTCACCTCCTGGCAGGTGACGTCCGGCTCGCCGAGGAAGAGGATCCCGAAGATCCTGACAGCATCGGTGATGTTGAGCGCTCCGTCACCCGTCGTGTCGCCGCGGAGGAAGGGCGTTCCCACCACCGGCGGCTCGCCGTCGGGACACCAGAGCGTGTCCTCGAAGAACTGCAGCCCCTCGTCGAGGTTGATCAGGCCGGAGACGAAGTCGACGCCGGTGATCACGGAGTTCATCCCCGTGCCGGCCATCGAATCACTCGCCACCCCGAAGGCAGCCGCGTTGCCACCGCTCCAGTCCGCGCCGAGCGTCGCAGTGGCGGAGGCGACGAGGACCTCCTCGATCCACAGGCTGATGGTCGAGAGCGCCCCGTGATCGACGTCGTACGTCCACGCGACGAGGAGCTCGCCGTCATCGATCTGAGCCGGAGTGAGCTGGTGCGAGGCGGTCGCGAGCACGAAGCCGCCGCTGCCGGCGGACCGAAGCACGAGCGTATCCGGAGCCTCGTAGACCAGCGACGTGCCGATCGTCCCGCCACCGGTTTCCCAGATCACCTCGCGCTCGCCATCGACCTTCGAATCGAAGTCGATGAAGACCAGGAACGTCGCGTCGCGCTGGTCGAGCGTCCGGATGTCGGGATCGAACGGATCGCTCGGCGGTCTGAGGTCGTAGGTCGGCAGCACGCCGAGCGCGTTGATGATCTCGGTCGGGAAGTCGAGGTCGGGAGCGCATTCCTGCTCGGGCACGCTGGCCGCGTCGTTCGGGTCGGTTCCGGCCGCCACCTCGGCACCGTCGGGGAAACCGTCGCCATCCGAATCGGGGTTGGTGGGGTCGGTGGCGGGATCGCCGTTGACCTCGTCGCCATCGGTGCGGCCATCGCCGTCGGTGTCCCGGCTGAAGAGGTCGGTGTTGTTGGCGATCTCCATGCCGTCTGAGAGGCCGTCGCCGTCGGTGTCCTCGTTGGTCGGGTCGGACCCGGCGGCGAGCTCCTCCGCGTCGGTGAGGCCATCGCCATCCGCATCGCCCTCGCCGAGGGTGTCGAGGCCGCCTGCGTAGAGTCGCTCCCAGTTGTCCGGCAGACCGTCGCCGTCGGAGTCCGAGGTGTCGGGGCAGAAGATCCGGTCGCTGTAGAACTTCAGCCCCTCGCCGGTGTCGATGAATCCCGACGTGAAGGCCGCGTGCGGACCGGGAAGGTTACCACCACCGTCGGCGCCCGCGACAGCGCCGGCGTTCTGGCCGAAGCCGGCGTTGTTCGTCCCGCTCCAGTCCCCGGTGTTGTTGTCGAGGTTGGCGGTCACCGAGCCGACCTGGACGTTGTCGATGAAGAGCGCGATCGTCTGCAGCTGGTTGCCGGCATCATCGACACCGACGCCGACGTCGTAGCTCCACGCGACCTCGACCTCGGGCCCGTCGATGACGCTCTGCGGCAGGATGAAGCGGATCTTGGCGAGCGCGTTGCCGCCCTGCGCTCCGCCGGCGGCGCGGAGCACCAGCAGGTTCGGGACCTCGTAGGCGAGCGAGAACCCGTTGCCGCCGCCGCCGGTCTCCCAGATGATCTCGCGGATGCCCTCGAGCTTCGGCTCGAAATCGAGCAGCGCGGTGAACGTGGCGTCGATGCGGTCCCAGCCGCCGCCGTTGCGCGTCTGGTAGTCCTCGTAGACGCCGATCACGGTGCCGTTCTCGTTCGGGGTCGCCTCGCTGATCACCTCGGTCGGCTCGCCGAGGTCGGCGACACACGGCGGCGGCACGCTGTCGGCGTCGTTGGGATCGGAACCGCGGACGAGCTCGCGGCCGTCGGTGAACCCGTCACCGTCGGTGTCGGGGTTCAGCGGATCGGTCTTCGGATTCCCGTTGACCTCCTCGTTGTCCGTACGCCCGTCGCCGTCCGTGTCCGGGTTGACGGGGTCGGTGCCGAGAGCGACCTCATCGCCGTCGTTGAGTCCGTCGAGGTCCGTGTCGCCCGCCGTCGGGTTCGAACCGAGGGCGAACTCCTTTGCATCGCTGACGCCGTCGCCGTCGGCGTCGTCGGCATCGCCGCCTCCGAGGCTCCCGAGCGCCGCGTAGAGCTGCTCCCACTCGTCCGGAAGGCCGTCGCCGTCGCTGTCGGTGGACTCGGGGCAGTAGACCGTGCCGCTGAAGAGCTGCAAGCCCGGGTCGAAGTCGAAGATGAGCCCCGACACGAAGGCGCCACCGCTCAGTGGCGTGTTGTTTCCGGCGGCCGCCAGATTCGTGCTCGCGACGCCGAAGGAGATGGCGTTGTTCCCGGTCCAGTCGCCGCCGAGGTTCATCGACAGCCTGCGCACGACGAAGTCGTTGACGATCAACGAGACCGTCTGGAGGCCGGCGTGGTCGACATCGTACGTCCACGCGAGGTTGACCTCCTCCTCGTCGATCAGCCGTTCGGAGAGGGCAAAACGAAGCGTCGCGAGCGCGTTGCCGCCGACGCCGACCGACCTGAGCACGACGGTGCTCGGCGTCTCGTAGACGATCGACGTGCCGACGGTGGCCCCGCCGGTCTCGAAGATCACCTCGCGCCCGCCGGAGAGCTTCGCCTCGAAGTCGACGGAGACGGTGAAGGTGACGTCGATCCGGTCGATGTTGTTGTGCCACGGGTGCGCGGCGCCGCCGGCGATGGTGCCGAGAGCGGTGATGGTCTCGGTGGGGACGTCCGGCGGGAATGGTTCGCAGATCTGGAGCGGGACGCTCGCGGGATCGGTCGGATCCGAGCCCTCGATCAGCTCCGTGCCGTCCGAGAAGGCGTCTCCGTCCGTATCGGCCTTTCGGGGATCGGTCGCGGGATCGCCGTTCAGCTCGTCGTTGTCGTCGATCCCGTCGCCGTCGGTGTCCCTCAGCATCGGATCGAGCCCCTCCTCGACCTCGTCGCCGTCGGTGATGCCGTCGCCGTCGCTGTCCTCGACGAGCGGGTTGGCCCCGCGTGCGAACTCGTCGATGTCGCTCAACCCGTCGCCGTCCCGGTCCCCGGCTCCGAGCTCCGCGAGGCTGCCCGGGAAGTAGAGGTTCTCGTACTCGTCGGGCAGACCGTCCCCGTCCGTATCGGTCGTCGGGGGCACCCAGTTCGCATCCGACCAGAACGTCAGCCCGGCGACCGTGTCGATGGCGCCGCTCGCGAAGCTGACGCCGCGCAGCACGGTGTTCCGGCCGGTGCCGGCGAAGCCGCTGGTCTCGAGACCGAACGATGCGTTGTTCGTTCCGCTCCAGTCGCCGCCCAGATCCATGCTCACCGCCCGGACGCGCACGCCGTTGACGAGGAGACCGATGGTCTGGAGCGGCCGGCCGCCGGGTCCGTCCTCGCCGTTGTCGACGTCGTACGTCCAGCCGAGCTCGATCTCGAGGTCGTCGATGATCGAGTCCGGCACCATCCAGCGCGCGACCGCCAGCGAGAAGCCGCCGTTGCCGCTCGCCCGCAGGACCAGCGAGTTGGGCACCTCGTAGGTGAGCGAGAAGCCGATCGTGCCGCCGCCGGTCTCCCAGATGAGCTCGCGATCACCGAGGTCCTTGGGGGCGAAGTCGATGAACGCCACGAACGTCGCGTCGAGGACATCGAGCCCTCCGCCGAGGCGCGTCTGGTAGTCCTCGTAGCCGCCGAGCACGACACCGTTCTCGTTCGGCGTCGCGTCGTTGATGACCTCGGTGGGCTCGAGCGCCTCGATGTCGGTGACATTGGCGCCGCGCGCGACGCTGAGGAGCCCGACGAGAACACCCGTGATCGCCGCGATCGCGATGGTCCGAGACCGGTTGCAACGGAGATGCATGACCCTACCCTCCCCTGGTGACTCGACCCTGAATGAGACCTTCCAGTTCCGTCAATGAAACATTCAATTCCGGGAGCTGTCAACAGAAGTGTCACCGGCCACCGGTTTTTCTGTGGATCGCAGCGCCGGAGCGCGGTTAGACTCGAAATCCTGGGTCGACGGGCGTGGGTCGGGCCCCGCCGTGTTTTTTCAGTCAAATCGAGTGAGCGACACCGCAAGCCGCTGCTTCGGGGAGGAGGGTTCCATGAGTGCACTCAGGGCATTTGCTTTCACTTCAGCGCTCGTCTGCGCCGCCGCCGCGGCCCCGGTGATCACTGGCGCCGACGTCAGCACGCTCGGCGCTCCAGGAGAGATCTGGGACGCCACGGGCAACATTCCGACGTACAACAACCGGACGGTTGGGGAGTTCGCGAACGTCGACCGGCTCGATGCGACCTTCGAGCTCACGGTCGACTTCGACGCCAAGACCGGGGGCGTCCCCGAGGTGCTCTTCGAGACCGGCGGCCTGACCACCGGCTGCTCGCTCGTCTACGAGGTCGGCAACCGTGTCGCGGCGAGGGTCAGCACCAACAACAACATCCTCGAGGCGATCTTCGCCCTGCCGCCGAGTCTCGTCGAAGCCGGCAACGTCGACGTCGCGTGGACCTTCGACGCCGACAACGGCGCTGGCCTCCAGACCCAGGCGCTCGTCATCAACGGCCTGACGGTCGCGTCGCAGACCGGCAACCAGGGAACCAACGACTGGTGCGGCGGGAACAACGGCGCTTTCGGCACCGCACGGAACGACACCGCAGGTGTCGGGCGCCCGCCCAACATCGCGGAGTTCACCTCTGGAGTCATCCTGGTCGGCGAGGGCGGCGGATTGAGGTTCCACCCCGACACCTTCTACGTTCCGGAGACCACCGACGAGGACGGGGATGGCCTTCCGGACCAGTGGGAACGGCTGTACACGCCCGGCACGCTCGCCTTGCTGGGCGGCGACGGCGCGGACGCGGACATGGACGGGCTCAGCGATGTCGACGAGTTCGCCAGAGGCACGAATCCCGTCCTCGCGGACAGCGACGGCGACGGACTCGACGACGGCGCGGAGATCGACATCGGCACCGATCCCACCAACGCCGACAGCGATGGCGACGGGCTCTCCGACGGTGACGAGGTCTTCGTGCACGGCACGGAGGCGACGATCGCGGACACCGACTGCGATGGCCTCGGCGACGGCGTCGAGGTCGCCGCCGGCTCGGATCCGCTCGACGCCGCGAGCCTCCCGCCGGTGACCTGCGAGGGCGTCGCGAGCTTCGCCGACCTGGGCGAGCCGACCGAGACACGCGTGACGCTCGGCCGGTTCCAGGACTACCAGAACACGCAAAGCGGCGGCACCGCGGACGTCGACGGCGACGGCGTGCCGGATCACACCGGACGCTACGACACGACGGATGCGACGTTCCGGGCCGTCATCGACTTCGAGCCCAAGCCGACCGGTACGCGCGAGCTCATCTGGGAGACCGGCGGCGGCACGTTCGGCTTCTCGCTCACCTACGAGGCGACGAACACGCTCGTCCTGCGGGCCGCCGGAAGCGGTGGCTTCGCCCTCGCCACGGTCCGATGGTCGCTGCCGCAGTCACTGGTCGCCGGCGGCGACGTCGAGGTCGCGTGGAGCTACGACGTCCTCAACAACATCCAGCAGCAGACGATCACGCTCTTCGTCAACGGTGTGGCCGTCGGGTCGCAGTCGCTGGACCTCGGTGGCGACTGGAGCGGCACGGACGACGCCTCCTTCGGGCTCGAGACGACCGGTTTCGCCGGCACCGGCGCGAACGGCTCGCTGCGGGGGATCGACTTCACTTCCGGGACCATCAACCTCGTGGAGGGACTCACGTTCTGGTCGGGCGCCGTGCCCTGCCTGCCGACGACCGACGCGGACGCGGATGGCATCATCGACGAGCTCGAGGCCCTCTACGGCGCCGACCTCGACCCGGCCGGCGATACCGATGGCGACTCGCTCACCGATGGCGAGGAGCTGGCCGCCGGCCTCGACCCGACCTCCGCCGACAGCGATGGCGACGGCATCAACGATGACCAGGAGTCCGCCGGCGGCACCGACCCGCGCAGTGCGGACACCGACGGCGATGGTCTCCTCGACGGCGACGACCCGGATCCGCTGAACCCCGACACCGACGGCGACGGCTTCCCGGACGGGGCGGAAGTCGCCGGGGGCACGGATCCCGCCGACCCCGCGAGCCAGCCGGCGCAGGACTGCGCGGCGACGCTCCCCGAGGCGGCGACCGAGCTCTTCAACGCCGTCGCCGCGCTGCCGACGTGGGAGCGGAGCGGCTTCGACACGACCGATGCGACGTTCACCGCCGCAATCGACTTCGAGGAGAAGACGGGGGGACAGCGCGAGGTCATATTCGAGAGCGGCGGATCGACCGTCGGCCTCTCGCTCGTCTACGAGGCCCGGAACACGCTCGTCCTCAGGCAGGCCGGCAACGGTGGCCTTGACGTCGCGACGCTGCGCTACCTGCTGCCGCGGAGCGTGATCGACGGCGGCAGCGTCGACCTGGCCTGGTCGACGGACGTCGATCATGTCGGCCTCCAGACGATCAGTCTGGTCGTCAACGGCTACCGGGTCGCGTCGAGGTCGATGGACCTGCAGCCCGACTGGACCGGCAGCAACCCGGCCTCCTACGGCGTCGCGAGCGGCAACCTCGCGTCGGCGGGCCGCAACCTTCCCCTCCAGGGCGGGGACTTCGTCTCCGGCGCCATCGACGACGTCGGCGCGGGACTGGGCTTCTACACCGGCGTGGTGTACTGCCCGGAAACCACCGATGGCGACGGCGACGGCCTGCCGGACGAGTGGGAGGCGCTCTTCGGATCGGTCGGCGATTTCGCGGGCGGAGGCGCAGACGCCGACGGCGACGGGCTCACGGACTCGGAAGAGCTCGCGCTCGGTACTCACCCGAACGACGCGGACTCGGACGACGACGGCCTCGGCGACGGCGCCGAGGTGTCGGGCGGATCGGACCCGGTCGATGCCGATAGCGACGACGACGGCCTGCTCGATGGGGACGACCCCGGTCCGCTCGATCCGGACAGCGACGACGACGGCTTCGACGACGGGCTCGATTTCGCGCTCGGCTGGGACCCCACCGACGCGAACGTCCCGAACGTCATCGCCGACTCGATCGCCGACTGGTCGACGACGGGCGCCCAGGGCGAGAACGGCTGGTCGAACGGGTACTACAACCTCACAGCCGACGAGGACGGGACCTACCAGCCGGAGGACTTCATTCCGTTCACCAATTCGTGCGGGTGCCTTGGAGTGACGTGCGAGGAGGGTGGCGCCGTGAGCCCCGGCGGCAACAACTGGCGCGACAACGGCCAGTGGGACCTGACGCCGAGCGGCGCGCCGTTCACGTTCATAGGTCAGGAGGAGCTCCACCCGAGCGGCGCAAACAACGGCGTCGAGCACTGGCCGATCCGCCGCTGGACCAGCGACCGCGACGCCACGGTGTCGATCGTGTGGCACGTGCGCAAGGTCGATCCTCGCGGCGGCGGCGTCACCGGCATCGTGCTCGTCGACGGTGTCGAGGTGGACAGCGCCGCGACGTCCGGGGAGACGAGCATCACGCGCGTCGTGACGACCGCGATCGCGGCGGGGAGCGTCGTCGAGCTCGCGCTCACGCCCGTGGGACCCACGGGCAACACCGCCGATGGCAACGACACCTCGGTGAACTGGATGCGCATCAGTACGACGCTCTCCGATGTCGACCGCGACGGAGTCACGGATAACGTCGACAACTGCCCGGCGGTATCGAACGCCGGCCAGGCCGACGGCGACGGCGACGGTCTCGGCGATCTCTGCGACAACTGCCCCGCAGTCGCCAGCGAGGACCAGACGGACGGTGACGGGGACGGCGTCGGCGATGTGTGCGACAACTGCCCGGCGGTCTCCAACGACGACCAGGCGGACGGCGACGGCGACGGTGTCGGCGACCTCTGTGACAACTGCCCGGAGGACGCCAACCCCGGCCAGGAGGACGAGGACGGCAACGGAGTCGGCGATGCCTGCGACGGTGTCGGGCCGTTCACGCGGGGCGACGTCAACGGGGACGGGGAGCTCAACATCTCCGATCCGTCGGCCTCGCTCAACTTCCAGTTCCTCGGCGGCCCGCCGCCCGGCTGCTTCGCCGCCGCGGACACCAACGCCGACGGCGAGGTCAATATCGCCGATCCCTCCTACTCGCTGAACTTCCAGTTCCTCGGCG
Source organism: Planctomycetota bacterium (assembly GCA_041569895.1). Taxonomy (GTDB): domain Bacteria; phylum Planctomycetota; class UBA8108; order UBA8108; family JACQVS01; genus JBFFXF01. The sequence goes on along the minus strand of JBFFXF010000094.1, from coordinate 10,580 downwards.
GTCCGCCGCCGCCGGAGCCGTTCGCGGTCTGCGACACGAGCACCGCCGAGCCCGACGTCGGGGCCGGCTGCGAGGTGCCGACCTGCGTCCGCGAGTGAGTCGCTGCGCGGACCGGCGCGAGGCCCCCGATGGCTCCGGCGAGCCGTCCGGGGCCTCGCACGCCTCGCCGTTTCACAACGGCGCGCGTTCGTGCATACTGTGCGGCGGCTGACCATGACCGCCTGCCACTCGCTCCTCACCCTGCTCGTTCTCGCCTGCGCGCCGGCGCAACGCGAGGTGCACTCGATCGAGCCCGGTCCGCATGCGAGGCGCGACCTGCAGCTCGCGCTCATCCGCGCCCTGCCCGGTGACGTCATCGAGCTCGCCGCGGGGATCTACGCCCTCGACACCGAGCTGATGGCGACGACCGCCGGACTCACCATCCGCGGCGCCGGACCCGATCGGACGCGGCTCTCCTTTCGCGAGCAGAAGTCCGGCAACAAGGGCCTCGAGGTCACCGGCGACGCGTTCCTGATCGAGGACCTGGCCATCGAGGACACGCGCGGCAACGCGCTGAAGATCGTCGGCGCCAGGGGCGTCACGGTGCGACGAGTCCGTGTCGAGTGGACGCGCGGTCCCCACCGGGAGAACGGCGCGTACGGCATCTATCCCGTCCAGTGCGAGGACGTGCTCGTCGAGGACTGCGTCGCCATCGGCGCATCGGATGCGGGGATCTACGTCGGCCAGTCGCACGACGTTGTCGTGCGCCGCTGTCGCGCCGAGCGCAATGTCGTCGGCGTCGAGATCGAGAACTGCATCGGGGCCGACGTGCACGACTGCATCGCTCGCGGCAACACGGGCGGGATCCTCGTCGTCGACCTCCCCGAGCTCGACGTCACCAACGGGCGCAACGTCCGCGTCTTCCGCAACGAGATCGCCGGCAACAACCTCGACAACTTCGCGCCGCCGGGGGCGCTGGTCGCCACGGTGCCGCCAGGGACCGGCGTCATGGTGATGTCGACCGACCACGTCGAGATCTTCGAGAATCGCATCCGCGACCACCGCACCTCGAACCTCTCGGTGCTGAGCATCCTGATCACGGAGCGGCTCTACGCGGATCCGGGCTACGACCCCTACCCGGAGGGAATCCACATCCACGACAACGTCTTCGGCGAGAGCGGGCGCGATCCCGCGGGCCGCATCGGCGCGCTGCTGCGCCCCGTGCTGTCGCCGTTTCCCGACATCTTCTGGGACGGCATCGTCGACCGCGCCAAGCTCGTCGATGGCGAGCTGCCTCCCTCCCTCGGACTCCGGCTCGAGCGCAACGGCGACGCCACCTTCGCCAACGTCAACTTTCCTCTGCTGACTCCGGATCGCCTCGCGGCCGGCACGGCGCCGATCGAGCGCGATGTCACCCCGTTCAACGGATCGCTCGATCCGCTGCCGCCGGTCGAGGTCGAGCGCCACCCGCCTCCCGCGCGCACGAGCGCCGCGGCGCCGCTCTTTTACCGCAGGGCGCCCTCGCGCCTCTCCGCCTGGGGGCTCTTCGAGGGCAACGGCGCCTCGCAGCGGCCGGTCGACGGCGTGATCCCCTACGACCTCAACACCGAGCTCTTCGCCGACCACGCCGGCAAGCGCCGCTTCGTGCGACTGCCTCGCGGCGCTTCCGCCGAGTACAGCGAGTCCGCGGTCTTCGAGTTCCCGGCCGGCACGGTGATCGCGAAGACGTTCACCGCGCCGCCCGACGACGAAGATCGCTCGCGACCCGAGCGATTGATCGAGTCGCGCATCCTCGTCAGGGAGGAGAGCGGCTGGTACGGCCTGCCGTACCTCTGGAACGAGGAGCAGACCGAGGCGACGCTGGCGCTCGAGGGAGGGGAGGTCCCGCTCGAGTGGACGCACGGCGATGGCCGGCGGTGGTCGAACGGCTATCTCGTGCCGAACGCCAACCAGTGCGCGAGCTGCCACGAGATCGACGGCGCGCTGGAGCCGCTTGGCATCAAGGCGCGCAACATCAACAAGTCGTTCCGATACGCCGGCGGCGAGGAGAACCAGCTCGTCCACTGGGCGCGCGCCGGCGTCCTTCACGGCGCTCCCCCATCCGACCGAGCGCCGCGCGTGCCGCGGCTCGAGGACCCGTCATCGGGAAGCGTCGAGGCGCGCGCCAGGGCCTGGCTCGACGTCAACTGCGCCCATTGCCACAGTCCCCTCGGACCGGCGCGCAGCGCGGGACTCGACCTGCGCCTCGAGCAGAAGAACCCTCGCAAGCTCGGCGTCTGGAAATCCCCGGTCGCCGCCGGCCACGGCTCGGGCGGCCTGCTCCACGGCATCGTCCCCGGCCGCCCCGACGAGTCGATCCTCGTCTACCGCATCGCGTCGACCGAGCCGGGCGTCATGATGCCCGAGCTCCCGAGACGACTGGTGCCCGAGGAGGGCCTGGCGGTGGTCAGGGAGTGGATCCGCGGGATGGACGATCCGCTCGAGCGCTGAGCCGAGCGGGCACCTCCAGAGAGAAGCCGGCGACCTCCACCGCGACCCCCATTTCACCACCATTCGACTCTCGACCGGATATCTGTTGGCCATGGCGCGTAACTGCCCAGGTTCTTGACACTGCCGACGCGAGCGAGGCGGCGCCGATGGTCAGTTCGACGGTGGCATCATAATCTTATAATGCGGAGTTGTCGGGAAGCGCGGATAACACGGGAATACGAGAATGGCCTCCATGCGGAAAGGTACGAGGGCCACGTGGTTCCTCCACGGGCGCAGCGACGGACTCACGCTCGTCGAGACCGTTGTCGCCGCCGCGGTGATCGTTGTCGGCCTGCTCGGGCTGGCCTCGGTCCTGGTGTCGGTCTCCCACGCACGCCAGCAATCGGAGACCAGGACCACTGTGCTCTCGGCGTGCGAGGCCCTGCTGGAGCAGATCAAGGGCGCTCAACCGGACGTCGTGCCCCTCGTCTATCACGGGACGACGCACCCCGTACCGGGACTGACCGATCCGGACGGAGGCGAGGACGTCTTGACCGTGACCGTCTCCGAGACGAACCCTATGCTGCTCGTCGTCCGGATCGACGCCCTGTGGCTCATCGGCACCAGGGAAGAAAGCCTGTCCATGACACTCGAGATCTACAACCCGAATGGCTGAACGTCCCATGACGCCGCCGGAGTTCGTGACATGGGGCCGCAAAGGAGCACGAAGATGAATGACACGAGGGGAGAGCGGCTTCGCTCGGGGCCCGGCCCGCGGGCGCAACGGGGGAATGCGCTTCTGGCAGCAATACTCTTCAACACGGTCCTCCTGTCGCTGACCGCAGCCATGCTGCTTGTGTCGACGGCGGAGAGCCGAGCGGTGTTCGATCGGGGGAGCCACCAGACGGCGTTCTTCCTTGCCGAATCCGGCATCGAGGCCAGCACCTACGAGATCAGCCAGTCGGTCGACCCTGACGGGGACGGCATCGGGAATCGAGTCCGGGCAGCCGTCGGAGGGAGCTACTTTGCCACGGCCGTCGAGGAGCTCGACGGGACGTGGACGATCACGTCCGTCGGCTCGGCCGGTAGCGCCGACGTCCAGTTGCGCGCGGTGATCGGGTTCGATAAGACCACTACCTTCCCCATCTCGGCGATGGCCATCGTCGGTGACTTCGACAAGTACAAGCTGAAGATCAAGAAACACGCCGACCTGCTGATCGATGGTGGCAACACGTCTGCCCTGGCGCTGTCCAACAAGCAGCTGTACGACAAGACGCTCAAGGAGGTCCTCAAGGCGATCGAGAACGGACGGATCTCCGAGGACAGCTTCCTCGGCCATCCTCCGACCACGATATTCGACGGCAGTAAGAAGGACGACCCGGTGCAGGTCGATCTGCCGATCCACCACCAGCCGGATTACAGCGACAGCCTGCAGGACCTCGGCGAGGTCTACAATCAGATCGTGGCGCGTGTCAACGAGATCCTGCCGACGGCCGTCGAGCTCCCGCCGGATGGCGGGAAGGTCAAGGGCAAGAACTCCTACTCGTCCCTGGAGGGCCAGCCGCAGAATGCCGACAGCGTGTACACGCTGTCCCGGTGGCGGCTGCAGGAAGGGGACGTCGTCAGTGGCCAGGGCACTCTCATCATCAACGACGAGATCCGCCTCGACCATGGAGCCATCCTCAACTGGGACGGCAACGTGATCATCATGGCCGACGACAAGAAGAAGGCCGAGCTGGACGTTCACAGCGGGACCGTCAACGTCACGGGGAACATCATCGTTCTGGGAGAGGGGAGAGAGAAGGCCGAGCTCAAGATCAAGCACGACAGCAGCGTGTCCGTGGAGGGGTCGCTGTTGGTCGGCACGGCCTTCGAGGGGCACAAGGGCAAGAAGGCGAAGGTGTCGGTCGATGACGACGGAAAGCTCTCGGTCGACGGCGTCTTCACGGTCACCGGCAGCAAGGCTCACCTCAACTTCAAGCACGAGAGCCAGCTCTCGGTCGAGGGGATGCTCCAGATCCTCGCCGTCGAGGGGGCGGGCCACGAGGACCTGAAGCTCCACTTCGACGGGGACGCGACGATTCGCAAGAACGACAAGCGAATCCAGGATGGCGTGGGCGCCCTCCTGGACCTCGGCCTCGATCTGAACGTGCCGGAGATCGAGGAGAAGATGGTCACCGAGAGCGTGTCGGTCCGCGCCTGGCACGAGATCTGAAGATCAAAGAAATGGGCAAACGAATCGACTCCCGTTCTGGCTTCACGCTCCTGGAGGCCGTTATCGGTCTGGCGATCTTCACCATCGTCGTCGGCGTCGCCGTCTCGGTGGCGCTGACGAGCGGACGCAGCTTCGAGAGTCAGATGCAGCAATACAGCATCGAGCAGGCCGGTCGAAGGGCGCTCGATCGGCTCTCCTCGGAGTTCAGACACGCATCCATGTCGACGATATCGCCCCAGCCTCTCGTCGACAGCCCGCGGATCGAGATGCAGAAGGTCTTCGGGTACCAGGGCGGAGCCGCGCTGCTTGGCCCCCTCACCACGCTGGAGTTCCAGCTCGTGCCGGATGAGTCCCCCAACAACGCCGACGACAACGGCGACGGACGGGTGGACGAGGGCCTGATCGTCTACACCGAACAGGGAGCCGATCCGATCCCGCTGATCGGCAACGTAATGGGCCTCCGGTTCACGCAGACCGCCACCGGCGTGTCCTTCTCGATCGACGTCGCTCTCTTCTCGAGAGACGGCGGCCTGGTCGAGAAGACCTTCACCGGCGAGATCGCATTCCGAAACGCATTTTAGCGCCCGGAGGCGCCCCGATCAGCGCCGGTCGCGCTCCGGCCGGCCGGAGATCTCGCGATACCGTTCGTTCATCTCCCGGTGGTACTCGCGGAATGACGGGAAGAAGGGCGGTTCATTTGCCCCGTTCCACTCCTCCCAGAGACTCCGCAGGCGCCTGACCTCCTGCGGACGTTTCGCGGCGAGGTCGGTCGATTCGCCGATGTCGGCGCTCAGGTCGTACAGCTCCACCGCCTCTGCTCCGCCGCGCCGCAGGAGCTTCAGGGATCCCGCTCGCACCGCCCACGCCGCGCCGTTCTCCTTGCGCCAGAAGAGCGCGTCGTGCGGTGGCCCGGCGCGCTTGCCGGACAGGAATGGCACCAGGTCGACGCCCTCGAGGCGCTCATCGGTCGCCGGATCGATGCCGGCCGCGGCGAGGGCCGTGCACGCGATGTCGATGGAGATCACCGGCTCGCGATACACCTCTCCGGACGGGAGCAGGCCCGGCCACGAGGCCACGAAGGGCACGCGGATGCCGCCCTCCCAGACGTCGCCCTTCTGGCCGCGCAGCGGGTCGTTGCGCGACGCGTTGGCGCGCTCGGGACCGCCGTTGTCGCTCAGGAAGAAGACCAGCGTGCTGCGGCGCAATTCGAGACGCTCGAGGCAGTCGAGGATCTCGCCGATGCCGTCGTCCATGGCGCTCACCATCGCGGCGTAGGCGCGCCGCTTGCGGTCGGCGATCGAGGCGAAGCGCTCGAGGATCTCCGGTGGCGCCTGCATCGGCGTGTGCGGCGCGTTGTAGGCGACGTAGAGGAAGAACGGACGCCGCTCCTCGCCCCGGGGCTGCGACTCGATGAAACCGATCGCCTCGCGTGTCAGCGCGGTGGTCAGGTATCCATCGAGCGGCGCCGGCTCGCCGTTGCGCTCGAGCGGCGTGAAGTACCCCTCGCCCATCGGCCGCGCGAGGCTGACCTCGAAGTAGTCGTGGCCCCCACCGAGGAAGCCGAAGAAGAAGTCGAAGCCGCGGCGTCGCGGGTGAAACGGCTGCGCCGCGCCGAGGTGCCACTTGCCGACCATGCCGGTGGCGTAGCCCGCCTTCTGCAGCCGGCTGGCGATCGTCCTCTCCCCCGGCGGCAGACCCATGTGGCGGTTGTGCGGGTCGTACGCGATGTTTCGCTCGTAGCCGAAGCGGTGCTGATAGCGCCCGGTGAGCAGCGACGCGCGCATCGGACTGCAGAAGGGGTGCGCCGAGTAGCCGCTCTCGCAGCGGACGCCGGAGGCCGCCAGCCGGTCGATGTTCGGCGTCGGGATGTCGCGGCACCCGTGGACGCCGACGTCCGCCCAGCCGAGGTCGTCGGCGAGAATGACGACCACGGCCGGACGGGCATCGGGCGCGCGTTCACCGGCCCTGGTGACGGGGAGGGAGAGGGCGAGGACGACAACGGTCAAGATCCGGAGCAACCAGCGCTGCATGCGATCTCCTCGCTCGTTCGGAAGCCGATCAGGAGCGACACGCGAACGAGTCAGCCGCGCGCCGACCTATTTAGCTGATCATCCTCCACTTTGCCGACGATCTCGTCGAGCATCTCCTGGACGCGGGTCCTGTCGAGGATCCAGTGGCATTCCTCCGGGCAAACCGGGAAAATGACGACGTGCGCGCTCCGGCGAGCGCTCCACCAGGGCATTCGTGATCGACGCAGACAGTCCCTCACGATTCTTCCGGGTTGGCCGAGTTTTCCAAAAATACAATGACGGAGCCGGCCGTCGAGCTCATCCACCGCACGGTCGTCGCCGCGACGCAGGGCGATGAGCGCGCGTCCTCGGAGTTGCTGCCGCTTCTCTACGACGAGCTCAGACGGCTGGCGCGCAGCCTGATGGCGCGCCGCGGACAGGGGCAAACGCTCCAGCCGACGGCGCTCGTCCACGAGGCCTACCTGCGCGTTGCCGGTCGCGAGCACGGGAGCTGGGAGGGTCGGAAGCACTTCTTCGGGGCCGCGGCGCGGGCGATGCGCGACATCCTCGTCGAGGAGGCGCGACGCAAGGGGGCCATCAAGCGCGGCGGCGGACGGCGTCGCGTCGGATTGGAGGGAACCGCGCTCGAGGGCGCCGCGCTGGCGCTCGAGCCGCCTCGCGAGGACATGATCGAGCTCGACCAGGCGCTGTGCGAGCTCGAGCGCCACGACGCGCGCAAGGCCCGGATCGTCATGCTGCGCTACTTCGCGGGTCTCAGCCTCGCCGAGACCGCCGCGGTCCTCGACGTCTCGGTCGCCACTGTCGATCGCGAGTGGCGCTACTCGCGCGCCTGGCTGCTGCGCCGATTCGATGCCGGCAACGGCCGTGAGGATGCAGCGAGAGACGTCGAGCCGATCTGATGAGCGACGATCGCGAGGCGCGCGTCGAGGAGCTGTTTGCTCGTGCCGTCGTGCTGCCTCGCGCGGAGCGTCGCACTTTTATCGAGAAGCACTGCGACGACCCGGGCGTTCGCGCCGAGGTCGAGGTCCTTCTCGGCTACGACGACGACCGCGAGCGCCTGGTCGGCGTTTTCCCGACAGCGAGCTCGGAGCCGAGCGCGCTGCCGCCGCGCTCTCCCTCGCCGTCCTCGCCGTCCTCGCCCGCGAGCGTCGACTACGGACGCTTCATGCCGGGCTCCGTCGTCGCCGGCAGGTATCGCATCGCCGGCCTCCTCGGTCGCGGCGGCGTGGGCGAGGTCTATCGCGCCGACGACCTCAAGCTCGGCCAGGCGGTGGCGCTGAAGTTCCTGCCGGAAGAGCTGGCGCGTGATCCGCGGATCCTGGAGCGCTTTCACTCCGAGGTGCGGCTGGCGCGGCAGGTGTCGCACCCCGGCGTCTGCCGCGTCCACGACATCGGCGAGGTCGGCGAGCAGCACTTCCTGTCGATGGAGTACATCGACGGTGAGGACCTCGCCTCGCTCCTCAAGCGAATCGGGCGCTTCTCCAGGGAGAAGGCGCTCGAGGTGGCGCATCAGCTCTGCCTCGGCGTCGAGGCGGCGCACCGCAAGGGAGTGATCCACCGCGACCTGAAGCCGGCCAACGTGATGTTCGACGGTCGCGGCCGCGTGGTGATCACGGATTTCGGTCTCGCCGGCATCGCCGACGAGATCCCCCGCTCCGACATCCGGGCGGGCACGCCGTCCTACATGTCGCCGGAGCAGATCGAGGGCAAGGAGGTCACGACGCGGAGCGACATCTACGCGCTCGGGCTCATCCTCTACGAGGTCTTCACCGGCGAGGCGGCGTTCGACGCGCTGCCGATTCGTGGTCTGTCGCGCTCCCACAAGGACTCGACGCCGCGCACGCCATCGAGCGTCGTCGACGACGTGCCCGCGGAGGTCGAGGGGATCATCCTGAGATGTCTCGAGCGGGATCCGGAGTCGAGACCCGCCTCGGCGCTCGAGGTCGCGACGGCGCTCCCGGGAGGCGACCCGCTGGGGCTGGCGCTCGCGGCGGGAGACACGCCGACGCCGGAGATGGTCGCCGCCTCGGGACGCATTGCCGAATCGCGCGTCGGCGTCATCTGCGCCGCGCTGGCGTTCGTCGCCATCGGTCTCGCGGTGATAGCGTTGACGTTCCGGGGGACGTCGCTGGTCGGACTGGCGGACCTCCCGGACCCGCCGCCGGTGCTGGCCGGCGCGGCGCGGGACCTGATCGCCGCGCTCGGCCACGAGAGCTCGCTCGCCTTCGAGGCGTACGGCCTGGAGATCGACTGTCACCGGTCGACCCGGCGCCGACCGTGGCGGGGATGGCCGGCATCTACCTCGACATGAGCGGTCGCCTGCGCTCGTTCTCGCTCGTTCCGGTCAGTGACGCGACGCGGACGGCCCCGGGGAGCGGCGGCGAGTCGACCGGAGCGGACGCGGCCGATGGCGGCGACGCATGGGAACCGCTCTTCACGGCCGCCGCGCTCGATCGCGAGGCGCTTCGCGAGGCCCGGCCGGTGACCGTGCCGCCGGTGCCGTCCGACCGGAGAATCGCATGGGTGCGCACGGGCGAGGGCGAGGACGACGGGTTCCGCGTCGAGGCGGCGTCCTTCGAGGGAGCTCCGGTGTGGTTCACCGTCTTGCCGTCGGGACCGCTCGACCCCGCGAAAGCCGCGCCGCGAGCGCCGGCGGCCTTCCTGTTCGGACTCGGTTTCTGCATCGCGGTACTCATCGCGGCGGCGTTCCTCGTGCGCCACAACCTGCGGAGCGGCCGCGGCGACCGGCGCGGCGCGTTCCGTCTCGCCGTCGTCGTCTTCTGGCTGAACATGCTCCGCTGGCTCTTTCACTGCGACCACGTCGCCACGATCGACGAGCTCGGCCTCTTCTTCAACGGGCTCGCGCGCGCGGTCGCGCTGGCGTTCGCCGTCTGGCTCTTCTACCTCGCGCTCGAGCCGTACGTGCGCCGGCGCTGGCCGCAGACCATCGTCTCGTGGAGTCGTGCGATCTCCGGCCGGCTGCGTGATCCGCTCGTCGGCCGTGATCTCCTCTTCGGCGCCGCGGCGGGTGTCGCCCTCGGACTGCTCGAGCGCCTCGAGGCGATCGTGCCGCGCTGGCTTTCCCTGCCGGCGGCTCCGGTGTCGCGGACCCTCGACGCGCGCTCGCTGCGAACGCTCCTTGGCGTGCCGGACATGCTCGGTGAGCTCTTTCACGTCGCGCGCGACGCCATCTCGGTCAGCTTCATTTTGCTGCTCGCGCTCCTTCTGCTTCGCGTCATCGTCCGTCATCGCGTGATCGCGTTCACGCTCTACATCGTCGTGCTGACGGTCATCTTTCGAAACGCCACTCTGCGAGTCGACGCGGGCTGGTTCTTCGACTTCGCCAAGGCGTTGCTCGGCGCGGCACTGCTGGTGCGACTCGGTGTCGTCGCGCACGTGGCGGCGGTCCTCGTCTACATCCTGGTGACTGCGTATCCGCTCACGGCCGACGTGTCGGCGTGGTATGCTGGCGCCGGGCTGTTCGCGGCCGCCGTGACCCTCGCGCTCGCCGCCTTCGGGTTTCACGTGGCGCTCGCAGGGCGACCGTTGCTGCGCGATGAGTTGCTGCAGAATTGAGAGGCTCCCCGACGATGGCCTCGTTCGACGACGTCCATGACACGATCGCCGCCGAGGTGGCGGCAGGACACATCGGACGCGCTGTGTCCGTCCGCGGGCTGATCGAGGTATCGCCGGACCACGGGCTGGTGCTGCCGTACCTGGCCCGCGGGCTGCGTCGATCGATCGAGTGGCTCGACGATGAGCCCGAGCGCGTGCTCGTCTCGGGCAGCCTCGAGTCCGGTCACGTCTGCGCGCTGCTCGAGTGCCGTCGCGGCGGGACATGCGTCCTCGCGTGCGGCGTGCTGCGCGCATCGGAGGACGGGCGCGGC
>JBFFXF010000093.1:0-24207 GCA_041569895.1 Planctomycetota bacterium | reverse complement strand
TATCGCCTCGGCCTCGCTTCGCGTCAGGACGAAGAATCGCTCGGCCAGCCACACCACTCATAATCGCGCCGACCTATTTAGCTCGGGCAGCGACAGTCGTCGGCTCCGGAGGCTTGCTGTCAGACGATTCAGCAGGAAGGCAGGAAGCTCAGGAAGGCAGGAAACGGAAGAATTTGATGGGGGGTAACCTCGGTGAGCCCCGCTCGCTCCTCGAACGGAATCGAGCTTGACGGGCCTTTGCTGGGGCCCCTTCGAGCACAAAGAATGTCCTCTGTGCGTCTCTGTGCTCTCACGCGGCGCAGCGCCGCGCCTCTGTGGTTCAAAACCGTAGCCAGCTCTCGCTTCTCGACGGGTCTTCGAGATCCGGCAGAGCTCGCAAGGCACGACCAGACTCGTTTCCTGCCTTCTTGCTCTTCCTGCCTTACTTATAAATCGTCGGCAGAAGCGGCTTACGCCGTCACGTTCACTGTTTCTGGGTGTCCTCCAGGAAGGACTTCCCCCGGAGCCCCGGCCGAAAAGGAATTCACTCGCGTTCCCCGTTCCGGTAAACTCCAGGTTCGGATCGACTCGCGTCGTTTCCGGCTCCGGGGACCCGGGCTCGGGTCTCGTGACAACGCAAGGATCAATTCATGCCTCCAGGTTTCGAGAGACCCAACGCCGCCGGGCGTTCCGGCCCGCGGAGCCGTCCCGCCGCGTCGACACGCAGGATTCCGCCCCCACGGCGCAAGGGCACGCCGCCGGCCGTCCTCGCGCTTCTCATCATCGTGCCGATCCTCGGCATCGGGATCACCCTGCTGATCAACCGGCCGTTCGGTGACGATGAGCCCGTGCAGACGACCGTCGTCGATCCCAACAAGGACATCGACGCGCTCGCGGACCGCTTCAGCAAGCTCGAGAAGGAGTACCAGACGGTGCTGCGCATGGACCGCGAGGCGGCGGATTTCGAGCTCAGGGCAAAGAGCCTGATCGCGGCCTTCGACACGTGGATGGACGATTACGAGGTCGTCATCGGGACGAAACGGGGCCCCGACGGCCAGCTCGCGCCGGAATTCTTCGGCTACTCGAGGCTCAAGGCGCGCGCCGGGCAGTATCGGCTGGATCTGATCAAGTCGAGCGGGTTCTGAAGAGGCGGATGATCGTGAGTCGTGTGTCCCGGACGTGTCACTGGAACCGGTCCCGAAACCCCGGGAACGGGAACGGGTACGGGAACGGGTACGGGAACGGGTACGAGGGCGGCCGATCCGAGTTCGGCCGTTTTCTCTGAGCGCATACACGGGACGAAGATGGTTCGCGACAGGCCGACCGGCGGCAGCTTCGACGCCACCGACTTGGTGGTGGGGCTCGTCCTCACGGTGCTCATCCCGATCGTGTTCACGGTGCTCCTGACGGTCTTCGGGGTCCCGGTCACCAGGGGGTCGAGCGGCGAGGTGGTCGATCGCACGGAGCGCATTCCGGTCGTCGCCAAGAGTCCGGAGTACATGCGAGACCTGTTCATCGTGTCGTCGAACGTGCTCGAGGAGAGTGCCCGGTTCTACCTCGACAAGTGGCGCAGCGAGTCCGACGGCACGGCGAGGATCTTCCTCGCCCGCTGGGCGCGGCAGTCCCTCGAGAAGAGCAGCGACGGGCTCAGCGAGTTCCTGGCGGAGTACGAGGCGTCGCCCGAGCTCTACACCGGCCTCGCGAACCTCGTCGGCCAGGCGCGCGCCCGGCTCGACACCATCCGGGGATTTCTCGACGAGCTCCAGAAGGAGAACTACCTCGACCTCGACTACTGACGCGGTCGGGCGGGGGCCATGGATCCGTCGGACGCCCTCTACGCACGCCTTGCTCTCCAGCGCGAGTGGATCTCGCGTCCCGTTCACGACGACGCGCTTCGCCGGGCCGACGAGCTCCGCGCCCGCGGCATCTCCAAGTCGGTCGAGGACGTCCTGCGCGAGGGCAAGCACCTCGACGAGGAGCGGCTGCGGGTCCTGCGGCGGCTGCTCAGCCGCTTCACCCGCCAGGCGCGCATCGGCGACTACACCATCCTACGGCGCATCGGCGTCGGCGGCACCGGCATGGTCTTCGAGGCGCGTCACCGGCGCGTCGGCCGGCGCGTGGCCATCAAGGTGCTCTTCCCGCGCCTCGAGCGCTCGCCCGGCATGGTGGAGCGCTTCCTGCGCGAGGCGAGGGCGCTGGCGCAGATCGACCACCCGAATGTCGTTCACGCCTACGACGCTGGCCGTGACGGCGCCTTCTGCTACATCGCCATGGAGATCGTCGAGGGCGAGGACCTCGGCCGTGTTCTCGAGCGGCGCGGGCCTCTGCCGCCCCGCGAAGCGGCGCTGATGCTCCTGCCTGTGGCCCGGGCGCTCGAGGCGATTCACCGGGCCGGTTTCCTGCACCGTGACGTCAAGCCGACGAACATCCTGATCGCCACCGACGGTACGATCAAGCTGGTCGACCTCGGTCTCTACTTCGCGCGCGACGATGGGCGCGTCCTCTGGGACGGCGTCATCTTCGGCACGCCCCGATACATGTCCCCCGAGCAGGTGCGTGACGATCCGTCGATCGACCCGCGCTCTGACCTCTACTCGCTCGGGACGACGCTCTACCACGCGCTCGTCGGCCGGCCGCCGTTCGACGGAGAGACCACGCAGGCCATCGTCCGCGCGCACCTCCAGGATCCGGCGGCGCCGCCGCGCGACATCGTTCCCGAGATCCCGCCCGAGCTCGACGACCTCGTCGTCCGGCTTCTCCGCAAGGACCCGTCGGAGCGCCCGGGCACCGCGCTCGAGGTCGTGCGCGCTCTCGAGCGGCTCCTGGGTCTCGCTCCCGCGGCGGGGTCCCCGCCCGGTCGGGCTCCGGGCGAGCGTGCGAGGCGTCGGGCGAAATGGGCGTGGGGCGCGGTCGGCGCCGCGCTCGTGGCGATCGCCGTGACGCTGATCGGCGAACGGCTGATGCGCGATCGGGCGCCGGGCGAGGACGCGCAGAGCGCGACGCCGGAACCAGCCGCCCCGCAGGTCGCCGTCGAGAAGGCCGCTCCGCAGACGGTGGCGCGTGCGGTGACCGCCGCGGGTCAGAGCGTCGAGGTGGCGCGACCGACGGGAGAGGACGTCGCGCGTCTGGCGCGATCCGTCGAGGCGCTCGTGAGCGCGGGCAGCGACGTCGCGGGGGCCACCGTCGCCGCCATGCGGGACGCGATGCCCGACCCATCGGCGGTGCTCGCGCTGGTGGCGCCCGGGCGTGTCCAGGAGACCGTGTTGCCCACCGAGGTGGCGAGATGGTCGCGTCAGGCCGCCGAGCGTGTCGTCGGGGCGTTCGTCGCCCGGTTGCGGTCGATCGAGCCCGGCGACGCGATCGTCCTGCGGGTGATCGGCTCCGGGTCGGTGCGATCGATCCCGGTCCGCGTCGAGGTCGGCGCCGGCCCCGACGTGCGGCTGGTCGAGGTCGAGGGGGGACGCCCGGTGGCGCTCGAGGCCGTCCACCCGTCGGCGATCCTCGCCTGGGGGGCGCTCTCGACCGGCGACGCCGACCTCGCCGTCGGTTACTGTCTCGTCGCTGGACGGCCCGGGTGGGCCGCGTGGATCCGCGAGCGTCTCGATCCCGAGCTGCCCCCGGCGGTCGCGGCGCACGTCGAGGGAGCGCCGTCGCGCGTCGACGGGGATCAGCAGGATCGACTGGTGGAGCGCGTGCTCGAGCTCGCGACTCGCAACGCCCGTGCGCACGCTCTCCTCGAGGCGGGCGAGTGGGAGGAGGCCGGCACGGTCTTCGCCTCGCTCGCCGGGGAGGCGGAGCTGCCCGATTCGATGCGCGGTCTCGACGGCGAGTGGACCCGACGAGCGCGACGGGCGCGGGAGCTCGCGTGGCTGACCGGTCGTCTCTTCGCCGTTCCGGGGAGCGTCGACACGGCCGACGACGGAGTGCCCCTCCGGCTGGCGTATCCGTTCGACGACCGCGCCGAGCTCGCCGATTTCCGCATGCGGCCCGGCCGCTGGGCGGTGCGCGAGGGACGCCTGGCGGCCACCGGTTCGGCGGGCTCCGAGCGCCTCGACACCGTGGCGCTCTTCCGGCTGCCCGTGGTCGTCGCCGGCGCGTGGTCGCCGGAGCGGGCCACCGATCGCGGCAGGCTGGTGGTGATCTTCGAGGAGATCGGCATCGGGCTCGGCGGCCCGGCGGGGGACTTCACCCTCTTCCGGCCCGACGGAGCCGACGAGGACGCGTTCGCGGCGGGAGCGCCGACCGGGCGCGGCGGCCGCTTCCGGATCGAGATCGCGCCCGAGCGCATCCGCGCCGAGCTGCCCGGCGACGTGCGCGTCGACACGGCGACCGCGGGCCGCCTGCCCGCCTTCGGCCGTGTGGCGATCGCGCTCGACTCCGGATGCGCGCTCGAGGAGCTCGAGATCGTCGCAGAAGTGGACCCGATCTGGACGGGGGCCCGCATCGCGGCCATCGAGGACTGACGCGCCCGACCCGCTCGCTCCGTTACCGGCCCTCGTTGCCGGGCTTCCGCGATTGAGCTACTCTTCCACAGGCGGAGTCTCGCCCTATCACGATCGATCTCCAGGGGGTGTCGATCTCCTCACGCGGTCGAGTTGGATGCGCGATTTCAAGCCGAGCGACACGGTCAACAACCGCTACATGGTGGTGAGGAAGCTGGGGGCGGGCGCCATGGGCAGCGTCTACCTCTGCGAGGACCCTGTCGAGAATAACATCCAGGTCGCGCTCAAGGTCCTCATCTCGGAGAACCTCGACGACCAGGACGTGTGGGCGAAGGGCGAATACGAGACGCTGACCCGCCTCCGTCACCCGAATCTCGCGCGCGTCTACAACTTCGGGAAGATCCACGACTCGCACGACTACTTCATCGTCTCGGAGTTCATCAAGGGGACCGACCTCTTCTCCGCGACGGAGTACGTCAACTACGAGGAGCTCAACGACATCGTCGTCCAGACGTGTCGGGCGCTCGACTATATCCATTCCAAGGGATACGTCCACTTCGACATCAAGCCGGACAATATCCTCGTCACGCGCTACAAGACGTTCGGCATCAAGGAGGGGTCCAAGGTTCAGTACAACCTCGACGAGGATCCTGCCAAGGACGAGCAGATCCACTCGAAACCGCACGTCAAGCTGATCGACTTCGGGCTCGCCGAGAGGATCACCGGTTCGTTCAGCTTCGCGATCAAGGGCACGCTCAACTACCTCGCCCCGGAGATCATCAGCGGCAAGACTCCCGATCGCCGCGCCGACCTCTACTCGCTCGGCGTCACTCTCTACCAGATCACCAACCGCGACCTGCCGATCCAGGAGAACGGCCCGGAGCAGCTCGGATTCAGCTCGATGAAGCGGTCCGACCTCTTCGAGTACCACATGAAGAAGCACCCGGACTATCTCCGGGCGCTGATCCTGAAGCTGCTCGAGGAGGATCCGGACAAGCGATTCCAGTCGGCGGGCGAGGCGATTCACTTCATCAGCGAGCACTCGGGCTGCACGTACGAGGTCGAGACCAAGGAGACCCAGAAGAGCTATCTCCACTCGACGAGGATGGTCGGGCGGAAGAAGGAGATCCATCTCCTGAAGAGCCTCTTCTCGCGCGTTTTCTTTCCCGGGGACGAGATCGACCGGGACGAGGCCGCCCATCAGGAGAATGTCGCCACCGAGGACGTCACCGCGTACCAGGACGCTGTCCTGAACCAGGACGCGGCGGAGGCCGCCGGGGATGACGCCGAGCGCGCCGAGCGCGCCGAGACCGCCCCGGTCGACCCCGTCGACGACGACATCGACCTGGTGAGCTCGAACGCCGACGCGGACCACAAGAAGCCCCCGACCCACATCCTGGTCAACGGCGAGATCGGCATCGGGAAGTCCCGACTCCTCGAGGAGTTTCAGCACTTCCTGCGACTGAACGACACGCAGCTCTACTCGGGGAACTGCTACGAGGGAACGAGCAACGCGTATCAGCCGTTCATCGAGATCCTCCGGCAGCTGGTCTACGGGCTCGGCTTCGACTCGGAGATCTGTGACCGCTACCGCCCCGTGCTCCTCCGCCTGCTGCCCGAGGTGCGCGGCTCGTCGACCGATGCCTCGGCGGACCTCACGTTCCGTCCGGACCAGGAGAAGATCTACTTCATCGACAGGATCTCGCACTTCCTCGTCGAGGCGGCGCTCGAGCGCCCGTACGTCCTCTTCATCAACAACCTGCACTGGGCCGACGAGGTGTCGATCGAGCTCCTGGCGTCGGTCCTCGACCGCATCGAGGAGCACCGCGCCAAGAAAGGGCACCTGAAGCTCCTCATCATCTCGAGCCTGCGCATCGACGAGCAGTACTCGGAGAGCCTCAAGGAGTTCCTCGGGCGCGCGAAGGACGCGGCGACGTGTCAGGAGATCAACCTCCGCAGGCTGAAGCGCTCCCAGATCGTCGACCTGCTCCAGAGCATGCTCGGCATCACCAACATCCCGGCGCCCTTCCTCGATCGCCTCGAGGAGAAGACCGGCGGCAACCCTTTGTTCATCCAGGAGACGCTGAAGGCCCTCCAGGAACAGGGCATCCTCAAGAGCGCCGTCGGCGGGTGGGAGATCAAGACCACCGCCTACAACCGCATCGAGATCCCGCAGAGCCTCGAGGAGCTGATACTCGACCGCATCCGCAAGCTCGAGCAGATCAAGCTCGAGATCCTCGAGGTGATGAGCGTCCTCAACCGACCGATCAGCCCGAAGGTGCTGCAGAAGTTCCAGCGCTTCGCGACGGTGCCCATCCTCGCGCACCTGCGCGATCTGGAGGACACCGGGCTGCTCAGCAAGGTCTTCGAGGGCGGCAAGCTGATGTTCCAGATCGATCAGCCCAAGATGCGGGAGATCATCTACGCCAATCTCGAGGAGGAGGTTCGCAAGAAGTACCACGGGGAGGTGGCGGAGATCTACTCCGACCTCTACCGCGGCCACGAGGAGGAGATCCTCGAGGACCTCGCGTACCACTACCAGAGGAGCGACCTCACCGACCGCGCGCTCGACATGGCCGTCAAGGCCGGCGATCGCCTCAAGGCGATCTACGCGAACGACAGGTCGCTCGAGTTCTACCTCTACATCACCGAGAAGATCGCCGGAGACGCCGAGAAGATCGATCTCTGGATCGCGACGCAGGAGAAGATCGGCGAGCTCTGCTCCATCATGGGCAAGTACGAGATGGCGGAGCAGAGCTACGACAGCCTCCTGAACTACGCGAGCGACACCAACAGCGTGTCGCCCCAGGACGTCTCGCGTTACTACCGCAAGAAGGGCTACATCTTCGAGATCCAGGGCGACTACGACAACGCGCTGCGCTGCTACAAGGAGGCGCGAAACCACCTGTCCGGCAACGACGACCCGTCGCTGCTCCAGGAGAAGATCCGGGTCTTCAACTGCATCGGCTGGGTGTACGTCTGCATGGGGAAGTACGAGAAGGCGATGGCGATCTCGGTCGAGGGCCTTCGTGGCATCGAGGGCTCGACGGAGAAGGTCGAGCACGCCATGATCTTCAAGACCATCGGCAGCGCCAACTACTACAAGGGGAACTTCCCGCAGGCGATCGAGTACCACTCCCGCAGCCTCACCATCCAGGAGAACCTGGAGAACATCCCCGAGATCACCGTCTGCCTCAACAACCTCGGCAAGGCCTACATGGCCAACGCCGATTTCGTCGAGGCGCTCGACCACTTCAACCGCGCGTTCCAGAACAGCGAGGAGATCGGTGATCCGTACGGAAAGGCCGTGAGCCTTCACAACCTCGGATGTCTCTACTTCGAGCTCGGAGTCCTCGACCAGGCGGAGGCGCACGTCGCGGAGTCACTGCAGCTCTCGCGCGGCTACAACATGCGCTTCCTGAACATCGAGAACTACATCCTGTACGGCAAGATCCTCCGCGAGCAGTGCGACTACTCGCGCGCCGAGAGTTACCTCTTCCGCGCGCTGACCGCGTACTCCAAGCAGGGCAACAGGTGGGGGCTCTGCACCATCCTGCTCGACATCGTGGCGATTCACCGGCTGCGCGGCAACTTCGTCGAGGCGGCCTCGATGATCGAGGAGGCGTACCGATACGCCGCCGACCTCAACATCGACCTCCTGATCGCGCGGTGCCTGCTCGAAAAGGGCAAGGTCCTGAAGGGCTCCGGCGAGCGCGATCTCGACAGCCTGGTGAGCGTGTTCGAGGAGGCGCTGTCGGTGACCGGAAAGGTCGAGAGCCCGGAGCTCCTCGCCGAGATCTACCACGAGATCGGCGACATCTACGTCAAGTCGAGGCGGCTGAACGAGGCGAAGGAGCGCTACCGCCTCGCGGAGGAGCGCATCCGGGAAGTCCTGGAGCACTTGCCCCCCGAGTTCCAGGACGCGTACCAGCGCAAGTTCAAGGACAACATCTTCCTCGAGAAGTCACGCGCGGAGGACGCAGCCGCCGCCGCGGATCAGATCGCGGACATCGTGGACGATCAGGTCGCCGGCGCAGGCGCAGCGGCGGCGGGCGGGGCGGCGGCGGCCGGCGAGGGGATCACCATCGAGCGTGGGACCATGAACTCGATGAACGAGCTCATGCAGGCGCTGCGGAGCGCGCCCTCGATGGAGAGCTTCCTGCGGCTGATGCTCAAGCGCATGAACGCGGTGTCGCGCGCCAAGATCGCGTTCGTGTTCGCGCGCAGTGGGGATCGGCTCCACCTGCGCGCCAGTCTCTCCGCCACCGCCCTCACCAGCAGCCAGATCTCGGGGCTGGTGGCCGCGCAGCTCATCGAGAGATGCCTGCAGACGCACACGCCGCTGGCGATCCCCGACCTCGTCCGCAACGCGCGCATCAGCGAGCTGGGCAATCTGATCAAGGCAGGCCACCGGTCGCTGCTGATCCTTCCCTACCAGAGCAACTTCGAGGACGGCGTGGTCTACCTCATCGATCCGATCCCGCGCCAGGGCCGGCTCGAGGATGACCTCGAGTTCTACGGCTTCTTCACCAACCTGCTCCCGCTGGCGCTGATGCACCTCAACTCGGGGAACGAGGTGATGCCCGTCGGCGTCGAGAAGGAGTGAAGGACCGGCGTCCGGCGGCGCCGCTCACTGCGGGATGTCGAAGAAGGAAACCTCTTCCTGATCGAACAGCCGGCCGCGCCGGTAGGCGAGCAGGAGCGCGTTGACCACCTCACGCGGGAACTTCTGCCCGGCGAGCTTCGAGACCTTGATCAGCGCCTCCTTCTCGGGGAGCGGTCCCTCGTTGGCGCCGCCGTGACTGAGCAAGTGGTCGAACTCCGTCGCCAGTCCGAGCACCTGGGCGAGCCGAACGATCTCGTCGCCCTTGAGGCCCTCGGGCGAGCCGGAGCCGTCGAATCGCTCCCGCTGCTGGAGCAGCCCGGGGAGGATCTCGTCCAGTCCCGGCATGTCGGAGAGGAGCTCCTTGGCGTAGTGGTTCTTCCGCGTGTCGAGCGTGAACTGCGCCTCGCGATCGCGGTCGGAGAGCGGGATCGAGCCGATGTCGAACAGCATCCCGGCGATCCAGGCGTTGCGGCATTCATGCGTGTCCCAGTCGAGCTCTCTCGCGATGCCGAGACAGATCGCGGCAATGCGCTGCGCGCGGCCGGCGCTGAACGGCTCGCGCATCTCGTACGCCTTGACGAGCGTGCGGATCGAGTTGCGGAAGATCTCGTCGCTCCGTCTGACGAGCTGGAGGAGCTGCACGGTCGTGCCGAGCTGGATCGCCGCGGCGGTCGCCAGCTCGAGGTCCTCGGCGCTGAACGCCTCTGACTTGCGAGAGTTCGAGAGGTAGACGACGCCGAGGTTGCGGCCGAGTCCGGTGACCGGTACGCAGATCACCGACTTGATGCGCTTCATGACGACGCTCGCCATGGCGTGGAAACGCGCGTCGAGACCGGCGTCGGAAGTCAGCACGGCGCGCCCGTTCTTCAGCGAGTCGCGGATGATGCTCCTCGAGACGCCCTCGTTCTGCACGTCCTCGGAGCGGTCGTAGCGGCCGAGGAGCTCGAACGCGAGGTTGTCCTCGTCCTTGCCGTCGCGGATATGGAAGATGAACACGTTGTCCGCGTCGACCGCCTTGCCGAGCTGCTGCGCCGACTTCCCGAGGATGCGAGAGAGGTTGCGCTCCTCTCCGATGATGTGCGAGATCCCGACCAGCGCCGCGAGGCGCTTGCTCTCCGCGCTCGCCTCCTCCGGAGTCGGCGGCTGGGGCTTGCCCGCGACGGTGTCGGTGAGCTTGATCTGCAGCGTCGACGATGGATTGAACGTCTGCACCTGCGGGTCGCCGTTGCCATCCTCGACGAGGATCTCCTGCGAGTCGTGCAATCGCGCGAGGCGGTCCTCGAAGACGAGCGTCGTGTTGCCGATCTGGATCTGGTCGCCGAAGCGGAGGACGACCTCGGAGACCTTCTCGGCGTTGACGAACGTGCCGTTGCGGCTTTCGAGGTCGCGGATGAAGTAGAGCTCGCCGATCCTGAAGATCTCGGCGTGCTTCCTCGACACGCCCTGATCCAGAATCTGGATCCCCCCCGCCCGATCGCGGCCCACGAGCAGGCTTTCGGAGCTGACCTCGTAGACCTTGCCCTTGTCCTTCCCGGCCTTGACGCGCAGGACGACCATCTTCGCCTCCGTGATCGGCGGAACAGAGTGATCGACGGAGCGCCCGCACCGCGAGCCCCGACGGCCCCCGAGGGCGTTTCCGACCTGACCCGGCTTGCAGACGGGCAGATTATAGCAACCGGGATCGAGCGGCGTACAGGGTTTTCGCGAGTCCGCGCGCCGCCGCTCAGCCGCCGGTCGCCGGGGCGGCGAAGCAGAAGAGGTGGCGGTTGCCGCGGACGAAGATCTCGCGGCCGGCGATCGCGGGAGTCGCATCGACGGGCTCCCCGACGCGATTGGTGGCGACGATCTTCAGCTCGTCGGCGTCCTCGATGACCACCGTCGTGCCATCGCGGCCGGTCAGAAAGACGTGGCCGTTCGCGGCGACCGGCGACGCGTAGACATTGCGCAGCCCCTCGACGCGTCGCGCGGAGTAGAACGGCTTTCCGGTGACCACGTCGTGGCACGAGAGGATGTCGCTGCGACCGGAGAGGAAATAGAGACGCCGCCCGGAGAGCACGGGTGACGGCACGTCGGGCGTGTACCGGGAGAGCTCCCACGCGACGCCGGCGGTCCCGCCGAGGTCGCCACGCGCGTCGAGCCGGAACGCGCCCATGTAGCTTCCGCGGTAGCCGCTGCCGATGACGACGAGGCCGTGTCCGGCCACCGGCGAGGCGACCGGGCGCGAGGTCTGCCCCGCGCAGCGCCAGAGCTCCTTTCCGGTGGCGAGATCGTAGCCGCGCGCGAAGTGGTCGCCGCTCGCGAGCACCTGCGTCGTGTCCCCGTGACGCACGACGAGCGGCGTCGCCCAGCAGCTCGGCTCGTCCCGGTCGATTCTCCAGCGCGTGTCGCCGGTCTTGCAATCGATCGCGAAGAGCGCCGAGTCGCCCTCGTGATCCCACGGCACGATGAGGGTGTCGCCGTACAGAGTGGGGGTGCTGCCCTCGCCGAACGATCCGCGCGTGCGCATGCGACCGAAGTCGGTCTTCTTCCACAGCGGCTTGCCGTCGAGGTCGAAGCAGAAGAGACCCCGCGAGCCGAAGTGGGCGTAGACCCGCTCGCCGTCGGTGATCGGCGACGCCGAGGCGTAGCCGTGATCGGGGTGATGTCCCTCGTGGGGCGTTGACTCGACCGCCGTTCGCCGCCACCTGATCGCGCCCGACGAGCGATCGATGCAGATGGTCTCGAAGCGCACCGGGCGATCCGGGGGGCCGCGCCGGCGGCCACGCCCGCGTCGCCCGCGGCGACCACGGTCCTGCGCGTTGCGATCCTGCTCGCCCGCGCGCCCGCGCTCCTCGTCCTCGGCGCCAGACCCGGCGCTACCGCCAGCGGCAGGCGCATCCGCGGTGATCGCCGCGACGACGAACACGCGGTTCCGCCAGACGACCGGCGAGGCGTCGCCGGTGCCGGGAAGCTCGACCTTCCACCGAAGGTTTTTCCCGGGACCCCATTCGATCGGCGGCGTGCCGTCCGGCGACACGCCGTTGCCGGTCGGCCCGCGCCACTGCGGCCAGTCGCTGTCGGCGCGCAGCGCGCCGGACGCCAGGGACACAAGGAGGAGGGTGGAGACACCGAGGGCGGCGCGTCGGCGGAGATTCATTCGTCGATCTCGTTCTCTGTTTCAGACTTCATGGAGCAATGTGCCCGGCGCGCGCCGGACGGTACCCGTTGAAACCCGGTCGCGATCGGAGGTTTCGGAACGTTCTCCATGGGATCGAAACGCCCGGCCTGCTCACGCGAACAGGCCGTCGACCATGCGGAGCTGGCGAACGGCGAGGGCGGCGAGCTCCTCGTCGTGCGTCACCATCACGAAGCTGACGCGGGTCTCGCGGTTGAGGTCGAGGATGAGCTCGTGGATCGTCTTGCCGGTCCGGGTGTCGAGGTTGCCGGTCGGCTCGTCGCAGTAGACGAGCTCGGGCTCATTGATCAGGGCCCGGGCGATCGCGGCGCGCTGGCGCTCGCCGCCGGACAGCCGCGTCGGGCGGAAGTCGCGACGGTCGATGATGCCGGTGCGCACGAGGAGATGCTCCGCGCGTCCTCGCAGCTCGGACTCGAGCCGGCGGTACTCGGCGCGGGAATGGCGGATCATCGCCGGAAGGAGGACGTTCTCGATGACGCTCAGGTCAGGAAGCAGGTGATAGAACTGGAAGACGAAGCCGAAGTTCCGGTTGCGCGCCTCGGCCTTCTCGGAGAGCCCGAGCGACGCGAGATCGCGTCCGCGAAAGCGCTCGTCACGACCGTTGTACTCGAGCCGTCCGCTGGTCGGCGTGTCGAGCAGCCCGAGCAGATTGAGGAGGGTGCTCTTGCCGACGCCCGAATGGCCGAGGATGGCGACGATCTCGCCGCGGGCGATCGACAGCGAGATCCCCTTGAGCACCGACACCGACTGGTGCGACACCTGGTAGACCTTGTGCAGATCGATGGCCCGCAGGATGGCGCCGTTCGAGGGGCTGCCTCCGGATTCACCGTTTTCACGGTTCTCACTCATGATGAATCGCCTTGATCGGGTCCTGCCGCGCCGCCCACGCCGCCGGCACGAGACTGGCGAGGAAACCGAACAGCAGCGCCGGCAGCGTGCTCGCGAGCGTGTCGAGCGGCTTGACCACCGTCGGGATGCGGTCCATCAGATAGACCTCGGGATCGAAGAGCTGGTACCCAGTCGCATCCCGGATCCAGTCGTGGACGGTGTTGATGTTCTCCACGAAAAGGACGCCGAGCCCGAGACCGAGCGCCGTCCCGAGCGCGGTGATGACGAGGCCGTTGATCAGGAATATGGAGAACACGCCGCCCGGCGTCGAGCCGATGGCGAGCAGGATCCCCGAGTCGCGCCGCTTCTCGATCACCAGCAGCACGAGCATCAGCAGAATGACGCACGCGGTGAAGATGTTGAGGAACGAGATGACCACGGCGGTGAGCCACTTCTCCCACTCGACCGCCTCGAGGAAGCCGCGCTTCTGCTCCTCCCACGTGTAGATCCGGACGACGCGCGCGCCGGTCTCCGGCGGGAGCTCGAGCAGGGCGCGCTCCATCTCGCCGCGGGCCTTGCGGGCGTGCGTGTAGTCGTCGAGCGAGACGCGGATGGTCTGGAAGCACAGGTCGCCGGTGAGCGGGCTGAACGACCTGAGAAACGTCGCCAGGCGCCGGTTGTCGACGAAGAACATCTGCGAGTCGAGCTCGAAGTTGCCGGTCTTGAACGCACCGGCGACCAGGAAGTTTCCCTCGACGAGCTCCGACGATCCCTGCGCCACGGTGACGATCTTGACCATCTGGCCGAGGAAGAGGCTGCGTCCGGTGAGGAACGGGACCCCGACGACGATCGACGACGGAATCCTGCCGCGGTCCGCGTCGAAACGCTCCCGCAGCGCCTCCGGCAAGCTCGCGATGATCCGCCTGCGATGCGCCAGCGAGAAGAGCGCATCGATCTCGTCGGCCGAGAGCGGCGCGCGTGACTCGTCGCGAATCAGATCGCGCGCCGCGTCCGACGCACGCTGCTTGCGGGCCTCGGCCTCGCCCAGCGTCGCGGCGGCGCCCGGAAGACCGCCCTCCGTGTCGCCCTCGCCGTCGAGTGTGGCGAGAATCGAGTCGAGCTCCTCCGGGCGCAGGAAGTAACGCCCGACGTCGGTCACTCGCACCTCGCTGAGCGGATCGATGCCGCGGAGCAGGACGGGGCTGAAGCGATCGCTGCGGTACATCGCGAACGTCTCGGTCGTCGGGGCGGTCGCGACGACGTGGGGCGTCGCGAGGAGCGTCTCCTGGACGGTGTCGACGTCGCAGATCCCGCGTGGCCCGGCCGAGTGCACGACCATGTGGGCGTCCTGATCGCGGATCATCTCGCGCAGCTCGACGATGTACCCCTCCATGATGCTGAGCACGGTGAGGAGCGTCGCCACCCCGAAGCTCACCGCCAGCACGGCGAGCACCGCCGTCTTGCGGGTGCGCAAGTATCGCAGGGAGAGAAAGAGCCGATACACCTTCGCAGCTCCTCGAGCCAGCCGCACGCGCCGTACAGCTAACTCAAGTCAGCGAGTGGTCGTCGAGGTTCACCCGCGGCCGGACGGGACGAGGTACTCTACGGGAAGGGGTTGGGGGAGACAAGGGGGTTAACCCCGTCCCCGTCCCCGTTCCCGTCCCCGTTCCCGTCCCCGTTCCCGTTCCCGTTCCCGTTCCCGTGCCCGTGCCCGTGCCCGTGCCCGAAAGCTCTCGACGTCGTGTTCGTGGTCCGACGTCGGGGCCGATCGATCGGAGTCGGAGACCGAGACCGAGGACAGAGATCAGAGACAGAGGACCGATTCCGACTCCGATTCCGACGCCGAGGACGACGGGGCCGCTTCACAGGACTTGATTCTCCCCGCGCGGATTGGAAGCTAGGCGCGATGGACGAGAGTGCTGCTGGCCGGAAGACGCTGTCTCCTCGCGAGCGTCTGCTGCGGGCGCCCGACTTCACGCGGGTGTTCCGGCGCGGGCGGTGTTTTCGCGATCGGGTGATGCGGATTCACTGCCTCGAGTCGCGCATGGATCGATCGCGGCTCGGGCTCGTGGTCAGTCGCAAGGTGGGGAACGCGGTCGTGCGCAATCGCGTCAAGCGGCGTCTCCGGAGCGTCTTCCAGGGAAGGAAGTCGACATTGCCGGCGACGCTGGACATCGTCGTCGTGGCCAGCCCGAAACACGGCGAGGGGACGTTCGAGGAGTATGCCAGGGCTTTCGAGAAGTTCATCGACTGGTACCGGGAGGGCCCGCGACGCCAGCGGTCACGGCGCTGAGGGCGCCGCGCGACGCGGAGGGCTGCGCGGACTGATCTGGCGCATCGGAACACCCGCGCGATGGACGCTCGTCGCGGCGGCGCGGGTCTACCGCGCGACCCTCTCGCCGCTGGTCCCGTTCCACTGCCGATTTCAGCCGACCTGCTCGCAGTACTTCATCGAGGCCGTCAGGCGCCACGGCGCCCTCCGGGGCACCGCCCTCGGCGTCTGGAGAGTCCTCCGCTGCAACCCGCTCTCGAGAGGGGGCGACGACCCGGTGCCGTGACTCCCGCCGTTGGATCGAGCGATTCCGATTCCGATGGCCGACGCCGATTCCGATTCCGACTCCGATGACCGACTCCGACTCCGATACCGACTCCGATCCCAGCGTTGCAAAAACGTACCCATTCCCGTTCTCGTGCCCGTGCCCGTTCCCGAAAGCGCCCGTCGTGATTGACAAAACTCGCTGGACGACGCCAAGACGGTCACGGTCACGGCACACGGTCCACGGGTCACGGTCCACGGGTCACGGCCACCGTCCAGGTCAGGGTTGGGCCCGTGCTCGTGCTCCGTATCCGTGTTCCGTCTCCGTTGTCGTCACCGTCGCCGTGCGACCGAGAACCGACTCCGACTCCGACACCGATGACCGATGCCGATGGCCGATGCCGATCCGGATCCGGATACCGACTCATCATCGCGCCGCGCCGTCGGGACCTCCGTCTCGGCTCTCCGTCCTCCGTTTTCCGTCCTCTGATCTCTGATCTCTGATCTCTGTCTGCGCTCGAGTTCCGAAAACTCTCTGTTTACCCTTTATACTTTATAAACTGTTCAAGTTTCCCCCCGTGGCGCCAGATAATCACGGAAGCGCGCGCCGGTCGGTCCGGTTCGCCCAGAGAAAACTCGCTGTGTGCCGATGGCCGTACCGAAGAAGCTCTTCAAGATCGGCGAGGTGATGCGTTACACGGGGCTGTCCCGCCAGACCATCCACAACTACACCATGATGGGTCTGATAACGGAGGAGGAGCGCACCGAGTCCGGGCACCGCCTCTACGGGGAAGGGGTGTTCGACACGCTCGAGCGCATCAAGTCGCTCAAGGGCAGCAAGACGCTCAAGGAGATCCGGCGGATTCTCGACAAGGAGAAGTGACGCGCCGCGCACCCGTCCTTCCGCCGACGTCGTGTGACGGGGCGCCGCACGCCGTCCCGCGCGCCTGACGTGAGGCCGCCCGGGGGACGGTCGGTTCTCGAGAGTCTCGAAGATGCCCGTCGGAAAGAAGCGTCTCGTCCTCATCGCCGCGGTCGCCGCCGCTCTCGTCGGCGTCCCGCTCGTCGTCCTCTTCCTGTCGCTCGGATCGGGCGCGGGCGCGAGGCGCGACCAGTTCGACTCGTTCCTGGAGTCGGCTTCCGGGCAGGACACCCACGCAGTCGAGCGCGCCATCTCGCGTCTCCCGCAGCGAGGCGATCTCCTGCGAACGCGTCAGGTCTTCGAGAGGATGCTCGAGGCGTCCTCCGAGAGCTCGGAGCGGCTCGCCGAATCGCGGGACGGCTGGGTCCTCGCCAAGGAGTTCTGGCAGACGGTGCTCCTGTCGGGCGTGGCGGACCTCGACGACGTGGTGGCGGTGGCGCTCGGCAGGCTTCGCCATCTCGGCGTGCTGATCCACGCCCGCGAGGAGCTCTTCCCCGGCCCGGAGGAGATGCCGACCTTTCGTGAGTCGGAGAAGCTCAAGAAGTCGCTCTTCGGGACCGAGCTGCTTGAGGACCTGCTCTCGGGAGACACGCCGCCGGTGCTCCTCTGGGATCGCGCCAACACGGCCGAGCTCGCCGACCGGCCCGACGAGGCGCTCGACGCGGTCCGCGCCATGAGTCTCGAGAAGGTCATCGGGCACTGGGAGCTCGACCTCCGCAAGTACCCGCTGATGAAGGCGGAGCTCCTCGGGAGGATCCGTCGCAAGCTGGCCGAGAACGGCGCCACCGGAGCGCGCGGTGAGATCGACCTCGATGGCGGCGGCGAGGTCACCGACGAGGAGCTCCGGCGCGACCTCGACGAGCGCACCGGAAACGATCGCGAGCGCCGCCGCAGTCTCTACCGGGCGCTGTTCCTTCATCATCGTGATCGCTACGAGGACGCTCGCCGAGAGCTCGATCGCTTCCTCGAGCTCTCGGAGGACGCCGACGGCGGGGGCGCCGGACTGCGTCCGCTCGACTGGCAGCTGGCGACGCTTTACCGGGCGCTCACGCTCTTCGAGTCCGCCACCGGCGCGTACCGGCGCGTCCAGCCCCCGGCGGCGACTCGAGAGCGAGCGTCCGAGAGCCGGGAGCGCCTCGAGAGGCGTCTGGCTCGACTCTTCGCGGAGCTGCGCTCGCTGGAGGACTTCGACCAGGTCATCTCGCGGTACTTCCCGCAGACGCGCAAGGAGCGTCCGCTTCTCGCTCACCTGCGATCGGCGGTCTGGGGCACGCCGCGCGAGCAGGATGCGGGGCGCCGGGGAATCGTCGAGTTCTTGCGCCTTAATCCGAGGGTGGTGCACCGGGACGATCTCGCGTGGTGGGAGGCCGTGGCGTCGGGAGAGCCGCTCCGCGAGCCCGATAGGCTGATGACGCTCTTCCGCGCCGGACGGATCTACGACGACCTCGGGGACATCGACGGGCTCCTCGACACCGCCCGCCGCATGGAGTTCCACATCACCGACGAGGAGGAGCTGGTCTACCTGGAGTTTCTGCGAACGCTCCACCTCGCGAGGAGGAGGATGCTGATCGAGGCATGGGAGAAGCTGCGCGACATCCTCCGTCGCGAGCGACTTCCGGCGATCATCGACAGGGGTTTCCTGATCGACCTCGTCGAGGAGGTCGAGGAGGACATGGAGAGTCTGCGCCGCGCACGGCGAGACCTCCATCAGTCGGCTGACGCGCTCGAGCGACTGCAGCGGTCTCGCGACACCATCGACCCCGACGTCGCGGTGGCGGCGGACGCGTGGCTCTGGCAGGTCCGTTTCACGGGACTGCTTCACGATCAGCACTCGCGGTGGGGCTCCTTCGACGCGTTGCACCGGCAGTTGCTCGACGCCATCGAGGTGTTCGACGGCATGCAGCGGGTGAGCTTCTTTCAGGAGAGGGCGTGGCTCGCCCTGCGCGACTTCATCATTCGCGACTTCGAGGAGCTCTACTTCCGAGGGCGCTCCCGCGACAGCGCCGAGCTGCTCGAGCAATCCCTCGATCTCCTCGACGCGCTCGCCGTCATGCAGCACAACCGCGACGACGAGCAGCTCGTCAACGTGCACGCCCGCGTGCACGAGCTGCTCGCGCGCATCATCGGCCGGGAGCACGGCCGGGAGGCCGCGAGGGAGACCTGGCGTCGCGTCGGCAGGATGCTCCGGGACGCGGCGCGAAAGAGCCCGAACGACGCGTACGAGCTCGTAAAGGAGGCCGCGCGCGCGTTCGACCGCGCCGGTGACCCCCTCCGCGTCCTCGAGATCGCGGCGCCGAGGACGAGACGCGGCGCGGACCGCGACCTCCTCGAGCTCGCCGCCATGGCGCAGGTGCGTCTCGGTGACTACGAGGGAGCCGTGCAGACCTTCGATCGCCTCCTCGGCACCCTCGCCCGCGGCGACGTTCCCGCCGTCGATTTCAACGTGCCCGCGCTCGAGGCGAATCACGCCGTCGTGCCCGACGAGGTATCCCGGCTTTTCGAGTTCGAGGAGTACGTCGATCCGGTCAACGGCGTCGGTCCGGGCGTCCTCATCTACAGCGCCAGGAAACGGGCGCTCCGCTGGCAGGCGCCGAGCGACGCACGCCCCGGACCCGAGTTCGTCTTCGACCCCAATGACGTGGTCGTCCTCGAGTCCGACCAGCCGCACAAGACGGTCGTCCTCGTCGCCGTCGGCAACGAGGACGACTTCCCCGAGGATGACCGCGCCTGGGAAGTGCTGATCGATCGGCGTGACTCCCCGCTCGAGCCGGCCGACGTGTACTTCTGGCGCGCGACAGCCAGGATCCATCAGGCGCGACTGCCGCAGTTCGCGGGACGAGACGAGATCATCGAGTACGGTCGCGCTCTCACGGCCCGGCGGACCGGCTCCGGCGACCGGCGCCAGGCGATGGCGATCATCGAGATCGCGCTGCGCGACGCGTACGGCGATCCACAGCTCCGGGCGGAGACCGAGGACCGCCTGCGGCAGAAGGTCGCGTTTTATCGCGAGGGGCTGATGACGCCCAGGACGACCGCGCGCCAGCAGCGCCGGATCAACGAGCGGCGCATCGCCGACCTCGATGCGGTCGTCGCGCGCCTGGGCACGCTCGACGGCGCTCTCGACTTGCTGCGGCTCCGGAACCTCGGCTTCCAGAGCGACCTCGCGCCTCTCTTCGGAGAGCTGGTCCGGGAGTGGATCGACAGGCGCCCGGCCGAGGCGAAGGCGACGTTCGAGCAGTTCGCGCGGCGGCAGCTCGACGAGGACGCCCGGCGCGATCTCGTCTTCCTCTGCGAGAACTTCAGCAGTCGCGACCGCACGTGGAAGGGGGCGATGTACATGCGGGCGTACCAGTACTTCCGCATGGCGCGCGAGCAGGCGCGCCTCGACGCGCGAGCGACCTCGACCACGACCACGACCGCCGCGACTGCCGACCCGGCGGCGCTCGAGGAGCGAGCGCGCGAGCTGCTGACCCGTCTCGCCCTGTCGTTCGACAACGACGAGCAGTCCTTCCCGACCTGGGAGCCGAGGGCGCTTTACCTCCTCGGGCAGCTGTGGGCGAGCGCGGAGCGCTGGGACCTCGCCCACCACTGGTTCGACCGGCTGGCGCGGTGGAACGTCGAGCCCCACCGCAAGACGCTCCTTCGCGAGGAGGTCGAGGAGATCGACGCCTTGAAGACCTCGGCGGCGGTCGCGAGAGCGGATGCGTCGTACCGCGCCGGCGAGCACGCCAGGGCGCTGCGCGAGTACGCCGCCGCGGAGGCGCTCGTCAAGCACCTGCCGATCGTGCTCTGGGTGCATTATCAGAAGGGAAACTGTCACGTCCGCCTCGGCGAGCGGTCGGAGGCGCTCAAGGAGTTCCGCCGCGGCCAGGGGCTCCTGCAGTACGCCTATCGCGATGCCGGAAACCTCGAGCACTGGTTGACCGGCGCGCGCTGGAAGACGGTCGGCGACGTGCTCGGCGGACTGCTCCCCGACACCGCTGGCGAGATCGCCGCGGGCGGCGGCGGGTCGACGTCGTGGTACGACCACTGGCGCCAGCTCTACGCATTCAAAATCAAGAGCCTGTCGCCCGGAGGCGGCGCCTGACCGGCCGGGAGGCCATTTTCCCTCAAAGTTCCACCCCTCGATCGGCCGACGACTTATCGGGAGGTCCGACATGCAGAACTCCGGAGCCCAGGTCGTCGATCAGTTCCTCTCCGACATCCGTCGGTCCGCGGAGATCTACGGCAGTCTGATCGAGCTGACGCACGAGCAGGGGCGTGTTCTCTCCAGCGGCGACACCGACGAGCTGATCAGGATCGCGCGCGAGAAGCAGGCGCAGCTCTCGAGGCTCGGTCCGCTCGACGCCAGCATCCGAACGACGAGGAAGGAGTGGGAGGACGATCCCTCTCGGCTGCCGGCGTCACGCCGGGAGGAGGTGAACGAGGCGGTGTCTCATCTCGAGACGGTGCTCAAGGACCTCCTCACCCTCGAGCGAGACCAGGAGCGCGTGCTCCTCTCGGAGAAGGAGAAGGCCCTCGAGGAGATCCGCCGCGTCGATGCCGGGCGGCGAGTCCAGCGCGCTTACGCTGCCGGGCCGGCCAGCTCGCGGAGCGTGCTCGACCGCAAGGAGTGACCATGCGGTTCCCGTGGGCTCGCGGTCTCTCGCTCGCTCTCGCCCTTCTCGCCGTCCGCGCGGCCGCCTCCGAGCCCGTCACCCTGCCGGTCTCCTACACGCTCGACTTCGAGACCGAGAGCGACGGCGTCGAGATCTTCTCCGACGACGACGTGCCGATCGTCAAGGACGGGCGGCTGTCGCAGAAGCACTGGACGCAGGTCTTCGGCGCGGCCGCCGACCCGGCGCACCCCGACCTCTTCTCGCGCGCGAGCCTCGCCCACTTCACCAGCAGGAACGCCTTCCGCGGAAATCGCTCGCTCTGGATGCGGACGCACGGCGAGCACCTGCTCGTGCGCTCGACGCAGATGTACCCGCTCGACGAGGACGTCAGGCGGCGCTCCGTCCTGCCGCCCGAGGCGCGAATCAGGGTGACCGCCCGCGTGATGACGCGATCGCTGTCGACCGGTTCGCTGCGCGTCGAGCTCCTCTTCTTCCGCGAGGACCCGCAGATCGAGGGCCGGCTCGTGCAGCTCGCCGACGCCGCGGTGTCGTCGCCGCCGATCTCCGGATCGCGCGACTGGGGGACGCACGTCGCGTTCCAGACCCGCGTGCCGAGGGGCGCCGACAAGTTCGAGGTGCGCATCCTGCTGGAGGGCGCCTTCGAGGACCGCGCCGCCGACGTCTGGATCGACGACATGCACATCGACATCTTCCCGGGCTGCTCGATCGAGTGGCCGGGAATCGACAACCAGCTCGTCGAGCCGGGCGAGGAGATCCCCCTGCAGGTCGAGTGCCACGGGCTCGCCTCCGGGCACTACGACCTCGAGATCCGGCTCGAACGGCAATGGCCCCCCGGTCCGGCGGCGCCGCTGTCGATGCGAGCGCGCCGCTTCGTGCTGGCCGGCAAGACGCTCAAGATGCTCGAGGAGCTGCGCTCGGAGCTCGAGATCGAGCGGGGGATCTACCGCGTCGTCGTCCGCGTCGTCGACCGGCACGGTCGTCCCGCCGCCGACATCGAGAGCCACATCGCGGTGATCGGCGAGGGACTCGAGAGTTTCGCCGTCGATGGCAACGACCTCTCCCTGACCCTCGGGTGGGTGCTGCGGCCCGGTGACCCGGGCGCCCGGCGGACCCTCGCCGACATCCGGGCGGGGGCGCGCGAGTATCCGATCCACGCCATCCTGCTGCGGGTCGATGGCGTACCGGGGCACCGCGTACCGGGGCACGGCGTTCCGGGAGACCGCGCGAGCGGCCCCCGGGACGCGCTCCCCGATCTCGGCGCGCTGTCCGACAGCGGATTCGAGCTCTACGGGTCGCTGCGCTGGGAGGAGGGCGCCGCCGGGCGCGCGGCGTCGATCTTCGAGAAACACCTCGCCTCGATCGACCACTGGGCGATCGAGCTCGACGGCCCGCGCTCCGCCGCCGACGATCACGCCCTCCGGGCGCTCCGGGAGAGTCACCCGGGGCTCGAGCTCGGCGCGTACGCGAAGACCCGGCCGACGCCGGAATGGGCATCCTTCCGGGTCTTCCGGCATGACGAGGCGCTCCGCGAGGACACCGTGGCGGGCCCGGGCGACTGGGCGGTGATCGCGCTGCCGACCGGACTGGGGCGAAACGAGAAGATCACGTTTATCGGACGACTCGCGTTCGAGCTCATCCGTCGCGGCTTCCGGCGCCTCTTCATCGAGAGCTCGTGGGAGGAGTTCGCCAGGCCGCTCGAGGAGGAGCGCTTCTCGTCGATGCCCAATCCGTTCCTCTTCGGATGGATCGGCTCCATACGCCTGCTCGGCTCGCTGACCTACACCGGAAGCCGCGACTGGGGCGACGGTGGCCGATTCCTGCTCTTCTCGCGCGCCGCTTCCGGCGACGACGTGCTCGTCGCCTACTCCCGCGGAGAGGAGCGGCTCGAGCACGAGCTGTGGACCGGCGAGCCGGTCACCGTGGTGGACTTCCTCGGCAACCGGGTCCAGGCGCCATTCGATCCCCGCCGTGGCATGACTCGATTCGCGCTCGGCCCGCTGCCGATATTCATCGAGCGCTTCCCCGCCCGTCGTGTCGACACCGCGCTGTCGCTCGAGCGCGTCACCGGCCGCCTCGAGGCGTGGCCGCGGCGCCAGGAGCTCATCTACCGCGTCACCAGCTCCCTGGCGGGGGAGTCGTGGTTCTCGCTCGAGCTCGAGGCGCCGGAGGACTGGACGCTCGACTCCCCGGCGCGGCGACGACGGCTGGCGCCCGGAGAAACCTGGGACGCGGCGTGGACGGTGGAGTTCTCGGAACATGCCCCGGTGCTCGCCGATCACGGCGTCCTGCTCCGGCTGGCCTTCGAGCACCAGGGGGCGGTGCACCGGCGGGCGCTCCCCGACCTCGTTCCGCTGCGCTCCGATGTCGTCACGGTCGAGTTCGACGCCGTCCCTCCCGACGCCGAGGTCCTGCTCCTGCGGGTGACGGGCCGTCCGGACGGCGAGGTCGAGCGCCTCAACCTCTTCGCCCAGGCGTTCGTCGCCGATGGGGCATCGGTGCGACGCAGCTGGAGCGGTCTCCGGCTCATCCCCGGAGAGGAGCGCCGACTCCCGGTGGTCCTGCCGGTGTCCGCGGACCGGCTCGCCGGACGGGCCGTCCGGGTCGGGTATCAGGTCCGCGGTCGGGGGGACCTCGGCACCTTCGAGTTCCTCGCCACGCGCCGGGACGGCGCCATCGTGCTCGAGCCAGTCACCGATCGCGCCCCCACGGGCGCGCAGTGAAATGCTCCGACCCCGGATTCGGCTCTCGGATACGGAGTCGGAGTCGGAGTCTGAGTCGGCATCGGGGTCGGAATCGGTGTCGGAGTCGGTGTCGGTGTCGGCGTCTGAGTCGGAATCGGAGTCGGAGTCGGAGTCGGTATCGGCCATCGGTATCGGAATCGGAGTCGGTTCTCTGTCGCACGGCGACGGTGACGACAACGGAGACGGAACGCGGATACGGAGCACGAGCACGGGCCCAACCCTGACCTGGACGGTGGCCGTGACCCGTGGACCGAGACCCGTGGACCGAGACCCGTGGACCGAGACCCGTGGACCGGGACCCGTGGACCGTGACCCGTGGACCGTGTGCCGTGACCGTGACCGTGACCGTGACCGGCTTG
>JBFFXF010000092.1:0-24863 GCA_041569895.1 Planctomycetota bacterium | reverse complement strand
TCTGGTCGAGGCCGCCGTAGAAGTACGTCAGGTTGTTCGGGTCGAGGCCCATGTGGTGCAGCACCGTGGCGTGCAGGCGCTTGACGTGGAATCGATCCTTCACCGCCCGGCTGCCGAGGTCGTCGGTCTCGCCGACACTGATGCCGCCCGGGACGCCGCCGCCGGCCATCCACATCGTGAAGCCGTAGGAGTTGTGGTCGCGTCCGGTGCCCTTGGCGTACTCGGCGGTGGGCTGGCGGCCGAACTCGCCGCCCCAGATGATCAGCGTCTCGTCGAGCAGCCCGCGCTGCTTGAGGTCCTTGAGGAGCCCGGCGATCGGCTGGTCGGTGTTGCCCGCGTGGTAGTTGTGGTTCTTCACCAGGTCGCCGTGGGCGTCCCAGTTGTTGTCGTTGTGGTTGCCGCCGGAGTAGATCTGCACGAAGCGCACGCCGCGCTCGACCAGACGCCGCGCGAGGATGCACTTGGTGGCGAAGTCCCGCGTGCGGTCCTGATCGAGGCCGTAGAGCCGCTTGACGTATTCTGGCTCGCTGTCGACGTCGACGGCCTCGGGCGCCGTCGACTGCATCTTGTAGGCGAGCTCGTAGCTCGCGATGCGCGCCCGCAGATCGGAGTTGTCGGCGCGCTCGGAGAGGTGCGTCGCGTTGAGGCGTCCGAGCTCGTCGAGGAGGCGCCGCTGCTCCCCCCTCGACATGCCGCGGAAGTTCTTCAGATCGAGGATCGGCGACCCCTCGGAGCGGAAGACCGTGCCCTGGTAGCTCGCCGGCATGTATCCCGAGGTCCAGTTCTTGGCGCCGCTGATCGGACCGCCGGTGCGGTCGAGCATGACGACGTAACCGGGGAGGTTCTCGTTCACCGAGCCGAGCCCGTAGTTGATCCACGAGCCGAGCGACGGCTTGCCGCTGATGATCGAGCCGCAGTTCATCATCAGCATCGCCGAGCCGTGGATCGGCGAATCGGCGGTCATCGAATGGATGAACGCGATGTCATCGACGCACGTCGCCAGGTTCGGGAAGAGCTCGGAGACCCACTTGCCGCACTGGCCGTACTGGCTGAACTGCCACTTCGGCCCGACGACGCGCCCCTTGTTCTTCTTGCCGCCGCGGCCGAACGTCTTGACGTCGACCGTCTTGCCGTCGAGCGGATACATCGTCGGCTTGTAGTCGAACGTGTCGACGTGGCTCGGCCCGCCGTACATGAAGAGGAAGATGCAGCTCTTCGCTCTGGCCGGGAAGTGCGGGGCCCTCGGTGCGAGCGGGTTGTGAAGCACGTCGCCCTCGGATGCGTGCGCGGCGTTCGAGAAGAAGCCGTCGCGCGAGAGCATGCCCGTCAGGGCCAGCGACGCGAACCCGCCGCCGATGTGCCGGATGAACTCACGGCGCCTGGTGCGCCCGCAGAACTGTCTGGCGTCGTCGCAAAGCCTCGAAAGCGACTTCGACATGGCAATCGGTCTCCGGTGACTAATCCACGAAGAAGAACTCGTTCAGGTTCAGGATGAGCAGGCAGAGTCTGGCGAGCGCGTCCCGGCTGCCGAGGCCGAGATTCTGCTCGAGGTCCTCGAGGAGGGCGACACCACGCTCGACCTCCTCGGTGGTCGGCGATCGCGACAGCGCGATCTCGAAACCGCGCCGCACGCGATCCGCCGGCGTGGCCGCCTCGCGCTCGACGCGTTCGGCGAAGTACTCGGCCTGCTCGTTCACGAACTGGCTGTTGAGCATGGTCAGCGCCTGCGACGGCACGGTGGTCGAGAAGCGCACCGCGCAGGACGAGTCGGTATCCGCGAAGTCGAACGTCTTCAGCATCGGATCCTGGAGCGACCGGCGGATGAAGATATAGATGCTCCGCCGGAAGGTCTCGGCGGGCGGCGATTTCCCCCACTTGCCGGCGCCGGTCGAGGACGTGTGCAGGACCTCGTTCGGCAGCACGGGGAAGAAGCTCGGACCGTACATCGCGGGGTTGAGCTTGCCCGAGACCATCAGGATCGAGTCACGGATCTCCTCGGCCGTCAGCCGGCGCATGTCGAAACGCCAGAAGAGGTCGTTCTGCGGGTCCTTCTCGAGCGCGTCCGGCCGGCCGCGCGAGGACATCTGATAGGTCCGCGACAGCATCATCAGCCGGTGCATCGCCTTGAGGCTCCAGCCGCGTCGCACGATCTCCGTCGCGAGCCAGTCGAGCAGCTCCGGATGCGTCGGGCGATCACCGAGGCGCCCGAAGTTGCTCGACGAGCGCGCCAGGCCGCGACCGAAGTGGAACTGCCAGAGACGGTTGACGATGACGCGCGCGGTCAGCGGGTTGGCCGGATCGACGATCCACTCGGCGAGCGCACGCCGGCGGCCGGAGGACCCCTCGACGCTCGCAATGCGCGGCTCGGGTGGCGACAGCACCTCGGGGAATCCGGGCCCGACCTCCGGGCCCTTGAGCGCCGGGTTGCCACGCAGGAGGACGTGCATCGCGTGCTGGCCCCGCTCGCCGACCGCCATCACCTCGCGGCGCTCGAGCTCCGGCTCCTCGAGGAAGCTGCGCGCGAGGCGCGTCGCGAGCTCGAAGTAGCGCTGGCGTGTCTCCTGGCCGAGGAGCTCGGCGCCGCGTGCGGCGATGAGCTCGGGGAGCCCCTCTTCGGGCGTCCCGACGACCAGTCCGACGTCGATCGACTGTCCCTCGCCGGTCTTTCTGCAATGGATCGCGAGCACGTTGCGGCCCTCGCGCAGCAGCGCGACGGCGTCCTCGCCGAGCTCGATCGCCCGGTACCCCGCTGGCTCCGCGGTGAGCCACTCCCGGATCGCGGTGCCGTTGATCCACACCGAGGCCTCGCCCTCTTGCTGGATGGTGAGCGTCAGTCCGTCGACGGCGCCACGCGCCTCGAAGTCGCGTCGCAGCCAGATCTCGTTCGACGTCCACTCCGTGCGCACCACCGACGTCGACGCCCCGCGGCGCCCGAATCCGCCCGGCCCCTGCTTCCAGCGATTGGCGTCGAAATCCGGCGCGGTCCAGCTCTCTCCCGGCCGTTCGAACGTGTAGCGCCACGTGGCGTTCGCATCGCGGCGCGCGTCCGCGGCGAGCGCCAGCGGGGCGTCGTCGCTCGACGAGAGCGGGCGCGACTCGAGCCCGCCCTGGCCCCACGCGACGTCCAGGGACGGCTCGCCGTCGCGGTTGAAGTAGTCCAGCCGGATCGGCACGTGACCCGCGGCGAGCTCCACGACGCCGTCGTACTCGTGCGCGCCCGTGCCGGAGTGCTCGCCGACGATCTCCTCGCCGACGCGCAGCCGGCTGCCGTCCCGCGCGCGGACGCGGAAACGGTACGCGCCGTCGACGGACACCAGCAGGCGCGCCTCGAAGACGAGCCCCATGGCGTCGCGGCGAAGCGCGGGCGCCAGCGAGAAGCGACCGCCGCCGAGCGCGCCCTCGGTCTCCGGCCGCAGCGCGTCGAAGTCCGGCAGCGAGTCCCACGTGTCGCGATAGAAGCGGTAGCGCACGTCGACCATGTCGGGCGGATCGGCGAGACCCGCGACCAGCGCGGGCGAGCGCTCGCGGACGCGCGCGAGCATGTCGCGCTCGATCTGCCGGAGCTCCTCGTGGAGCGCCGCCTCGCGCTGCGACTTGGCGCGCAGGGCCTCCGCGAGCTTGCTCTCGGCGTCCGGCGCGGCGACCCGGACGAGGTTCGTGTTTCCCTTGCCGTGCGGCGAGATGTTCGCGAAGAACGCGAGCATCCGGTAGTAGTCCTTCTGCGGCAACGGATCGATCTTGTGATCGTGACAGCGGGCGCAGCCGACCGTGAGTCCGAGCATCACCTCGCCCGTGGTCGAGAGGATGCTGTCGAGGTAGTCGTAACGCGCCTGCTCCCGGTCGACCGGCTCGTCGTCCCAGAGCCCGAGACGGTGGAAGCCCGTCGCCGTGATGCTGTCGGACGTCGGATCGTCGAGCTCGTCCCCCGCGAGCTGCTCGAGGATGAAGCGATCGTACGGCCGGTCGTCGTTCAGCGCGCGGATGACGTAGTCGCGATAGCCCCACGCCATCGGCTTGACGGAGTCGCGCTCGTATCCGTTCGACTCGGCGTAGCGCACGAGATCCAGCCAGTGACGCGCCCACTTCTCGCCGTAGTGCGGCGAATCGAGCAGCCGCGCGACGACGCGCTCGAAGGCGTCCGGCGAGTCGTCGTTCTCGAATGCGCGCACCTCATCGAGCGTCGGCGGCAGCCCGATCAGGTCGTAGTACGCGCGCCGGATGAGCTCGCGACGCGTCGCCGGCGGGTTCGGCTCGAGCCCCTTCTCCGCGAGACGCGCGAGAATGAACGCATCGATCGGGTTCTCGCGCCACGACGGATCCCCGACTGCGGGCACGGGAGGCCGCGAGACCGGCCTGAAGGCCCAGTAGCTCCTGGTGCGCTCGTTGACCTGCGTCGGATCGAAGCCCTTCTCCTCCCCCTCCGGCGCGTGGATCTCGCTCGCCGGATCGAACGGCGCCCCGAGCTCCACCCATCGCGTCAGCGTGGCAATCTCCTCCTCCGGCAGCTTGCCGCTGGGCGGCATCGAGTGCTCCTCGTCGCGGTAGCTGATCATCGCGAGGAGGAGGCTCTTGCCGGGCTCGCCGAGATGGATCGCGGGTCCGCGATCGCCCCCGCGTATCAGTCCCGCGCGCGAGGTGATGCGGAAGTGGCTCTTGAGGTGCTCGCCGCCCCCGTGACACTTGAAGCAGCGCGCCTGGAGGATGGGCAACACCTCGACCCGGAAGAGCTCGAGGCCCTCGGCGGAGGGCGGTTGCTCCTCGGCGACGCCCCCGGTGGGCGCGGCGGCCCCGAGCAGGGCCCCGAGGATCACGATGGTGGTCGTTCGGCGCATGAAAGAGCTGCTCTCCCGGCTTCTTCCCTGGAACCCGGAACACCCCGCTCGGGTTCCGGGCCGACGCTCCGGGCGGCGGGCCGGCCCGGAATACAATCGACGGATTGTAACCGCTGGCGGGAGTTGACTCAAGAAGAGGTCGAGGGCCCCTCTCGTCCTCGTCCTCGTCCTCGGACGCGCCCTGGGTGGTCGTACGGCGTTCGGGCCCGACGCCGACGCCGACGCCGACTCCGACGCCGACTCCGACTCCGATTCCGACACCGACACCGACACCGACTCCGACGCCGAGACAGACGGCCGACTCCGAGATCCGAGATCCGAGATCAGAGACCAGACAGCCGAGCTCCGAAACGGATCCCTCCTCAATCTGCGATCTGCGTCATCTGCGGACCGTCCTGCTCGTCCGGGAACGGGCACGGGCACGGGCACGGGGACGGGGACGGGGACGGGGACGACAGATCACCGGTCGCATGACCGGAACACGCGGCACTCCAGCGCGTCGGTCGTGTCGTCCGGGCCGCACGTGGCGAATGGCGGCGGGAGTGGGTCGCCGCCGGTGAAGAGGTGGCCGAGGAGGACGACGGCGTCGGTGATGTTCAGGCGGCCGTCGTCGTTCGAGTCGCCGGACCGGGTGCAGGGGAGGGGGTCGCCGGCCCGGAAGAGGCGGTCGAGGAGGACGATGACGTCGGTGATCTGCAGGCGGCCGTCGTCGTTGGCGTCGCCGCGCCGGAAGGCGGCGGGGCCGGCGTCGATCTCGGACCGCGCGAAGGACGCCAGCCCGACGCGGGCGATCTCGACGAGGTCGGCGTCGAGGTAGGTCACGTGTCCCTCGATGCCGCTCCTCGGCTCCGGGGCGACGAGCTCCACGACGCGGACCGGGCGCGGCAGGCCGGGGACGGGCACGTCGGTTCGGAGCACGACCCATGAGCGCGTCTCGCGATTGTGGCGGGCGGCCGAGTAGACGAGTCGCCACGGGTCGTCGACCACGACGCGCCGGCCGTCGAGCACGATGTCCGCGCGCACGAGGGCGGCCTCGCCGAAGTCCCGGTCCGGGGCGGGCTCGAAGCGCTCGTCGAGGTCGATCCGCGTGCCGTCCTCGAGCCGCGCCGTCACGCGCCACAGGGGCAGCGCGTCGTGATCGCACGGGCGGTAGCGGATCGCCTCGCCGGGAGCCTCCGGCAGAACGCCGGCCATGGTGAGATCGCCGTCGGCCAGTCCCCGGCCGAGCGATCGCGACGCCTCGATCGGCCCGGCGCCCCGCGCGACGAAGTCGAGCAGCCCGATGCGGAAGACGAGCGGAGATCCGTCGCCGCGCACGAACTCCTGCTCGTGGGTGAAGCGGTGGGTCGTCGCGCCATCGTCGCCGACGAACGACCTGACCGTGAATCGACCCTCGCCCACCGCCACCGCGAGCTCTCGCTCCGGCCCGACGCGGAGCTCCTCGACCAGGGTCGACTCGAAGCGTCCCGCCGCGACCGGGAGGTCGTGCATGCCCGGGACGAATCGCACGACGCTCTTCAGCTCGAGCTCCCGTCGCGGGCCGCGCCCGATGACGAAGGCGCCGCACGCGGCCGTGCCGGGCTCGATCTCGAGGCGGAACACGGGCGCCGGCTCGTCGTCGAGCGGGACCACGAACGGGCGCACCTGCTTGATCGCGAGTCGGTCCTCGCGGTCGACCTTGAACTCGACGTCGAGGAGAATCTGCTCGCGCCGCAACCCGGGCGCGTCGATCGGATACGCCGCATCGAGAAACGCGAGCAGGGCCCCGAGCTCCTCGAGGCGCGCGTCGGGAAGCACGCGCACGCCGGGCGGCAGCAGCGTCGAGCCGCGCACGCGCTCGATGCCGACCACGACGCCGCCATCGACCTCGAGGAGGCTCTTCTCGGGCAGCGTGCCGGGCTCGGGCGAGACCACCGGGCGCTCGCCGACCTGGGCCACGACGACGTGGCGCCGGTCGAGTAACCGCGACGGGTTGCCCGTGAAGGCGACGCCGTTGGCGCGCTCGTCGACGAAGGCTCTCGTCACCAGCACGCCCATGGCCGCGCGATCGGGCGAGATGCCGAAGAACGTGCGTTCCTCGACGGCGCGGAAAGTCCAGTGGCTCGCCCAGACGACGCGCAGCGCCCGCGCGATGCCCCGCTCGTCGGACCGGGTCGCGTCGCAGCGCGAGGGGCCGCCGTCGTCGGCGTCGAGATCGTCCGCGGCGCATGCCGAGGTCGAGTCGTGGAGACCGGCGCCGGTGAACTCGAGCGAGTCCTCCGCCGTCGACGACGAGCGGAAACGCATCCTGTCCGTCGTCGTGCCAAAGACTCGCGCGACGCGGAGCGCGAGACCGCGCACGAGGTCCGCAGACACCTCGCCACGGGTCGTCGCGTGCTCCCTGAGCGCGGCGAGGGTCTCGAACCGGAACCGGGAATCCGTTCTGAAGCGCCCGTCGGCGAAGAGCTCGTCGATGTACTCCTGATAGGACACGGCGCGGGCCGGATCGAGGGCGGAGAGAATCGTGTTCGTCGCCATGAACTCGAGAAAGCGCCGCACCGGGATCGCGAAGCCGTCCGGCCGGTAGGGCTCGCGCGGGCCGACGAGCACGCTCCGCAGGAGCGCCATGTTGGTGGCCTTGCCGCCGAATCGCGCCGCCGCGACCTCCGCGCTCTCGGTCGCGGCCATCGCGGCGATGTCGTCGAGCGAGAGCACGGTCGAGAAGTCGGCGTCGACCTCCGGCAGCTCCCCGAGCCGCGGTCCGGCGCTCTCCCAGAACGCCGTCGCCTCCTCGATCGTCGCCGGTCGCACATCGACGCCCCCGCGCCCGACCTCGACGCGGACAAGCGTGCCCTCGAGCGGTCCGAGCGACTCGACCGCGCCGGCGAGGAACGCGTTCGGGGTGCCACGCCGCGCCGTCCG
Source organism: Planctomycetota bacterium (assembly GCA_041569895.1). GTDB lineage: Bacteria > Planctomycetota > UBA8108 > UBA8108 > JACQVS01 > JBFFXF01. The sequence continues at coordinate 17,130 of JBFFXF010000092.1, read as the reverse complement.
CACGGCGAGGTGGCTGAGCTCTCCCTGCAGCTCGGCGGTGATCACGGCGCCGACGATGCCCTCGAGGTCCCGCGGCGCGCGGCGCAGGACGAGCACGTCCTGGAAACTGAGGTCGCCGGTCGCGTTCGCCTGCTCGAGCTCGACCGGTCCGAGCACGCGGATCCGCCCGAAGCCGACGCCGCGCGTGTAGGCCTCGAACGAGGACGCGCTCGCCCCGCCCTCGAGCCACACGGGAAACCCCGGGTCCGACCACTCCGACGCCGCCTCGATCGCCGCGGCGGAGCGTGGGGCGTAGACGAGCGGCTCGAGCGGGAACGCACGCGCCAGCCGCGTCCGTATGTCGGCGACCTCGCCGGGCAGCAGGCGCTCGAGTGGCGACGAGAAGTCGGCGAAGACGTCGAATCCCCAGATCGGCCCGTCGCGCGTGACGAAGAACGCGATCGATCCGGCGAAGTAATCGCGGGTCGCGCGCCGTCCGACGAGATCGGTGTACGTTGCGCCGTCGAGCAGCGGGAAGCGATCGGGGAACACGCGAGACAGGAAATCCTGGTGCAGCTCGTACGTCGCGGTGTCCTGGAACGTCGTCGGCAGCAGCGATGCGTCGTCCTCGCGCGCCGGCAGGAGAAACTTGACGAAGCGCCGCGCGCCGTCTCTCGAGCGCGCCGACACGGAGTCGAAGTCGAGCCTCGTGCAGATCGACCGCAGGAAGGCCGGACGGCTCTCCGGCGCGCTGCCGTTCTCGAACACGGTGAAGCTGCGACCGACGCGGTCGATGGTGACCAGATCGACGTCATCGTCACGGTCGAGATCGCCCGCCAGGACGTGACGCAGCCCGCTGCCGCTGCGCAGCACGATCGGCCGGCCGAGATCGCCGCCGCCGTCGCCGAGCGCGACCGAGATGCTGTGGTTGCGCTCGTTCGCCGTCACCACGTCCAGCGCGCCGTCCCCGTCGACGTCGGTGATCGCCGCCGAGTAGGGCAAGTGGCCGACCCGCCGGACGCCGGCGATGAACGGCGTGCCACGGCGGCCGAGGACGACGGTCACGGTGGGCGTGCGCTCATTGGCGAGCACCAGGTCATCGTCACCGTCGCCGTCGAGGTCCGCGGCGGCGACGTGCCACGGCGCGTCGGGAAGCGCCACGTCGACACGCTCGTCGAGCCCGCCGGCGCCGTCGTTTCGCAGCACGGTGAGCCGGGCCGAGGCGGACAGCGCCACCGCGATGTCGGTGTCGCCGTCGCCGTCGACGTCGCCCGCTGCGACCGCCCGGGGCGACGGATCGGTGGCGAGGTCGCGCCGCCCTCGCACGAGGAAGCGCGCCGCGCCGTCGTTGAACATCACGGACACGCTCCCCGAGAGGTTCGCGGTCAAGACGTCGAGGTCGCGGTCGCCGTCGAGGTCGGCGAGCGCCACCCAGACCGGCACGGACCCGACCTCGAAGGTCGACGACGCGCCGAACGTGCCGTCACCTCGTCCGCGGACGACGAAGAGAAGGCTCTCGACGCTATCGACCGTCACCACGTCGAGCGCGCCGTCACCGTCGAGATCTCCGGCGGCGGCCGAGAGGTGGCTCTTCCCCCCGAAGATGTGCACCGCCGAGGGCTCGAGCGTGCCCGTGCCGTCGTTGAGCGCGACCGAGAACGAGCCGGGGAAGTTGCTGGCGGCGACCAGATCGAGCCAGCCGTCGCCGTTGAAGTCGCCGAGCGCCCCGGAGTGCGGCGCGCACGACCCGATCATGTTGGGACAGTCGCCGAGCGGCACGCTGGTGCGGCGCAGCGCCAGACCTGCACCACGCTGTCGCGTCAGCGTGAAGACGCCGCTCGGGCTCGGGCTCGACAGCGCCACGTCGAGCGCGCCGTCGCCGTCGAGGTCCGCCGGCGCCACGGCGTTCGGGAGGCGTCCGGTGGGAACGACCTCGAGGACGTCGAGCCCGCCACGGCCGTCGTTCCGCCGCACCGCGAGCCCCTGGGGCTCGAGCGACGCGTGCAGGAGGTCGACATCGCCGTCGTCGTCGACATCCGCGCCGGCGAGCGAGATGCCCGAGCCCGCGAGGATCGAGGGCTCGCCCAGCCCGCCGCGGCCGTCGTTCAGGATGACGGCGAGGGCGTCCGGGGCGAGCACGGCGACGTCGGGAGAGCCGTCACCGTCGAGGTCCGTCGTCAGGACCTCGAGCGGCGGCATCGGCAGGTCGATCGCGATCGCACGCTCCGCGCCGCCCGGCGTGAAACGGACGATTGAGAGGCCCGGCGCCACCCGGTCGGCGGTGATCGCCTCGAGCATGCCGTCGCCGTCGAGATCATCGAGGGCGATCCCGACCGGCTCGTCGCCGACCGTCGTCGTGATCGGCCCGTCGAATCGCCCTCCGCCCCGATTGACGGCGATCGCGAGCGCGTCGATCGCGCTCGAGACCCACGCGATGTCGGCATCGCCGTCACCGTCGAGATCGCCGGTCGCGACCGCGCCCGAGCCCTCGAGCGACGCGACGAGCGCGGGCGGATCGAGACCGCCGTCCCCCGTCCCGCGAAGCAGCCGGATGCCGTCGTCGTGCGCCGTGACGACGTCGGGCCACCCGTCGCCGTCGAGATCGGCGACCGCGAGGTCGACCAGCGCGCTGGCGGCCTCGTGACTCACCGGCGTCCCCGGACCCGTCACTCCCGTGTTGAGGAGCGTGAAGACGAGAGACTGCCGCGTGCCGCGGCTGCCGGCGATGACGTCGGGCCGGCCATCGCGGTCGAGGTCCGCGACGGCCAGCATGCGCGGCACTCCCGGAAGGTCGATGAGAGCGCCACCGCCCGCGAGGCCGATCGGAAAGTCGTCGCAGACGTCGGGGACGCCGTTGCCGTTGCAGTCGGGTGCGCCGCCGTCGGCGATCTCACGCGCGTCATCCAATCCGTTGCCGTCGCAGTCGGCGGCTGGATTGACGGTCAGCGTGACGAGGATCGCGAGCAGGTTCATTGGACGAGGAGTCGCCGGAGGTCACCGACAGGACGGCGGCGCTCGCTCGCAGCCGAGCGCGACATCGGACGGGAGGTCGCTTGGCCCGCAGTCGGGAAACGGCGCCGGCGGCGGATTGCGGTTCGAGATGAAGCTGAACGTCAGGAGGAAGACCGCGTCGGTCACCGAGCCGAGCGCGCGGCCGTCAGCGTCCGCGTCGCACGCGGCGAGACACGGCGGCGCGGGCCCGCCGGCGAAGCTGTGGTTGAGGAGAAACACGGCGTCCGTGACGCTGCCACCGACCCGCCCGTCACCGTTGCAGTCACCGCGGATGAACTGCGGTCGCGGCCGGTCCGGACCGCACGGGAGCTCCGCGTCGGGACGCGCCCTTCCGTGGAACGTCCAGTCGGGGAAGCGCTCCGGGTCGTCGATCACGGGATCGTCGCCGAGGCGGATCCCGAGACGCGTCCCCCACCGGCCCCTGCCGTTGAACGCGCCGATCGCGATGCGGTGAACACCCGGCGTGACGCGCACCCCGATGAGCTGCTCGCACGTCTCTCGCTCGCCGCACGAGTTGCGGTTGAAGACCATCTCGTCGTCGAGCCAGATCTGCCCGCCGTCCGGGACCCCGACGCAGAGCGTCGCATCGATCGGCCGGCCACGGTACTCGACGTATGTCGCGAGCCAGCTCATGACGCCCTCGATCGGCTCGAGGAACTCCGCGGCGAGGTCGTTGTCGCCGTCATCGGGAGTGCCGTCGTCGAGCGGGCGCCAGAACGGGGTGGCGTCGTCCCGGAGCGAGGGCCCCACGTACGCGCGCGTCGCGGCGAGCGGCGCGTCGTAGTCGATGGTGTCGCCGAGGCGCGGGTACTCGCACGCGATCTCCGTCGGCGCGATGAAATTCTTCAGGAGGTCGTCGTCGCTGTCGCGACCCTTGCAGGTGATCGGCTTGCGCATCTCGAACGGGCCGAGGACCAGCCAGTTGCGCGATGTGATCAGACCGTCGGTGTCGGTCGCGAGCGGGTTGCAGCAGGACGCCGTTCCGCTGGCGTTGCGCACGCAGACCTCGGTCGCCGGGCCCTCGAAGGCGTCAGCGGCCACGCGGACGGAGGTGGCCGTGCCCGCGACGGTGGCGACGTCGGCGCCGTTGACGCTCACCGAGATCGACTGCTCGGCGCTCGCGTTCGGCGGGTTGCGCCAGGAGACGTCGATCGAGCCGTCCGGAAGCCGGCGGCAGCTCTCCACCACGACGGGCTCGAGGAGGACGACCTCGCAGCAGGACTCGAAGCCGCTGGCGTTGACGACGCAGATGGTCGCGCCACCGAGATCTCCGAGGGCAGCCGCGGGCAGCCGCACCGCGTCCTCGTTCCCCGGGACGCGCAGCGCCTCCTCCCCGTCGACGCGCACGACGATCGTCTGGGAGCGCTCCGCGCCCGACGGGTTCTGCCACGAGACGTCGACACCCGTGGAGTCGGCGGCGCACGACAGGAACCGCACGGGGCTGACCAGCTCCGGGCACGGCGGCGCGTCGATCGCGGGCCTCGCGCCGCCGAGGAACGTCCAGCCGGGCGAATCGTCGCGAATCGGCTCGCCGGCGACGCGCACGCCGACGCTCGCGTTCCAGCCGTCGCCGGTGCCGTCGAAGGAGGCCACCGCGATCCGGTGCGCCCCCGGAGCGATGGTCACCGTGACGATCTCGTCGCACAGCCGGTGCGGCCGGCACCCGGCGCGGTTCCAGACGAGCCGATCGTCGAGCCAGAGCTGCCTTCCGTCGTCGGTCCCCAGGCAGACCTCGGCGTCGACCGGACCGGGCGCGTCGAGCACGAAGTACGTCACCAGCCAGCTGACGACGTGCGAGCAGACGTTGTCATCGCCGCTCTCGCACCCGTAGCCGGGATCGCCGAGCAGATCCGCCACCGCATCCGCCACGCCGTCCTCGAGCGGACGCCACACCGGCAGGAAGCTGGGGCCGAGCGGTCCGATGTACTCGGTCGACTCCGCCCGGAACGCGTCGTACTCGACCTCGTCCCCGGCAACCGGGTACTCGCACGGGATCGCCGCCGGCGCGATGAAGTTCCCGAGCAGCTCCTCGCCCCGGGCACCGCACCCGACCCCCTGCCGAAACGGCCCGAGCACGAGCCAGGCATCGGACCGGATGAACCCATCGGCGGTGGTCCGCTGCGCGACGACCGGACCCGCGAGCAGCAGGACAACGAGCAGAACGAGCGCGCCCGACCAGCACGTGAATCGACCCTGCGGGAATGGCATGAGAGCCATGGTACGGGCTGCGGCGGGCGGGGGCCAGTTTCGGTCCGCAGATGACGCGGAGCGCCCTCGCACCCGGCCCCGGTCGTGCCCGTACCGAAAACTACTCGACTTCGCCGGCGAGACTCTGCAACGGACTTATATTTAGCAGGAATGCAGGAAGAAGAGGAAAGCAGGAAGAAGAGATGATTGTTGTGACTCGCACGGTAAGGGTGCTGGCTTGACCGCGGCCGAGACGCGGGCGCAGTCAGTCTCTGGCCTCTGATCTCTGGTCTCTGACCTCGGATCTCGGAATCGGATCTCGGAATCGGTATCGGGGTCGGAATCGGAATCGGCATCGGAATCGGCGTCGGCTTTTCAGTTGACTCCACGACACCCTCGGCTACCCTGGTCCCCGTCATGGCATCCTCGAAGTTCACCTTCAACCTGCCCTTCGGGTGACCGCGCTCCGCGCCTGCCGGCAGGTTGTCTGCATTCGTGTCGCGTTCTTCGAGATAGCCGTCTTCGCGGAGCATCTCCCCCTCGTTTCCCTGCCGCGCTCGAGCTCGTGGTCGTTTGAGTGAACGCCCGCCGGCTCGCCGCGGCGCCCGTCCTCGCAGACGTCCTCCCGGACGCGGACTCCCCTGGTTTCCCTGGCGACGTCGCGCTCTCGTTTCGGGCAGCGCGCGCATACGAGGTACAAAGTCTTGGAGCGCTCATGAAACCGCACGCGTCACTTCTCTTGCTTGTTTGCGCCGTCTCCTGTCAGGACACGTCGGCGGATACGGAAACCGCGAGGACCTTCCGTTTCGAGTACAGGACGACGATCTCCGGCTTCTCGGCGGACGCGAAGCGCGTCCGCATCTGGCTGCCGGTCCCGACCAGCGACGAGACCCAGTCGGTGACCAACGTCCGGGTCGACGCGCCGGTCGAGCACCGGCTCGGAAGGGAGAAGGTCTACGGGAACCACATGGCCTATCTCGAGGTCGCCGCGCCCCTGCCGGAGAAGCTGCCGATCACGCTGACGGCGGACGTCAGGCGGAAAGAGGTCACCGCGGTCGCCAGGCTCGCCGGCTCGCCGAGCCGTGAGCGGCTGCTCGCCGGCGACCGATTCGCGCCGCTCAGCGCCGAGGCGAGGGCCCGCGCGACCAGGGCGACCACCGGCCGGTCCGACATCAGGGCCCAGGCGCGCGGCATCTACGACCGGGTGCTCGCGGACGTCAACTACGACAAGTCGGGAGAGGGCTGGGGACGGGGCGATCTCGAGTACGTCTGCGTGTCGGGCCGGGGCAACTGCTCGGACTTCCACACGCTCTTCATCGCCATGGCCCGATCGAGGCAGATCCCGGCCGTGTTCGAGATCGGCTTCCCGCTGCCCGCCGACAAGGACGAGGGACTCATCGGCGGATACCACTGCTGGGCCTGGTACCAGGACGGCGACGGCCAGTGGCGGCCGGTCGACGCGTCGGAGGCCGACAAGGACCCGAGCAAGACGGAGTACTTCTTCGGCACCATCTGCCAGAACCGCGTCGCCTTCTCACGCGGCCGCGACCTCGTCCTCGCCCCGCCGCAGAGCGGCGAGCCGGTGAACTTCTTCATCTACCCGTACGTCGAGGTCGACGGACGGCCGGATGTGGTCAAGGTGGAAAAGAGCTTCTCGTTCCGGGACCTCTGAGTCCGCTCGGAGTCGGATCTCGGAATCGGGGTCGGTCATCGGAATCGGAATCGGAGTCGGTATCGGTGTCGGCCATCCGTATCGGAGTCGGTCATCGGACTCCGCAATCAGAGTTCTCGAGGACGGGAACGGGCACGGGAACGGGTACGGGTACGTTTTTGCAACGATGGTGTCGGAATCGGCGTCGGAGTCCGAGTTGGATTCGGAGTCGCCGTCGAACCGCTAATCCCCGACCCCGGCCCTCGCCCACGCCCGAAACGCCTTGCGGCCGAGGACGCCCCAGTAGATTCGCAGGTCGCGGAGCTCGCCGTCGAGCGCGGTCGGGCGCTCGCCGTAGTCGGCGACCGGCGAGCCCGTGTCGTCGCCGACGGAGAGGCCGTCGGCCGGCTTGTTCACGATCAGGTGGCCGTCGCCACGAGCGATCGTCTCGCCGGCGACCATGAGCTGGATCGTGCCGTTGGGTCGGAGGACGCCGGCGATGTGCACCGGGCGCCCCGACTCGATCGCGGCGGTGGCTGCGACCTCGCGCAGCAGCCCCTCGTTGCGCACGGCGAAGACAGGCCGACCATCCCTGAGGTAGAGGGCGTAGCCGAGTGACGCGCCTCCCTGGGCGACGATGACGCCGTTGCCCTTGCCCTCGCCCGGGCGCACCGTGCACCAGGCGCCGACGGTGATCGGCTTCTCCGAGGGATCGAGATCGACGCCCTCGGGCGTCGTGTCGCCAGGCTTGTCGAGCTGCAGCACCTGACGCAGCTCGACGCCCCGCGCGCGTCGTCTCGAGTCGCGCTGGCCGAGCTCCGCGAGCGGCACGTGCGGCTCGGAGTCGCCGGCGAGCTCCTGGAGCCGCGTGAGCTCCTTCTTCAGGTTGGCGACGATGCTCGCGTACGCCGGATCGGAGTAGACGCTGACGAGCTCGTCCGGGTCCTCCTCGAGATCGAACAGCTCCCACTCGTCGATCTCGTAGTAGCGGATCAGCTTGTGCCGCGCCGTGCGAACGCCATAGTGACGCGCCACCATGTGCACGGCGGGGTACTCCCAGTAGTGGTAGTAGATCGACGTGCGCCAGTCGTCCGGCGACTGCCCGCGCAGGAGCGGCACGAGGCTCCGTCCCTGCATGTCGGCGGGCACCTCGACTCCCGCGAGGTCGAGGAACGTCGGGCCGAAGTCGAGATTCTGGACGAGGTGCTCGTCGACCGTGCCGGCCTTGATCACCCCCGGCCAGCGCGCGACGAGCGGCATGCGCAGCGACTCCTCGTACATCCACCGCTTGTCGTACCAGCCGTGATCGCCGAGATAGAAGCCCTGATCCGAGCTGTAGAGGACGATAGTGTCCCTCGTCAGTCCGGCCTCCTCGAGGTACTTCAGCAGCCGGCCGATGTTGTCGTCGACCGATGCGACGCACCGGAGGTAGTCCTTGATGTAGCGCTGATACCTCCACCGCACGAGCGCCTTCCCCTCGAGGCCCGCCTCGCGGTAGGCGGCGTTCTTGGGCTCGTACGCGGTGTTCCAGGCGTCGAGTTGCTCTGGCGTCAGTCCGGGCGGCGGCTTCAGTTTCAGGTCGCGCTCGGACATATGCCCCGCGATGGTCATCTCCTGGTTCGCCGCCGCGGTGGTGCGGTTCGACCAGTCGTCGAAGAGCGTCGTCGGCTCGGGGATGGTGACGTCGTCGTAGAGGTTCAGGTGCTTCGGACCGGGCGCCCACTCGCGGTGCGGCGCCTTGTGCTGGCACATCAGCAGGAACGGCTTCTCGGGGTCACGCCCCTCGCGGAGCCACTCGAGCGCCAGGTCCGTGATGATGTCGGTCGTGTAGCCGATGTGCTTGCGGGTGCCGCCCGGGATGCGCATCGTCGGGTTGTAGTAGGGTCCCTGACCGATCAGCACCTCCCAGAAATCGAATCCGGTCGGCTCCGTTTTCAGGTGCCACTTGCCGATCATCGCCGTCTGGTAGCCGGCCGTCCGGAGCAGCTTCGGGAACGTCTGCTGACTGCCGTCGAAGCGCTCCCGGTTGGTCATCACGCCGTTGAGGTGGCTGTGCTTCCCGGTCAGGATCACGGCGCGACTCGGGGCGCAGATCGAGTTGGTGCAGAAGCAGTTCGCGAAGCGGATGCCCTCGCGCGCCAGGCGATCGATATTCGGCGTCGTGTTGATCTTCGATCCGTACGCGCCGATGGCGTGCGGGGCGTGATCGTCGGTGAAGATGAAGAGGATGTTGGGTCGGCGCCGCTCGAGCGCGCCGAGGCCGGCGGGATACGCCAGCGCGAGGAGGAGCAGGAGAAGGAGGAACGATCGGGTCGTCAGCATCGCGCGGCGTCTCACCGCCGCGCCGCTTTCCGCGCCGCCTTGCGGAGCGCCCGCTTCGCTTCCTTGGCCCGGCGGCGTCGCCGATCGGAGGGCTTCTCGTAGTACCGTCGCCGCTTGACCTCGCGGAAGATGCCTTCCTTCGAACAGATGCGCTTGAATCGTTGCAGGAACCGCTCGGTCGGCTCCCCGGGTCGGATCGTGACCTTGATCACGCGTGTCTGGCTCCCTTCATTCGCCGTCTCCGTGTTGAATCATCCCGTGTTGAATCGGCTGCCGGCCCGCGCGGCCACCAGCCATCGCGGATCGGTCACCCCTCCCCCGCCGCCGGTCTCGGGAGGCGAGACCGGGGCCGGTGCGTCGGAACCGTCCATTATCCACATGGGCGACGGCGGGACAAGACCGAAGCCGTCTCGTCCACGTCGTGGACGGTCCTCGATACCCCTCGCCGGGATCCCGGGCATCCAGCTTCTGGACGACTTCGGGCCGGGTCCATTAGTCGTTGTGTGGTACGCGGCAACGTCGCGCGCTGGCGAGCGCGTGGCCGATTTCGACCCGGCGGCGCCACCGGGTGGCCCGGGCACCCGGTTTGCACTCATTCTCCTCGTCGACTCTCGACTCTGATTACCAGGAAGTTGCTTATCATGGGAAGAAGGGTGACCCGATACATCAAAGCACTGCGCGAGCGCGCCCACCGGGTGGTGCGCGGGGCGGCGCGGACTGCCGTCTCGGGCAGCCTCAAGACCCAGCTGATCGTGGGATCGGCCGCCCTGGCGCTCTGCATCCTCGCGGTGACCTACATGACGCTCTCCGGCACCACTCGTGAGGCCGCGTCGCGTCAGGCGAAGGCCGAGGCGGACCGCATCCTGCGCTTCTTCTCCGACTCCGTCGCCGAGGCGCTCGCCGCCGGCGACCGCATGCAGCTCCACCTGAGCGCCGAGGCGCTCCTGCGTAACGGGGTCCATGCGATCACGGTCACCGACCGCGAGGGCAACCCGATCTACGTCTCGCGCAGCGGATTCGAGGCCGGCGGCCTGATGCCGGGAAAGGACACGCAGTCGCCGGATGGCTCCCAGGTCGCCGTCAGCTTCAAGGAGGGCTACGGATTCCTGCACGCCGCCATGCCGGTGCGATTCGGCGACCGCCAGGTGGGCGCGGTCCACCTCTGGATCGACAAGGACCGGCTGGAGCTCAGCCTCCGGAGGGCGCACGCCTATGTCTACCCGATCTTCATGACCGGGTTCATGCTCGTGTGTCTGCTCTGTCTGATGCTGCTCTACACGCCGTTCCGCGCGCTCGACCGGCTGACGGTCGTCGCGGACCGCATCGGAAGCGGCGACCTCACGGCACGCGTCCCCACCCGCGGTCACGATGAGATCGCGCGGTTCTGCCGGGCGTTCAACGAGATGGTCGGAAACCTGCAGCGTGCGCGCGGCGACATCAACCGCATGCACATCGAGACCATCCACGCGATGATCGACACGGTGGAGGCGAAGGACCCGTACACGGAGGGACACTGCCTCCGCGTCTCGAGCCTCAGCCGCGATATCCTCCGGAGCATGGACGTGCCGCGCGACGAGCGGTTCCAGATCGAGACCGCGGCACTGCTGCACGATATTGGCAAGATCGGCATCCCGGACCAGGTGCTGTTCAAGGAGAGCAGTCTGACGCCCGCCGAGGTGAGGATCATCCAGAGTCACGTCACCATCGGGGAGAGCATCCTGCTGCGGCTGGATTCGATGCGCGACGTCGCGTGCTGGGTCCGCCACCACCACGAGCGCTGGGACGGCACCGGATATCCGGACGCCCTGCGCGCAGAGGAGATCCCGTTCGCGAGCCGCGTGATCACCGTGGCCGACACCGTCGACGCCATGATGACCAACCGGCCGTATCGACAGGGACTGCCGTTCGACACGGTGGTGAGGATTCTCGAGAAGGAGAAGGGGAAGCAGTTCGATCCCGAGATCGTCGAACATGCGATCTCCGTCCTCAGCGAGCATGAAGACAACCCCCCGCCAGCGCTGGATCTGTCCGTTCGGGCGTTTCCTGTTGCTGCTGATACTCTCGGCCTCGAGTCCCGGCTGCAACTTGCTTAACGGACTCGGGGTGCACGAGCGGCACCCCGCGATCCGGCACGGCCAGTCGCTGCAGCCAGCCGGCTCGAACCCGTCGGGCGTCGGCTCGACGGCCCGGAGTCTCCCTGCCGGGGGCGACCCCTCCGCTCCGGACCCTGCCGGCGGCGACGCCGTCGACCCGCTCGTCGACCCGCTCGTCGACGCTGCCGTGCGCGTGCTCGAGCTCGCCGAGTGGTCGTCCGAGGAGGCGCTCGCCGCTGTCGAGCGGCTCGACCAGCGGTTCCCCGATTCACGCGACGCCGCCGTCGTCCGCCGCGTGCTCGCCGAGTGGCTGGGACGCCGCACCTCGAGGTCGGCTCCCGGCGCCGGCTCCGCCGCATCGTTCAGCCCGAAGGGCGCCTACATGGAGTACGCGCTCGCCCTCCAGCAGCTCGACGCCAATCAGATCGACGACGCGATCGCCTCCCTCGAGCGCGCCTACGGCCTCGACCCGACCAACGTCCAGATCCGCTCCGCCTTCGTCGACGTCCTCAAGGAAGAGGGTCTGAAGTCCTACAGCAAGGGCGCCGTCCAGCGCGCCCTCGAGCTCTGGAACCGCGTCCGCGAGATCTCCCCCGGGGACCCCGAGGCCGCCGAGTTCGTCAGACGCGCCCGAGCGGTCCACGAGAAAACCGGCGCCTGAGGAGTTCCCCCCGAGTCTCGTCCCCGTCCTCGGATCTCGGCGACGGTAACGACAACGGAGACGGAACACGGATACGGAGCACGAGCACGGGCGCAACCCCGGCCTGGACGGTGGACCGTGACCCGTGTGCCGTGGACCGTGACCCGTGGACCGTGTGTCGTGACCGTGACCGTGACCGGCGTCGTCCAGCGAGTCGGTCATCGGACTCCGCAGCCAGAGCCTTCGAGGACGGGTACGGGAACGGGTACGGGTTTTTGCAACGCTGGGGTCGGAGTCCGAATCGGACCTCGGAATCGGAGTCGGAGTCGGCATCGGTCATCTGAATCGGAATCGGTCATCGGAATCGCCATCGGCCCCCCTCACCCCCCATACCGCCTCCCCTTCCAGGCCACCCCCCGACCCCGCGCGTGCCGCCAGGCCGATGAGATCGTCATCAGGCCGTAAAACGCCGAGGCCACCGGCAGCGCGGCTGCCCAGATCGGGTGGACGCCGTGGTGACGGGCCCAGGGAGCGAGGCCGGCGGTCTGGAGCCCCCACGCGAGCACCGCCGCCGCGCCGGCGACGGGGACGGCCCCGTCGAGGGCGCCGCTTGCGGAGAGCTGCAGCGCTCCCGTGATCACCGCGGCGAGGGCGAGCACCGGCGGCGAGACGAAGAACACGGCCAGGCCGGCGACGACGGCCGCGAGCAGGACGTAGCTGTGGCGGAGCTGCGTGAACGCGCAGCGCGAGATCATCCGCCAGAGGGAGGCGAGGTCGCCGTAGGGGCGCTGCGAGCGGATGCCGGGATCGAGCCCGAGCCACAGACGCCCGCCGGTCCCCTTGACGGCCTTCGCCAGCGCGACGTCGTCGATGAGCGCTCCGGAGATCGCCGCCAGGCCGCCGGCGCGATCGAGGGCGTTCCGCCTGACGAGCACGCAGCCGCCGGCCGCGGCGGCCACCCGCGAGAGGTCGTCCCGCACCGACCGGAACGGATAGAGGAGGTGGAAGAAGAAGACGAAGGGCGGCACGAGCAACCGCTCCCAGAGGCCGCCGGCGTGCAGGCGCGCCATCACCGAGACCAGGTCGCGCCGCTCCCGGAGCGCCGTCGACAGCAGGTCCTCGACCGAGCCGGCCCGGTGCAGGATGTCGGCGTCGGTGAAGAGGAGCCACTCCGCGGCGTCCCGGCCGTCCGCCGAGGCGGCCTCGACCCCCCGGGCGAGGGCGTTCACCTTGCCGCTCCAGCCGGGCCGCGGCGCCTCTCCGGTCGAGACCACGAGCAACTTCTCCCCCGTTCCGGCCTCGCCGGCGACCTCCGCCGCGACCCTCGCCGTGCCGTCCGCGGAGCGGTCATCGACCAGCACGACGAGATCGATCGGAGACTGCGAGAGCAGCGCGGGAAGCGTCGCCGGCAGCATGTCGGCCTCGTCGCGGGCCGGGACGACCGCCACCACGCGTCCCGGCGCCGCCGGGGCGCGCTCGCCGGAAGGTCCGAGAAAGAGCTGCGAAGACCAGCGGCGCCGCGGGTTGGTGCGCAGCGCGATCCAGAAGACGAGGACGACCGAGGAGCAGATGAGAAGGAACAGCGAGGCGGGGTGGTCCGGGGTCACGATGCCGGCGACTGGACCTCGCCGTCGTAGGGCACGGGGAAGATCATCAGCTCGTGGTAGTCCGGGACGTCGCCGGTGCCCGCGAACTCGACCGAGCCGTAGATCGGCTTGCCGGTCCGCGGATCGTTGGTGTTGAGGATCTTCTCCCAGCGGGGATCGTTCCCCGGCAGGGCCCGCGGGGGCGTGAAGGCGTGATCCTGCCCGTCCAGATAGGGTCGGAAGTCGGCGAACAGACCGTTCGGCGTTTCGTAGACGTAGACGAACATGGTGCTTTCGGCGTCCGTATGGCTCCGAGTCGGGTCCCGGATCCGCTGGCGCGCGGGGTCCGCCTCGACGCGGCCCGGGCTCCGGGATCGGCGGCGTATTCTATCGACTCGCGCGCGGCGGGTCAGCCGGAAATCCGCGGACCCGCGCGGGGGCCCGGAAGTCGGGCCGGTCGGGAATGTTAGAAGTGCTCGCCGCGAGCCGGGGCGGCGCGACAGGGCGTCAAAAGAAGCGCTCCCGCGGCCGATTGATGCGGGAGGGGTCCCGCACTCCTCACTCAGGAGTCCGGCAGTAGCCTCTTGATGTTCGCCGATGGGGCGTGAACACTTTTCTGTCCGGTCGAGCGGGCCGCCGGGAGCGGACACCCCTCGCGACGGTCGCGTCGGGTCCCGGCCACCGGCCGGACGGTCTATCGCAGGTGTGTTGAGCAATGTCCAAGACCCTCGTCATCGTCGAGTCACCGGCCAAGGCACGGACGATATCGAGGTTCCTCGGCAAGGATTTCGTGGTCGAGTCGAGCATCGGCCACATCCGTGACCTCCCGCGCGACGCCAGCGAGATCCCCGCCTCGATCAAACAGGAGGAGTGGAGCCGGCTCGGCATCGACATCGAGGACGACTTCAAGCCGTACTACGTCGTCCCGAGCGAGAAGAAGAAGCAGGTCACCAAGCTGAAGAAGCTGGTCAAGGAGGCGGACCTCGTCTACCTGGCGACCGACGAGGATCGCGAGGGCGAGTCGATCAGCTGGCACCTCCAGGAGATCCTCAAGCCGAAGGTCCCGAGCAAGCGCCTGGTGTTTCACGAGATCACCCGGGAGGCGATCCAGAGCGCCCTCGAGAGCCCCCGCGAGATCGACGAGCGCCTCGTGCGGGCCCAGGAGACGCGGCGCATCCTCGACCGCCTCTACGGCTACGAGGTGTCGCCGATCCTCTGGCGGAAGATCGCCCGTGGCCTCTCGGCCGGGCGCGTCCAGAGCGTCGCGGTCCGCATCGTCGTCGACCGGGAGAAGGACCGCATCGCGTTCGTTCCGGCGTCGTACTGGGACCTCGACGCGTCCTTTGGAGCCGAGGGCCGTTCCGACCCCGGATTCCCGCTGGAGACCGTGCTCGTCTCCGTCGACGGGCGTCGCGTCGCCGTCGGCCGTGACTTCAACGAGAAGGGCGAGCTGCAGAGCTCGACGGCCGACGTCGTCGTGCTCGACGAGGAGGCCGCCAATGGACTCGCCCGGCGGCTGCGCGAGGAGCGCTTCGAGGTCATCAAGGTCGAGCGCAAGCCCTACACGCTGAACCCCGGCGCGCCGTTCACGACGAGCACGCTGCAGCAGGAGGCGAACCGCAAGCTGCGCCTGTCGACTCGCGTCACCATGCAGATCGCGCAGCGCCTCTACGAGAACGGCTACATCACCTACATGCGGACCGACTCGACCACGCTCGCGGACCAGGCCGTGCGTCGGGTGCGGGACCTCGTCGACTCGCTCTACGGCAAGGAGTACCTGCCGGATCGCCCGCGCGCGTACCAGACGCGCGTCAAGAACGCCCAGGAGGCGCACGAGGCGATCCGCCCCGCCGGGGATTTCCGCCGTCCGGAGGAGCTGCGCGACGAGCTCAACTCCGACGAGATGCGTCTCTACGAGCTGATCTGGAAGCGCACGGTCGCGTGCCAGATGGAATCGGCGCGCGGCCATCGCGTCACCATCCAGGTGGGCGGCGGCGACGCCGTCTTCCAGGCGAGCGGCAAGACCATCGAGTTCCCGGGATTCCTCCGCGCCTACGTCGAGGGCGCGGATGATCCGGAGGCCGAGCTCGCCGACAAGGAGACGCTGCTGCCGTCGCTCGAGGTCGGTGATCGGCTCCTCCTCGAGGAGCTCGAGCCGAAGGGACACACGACGCAGCCCCCGGCGCGCTTCACGGAAGCCTCGCTCGTCAAGGAGCTCGAGGCCAACGGCGTCGGGCGTCCCAGCACGTACGCCAGCATCATCGGGACCATTCTCGCGCGCGAGTACGTCATCAAGCAGGGGAACGCGCTGGTGCCGACATTCACGGCGTTCGCGGTCGTCGAGCTGCTGAAGAAGAACTTCTTTAACCTGGTGGATATCAACTACACGGCGCGCATGGAGGAGCACCTCGATGCGATCTCGCGCGGCGAGGAGAATCCGGTCCCCTACCTCGAGCGCTTCTACTTCGGAAACAAGAAGGCTCCGGGTCTCAAGGATCTCCTCCAGGCCGAGATCGACGCGCGCGAGTCGTGCACGCTGCCTCTCGGACGCGACCAGCAAAATCGCGAGATCAACGTGCGCATCGGCCGCTTCGGACCCTTCCTCGAGCGCGGCGACGATCGCGCGTCGATCCCGGAAGGCACGGCGCCCGACTCGCTCGACATCGCGCTCGCCACCAAGCTGCTCGATCATGGCTCCGGGCCGAAGCTCCTCGGCTCCTGCCCCGAGTCCGGCCAGCCGGTCTACCTGAAGACCGGACGATACGGCCCCTACGTGCAGCTCGGCGACAACGGCGACGGCAACGTCAAGCCGAAAATGAAGTCGCTCCTGAAGGGCATGGAAGTCGACGAGGTCGACCTCGACGACGCGCTCCGCCTGCTCTCGCTTCCGCGGCTGCTCGGTGTCGACCCCGACTCGAAGGAGGAGGTCTTCGCCGACTACGGACGCTACGGACCGTACCTGAAACGCGGCCGCGAGAGCCGCAGCCTCCCGGCCACCGATGACATCTTCACGCTCGAGCTCGACCGTGCCCTCGAGATCTTCCGGACGACGCCCGCGCGACGCGCATCGCGAAGCTCGAAACTCCTGCGAGAGCTCGGCACGGATCGCGAGAGCGGCAAGGAGATCCGGCTGATGGAAGGCCGCTACGGCCCGTACCTCACCAACGGCGACGTCAACGCCCCGGTCCCCCGCGGCGCCAACCCCGATGAGATCACCATCACCGAGGCGATCGACCTGATCCGCCGGCGAGCGGAAAGAAAGGGAGGCGCGCGGAAGAAGTCGAAGAAGAAGACCGGGACGAAGAAGAGCGCCGGGACGGCAAAGAAGAAGGCCGGGAAGAAGAAGACGGCGAAGAAAAAGAAGACAAAGAAGAAGGCGCCGTCAGCCAAGAAGTCGCGCGCCCGGGGAAAGGCCTGACTTCGTCATATCCCGGCCAGGGCCGCGTGCGCGGAAAACTCCTCGACTCCGCGAGCGAGACTCGGAAAGCAGGACTCGGCGCAAGGAAGGCAGGAAGAGCAGGAAGGCAGGAAACAGAGTACTGGGTGTTCTGCCTTCGAGTTCTGACGCGGCTCTCGAATACCCCCGAGAGGCAAAGACCGACGCCGCTGTCAGATCTCTGATCTCTGATCTCTGATCTCAGATCTCTGATCTCAGATCGG
>JBFFXF010000091.1:0-24878 GCA_041569895.1 Planctomycetota bacterium | reverse complement strand
CGAGATCGTCGTCCCGCCCCTGCGCGAGCGCCGCGAGGACATCCCGCTGCTCGCGCGCCACTTCCTCGACGAGCACGCTCGCCGCCTCGACCGCCCCGCGCCGTCGCTCGAGTCCGCCGCGTGGTCGGTACTCGAGCGCCACGACTGGCCGGGGAACGTGCGCGAGCTCGAGACGCTGCTCCTGCGCGCGTCACTCCAGGCCGCGCCGGGAAACATCGTGCGCGCCGCCGACATCGAGGCGCTGCTGGTCCCCTCGGCGCGGGCCCCCGAACGCGAGAGCCTCCTCGGCACGGACCTCGACTCGCTGCGAGCCGACCTCGAGCGCAGGTACATCACAGAGCTCTTCCTCGAGACCGGCGGCGACCAGAAGGCGATGATGAAACGCCTCGGCGTCGGCCGCACCAAGCTCTACGAGTGGCTCCGGGCGCTGGGGCTCGACATCCGCGAACTCCGGGGGCGACTCCGGGGGTGAGGGCGCCCGGCGGGGAGACTCCGAGGGCTTGCCGTCAGACGATTCACAGAGACCAAAGCACAGAGAGCTCAGAGGCCGGCTTCGAAGGCTTGAGTTCCAGTTCACCGGCTAAGTTGAGCAACGGAAGGTCGTCTCGACTGAAGAACTCACAAGGAGCCCTCCGTATCTCTGTGGTTCAAATCGTACGTCACTCTCGCCTCTCGAAGGCGTCTTCGAGCCCGACGGAGCTTACAAGACACCATCAGACGCGTTTCCTGCCTTCCTCTTCTTCCTGCCTTCCTTATAGATGCGTCGCAGGGTCTCGCTGGCGGCGTCGAGCAGCCCTTCGGGGCCGGGACCGGGGCCAGGGTCTACGGTGAGAAGCTGAAGCAGTCGATGTCGTCCGGCGTTGGATCCACACCCCGCGTCGGGAACGTCGGTGGGGGCAGCTCCGGTCCGCCGAGGAAGAGGAACGCCAGGACCGCCACCGGGTCGGCAATGTCGATGCGCCCGTCGTCGTTGGAGTCGGCGGCATCGAAGCACACCGGCTGCACGTTCACGTCGATGAAGAGAAAGTTGAGGGTCAACTGCGCGTCGCTCAGCTCGAGCTTGCCGTCGCTGTTGACGTCGCCGCGCGAGAAGAACGTCTGATCGCCGACGATCTGGATGAAGCCGCCCTCGGTCCTCGGCGTCAGCGTCACGAAGCGCGCCTCGCCGCGATGCGTCAGCTCGTTGCGGATCTTCGCCGGTCCGAAGCCCTCGCCGTCGGGGCCGTCGGTCGGCATGAGCTCGATCCTGGTGCCCGGTCGGACCTGGTCGTCGGTGACGACGATGAGGTTGAAGGCGTGCGTCAGCTCGCCGGGCGGCAGCTCGGGGACGTCGATGCCGACGAGATCCGGGACCAGCCCGACGGTGAAGAAGCCGGCGCGCGCATGCGGCGTGACCGCGAAGAACATCGGCGGCGGATTGCCGCCGGTGAACGGCTCCTCGTAGAAGCTGCCCTCCCAGAATCGCGTATCCCGGTTTCCGACGCCCTCGACGATCTTCACCTCATCGGGGTCGTATTTTATGACCAGCTGGAAGGCCTCGACCGGCACCGAGTTGGTCACGAAGACCGGCACGAGCACCTCCTCTCCCGCGCCCGCCTCGATCTCGCCGATGTCGATCAGGTCATCGGTCGCCTCTGGAGCGACGACGTCGTACGACTCGCAGGCGACGTCGTCGGGCGTCGGATCGACGCCGGGGTCCGGAAAGGGCTGGGCGGGCGCTCGTGCGTTGTCCAGGAACGCGAAGACGAGGATCTGGATCTGGTCGGTGATGTTGAGCATGCCGCTGTCGTCGAAGTCCGCGGCGTCGTGGCACGGCGGGGGCCGGTCGCCGTTGAAGAGCCAGCGCCGGAGCATCAGCGCGTCGGAGGTGGAGATGTTGCCGTCGGCGTTGACGTCGCCGCGGAGGAACTCGAGCTCCTGGGCTGGCCCGGGGCGCGCGCCGAAAGCGAGCAGGAGGAGGAGCGCGGGCAGCGCGAGTGCGCATCGTGACATGGTGACCTCCGAGTGAAGACCCAGTACTCGCGATGGACGCGTTCGATCCGACAGCGCGACAGGACGCAACTGCAGGACCACGACGCGTCCGCGCGCGTCGCGCCGAAACCGATTCGATTGTACCCGCTCTACTCACGTCGTGGCGAAGTCCGTCTTGCGGCGCGCCGCGTAAATCCGCGTTTGCACCCGGATGGCGCGCCGTCCGCAAGCGCGAACGGCTCCGGGCTCATGGGCGCCGGGCTCACGGCAGCCAGGGCTCGCTGGCGTAGAACTCCGGGAAGACGCGGTCGACGCCGTGGAAGAAGAGCATCGACGTGACCGCGAGCCAGGCGATGGTGACGGCGCGGGCCACGACGGCGCCCGCGACGCCGGCGCGGCGCGTCAGGCGCTCGAGTCTGGCGGACGCGAGCACCGCCGGCGCCTGCAAAAGGAAGAACCCGAACTGGTAGCCGTCGAACCGCGACGTCGCGAACCCGAAGAGCACCTCGTGGAACACCGCGCTCACCAGACAGGCGAGAAAGACACCGCGGACCGGCGCCCGCATGCCGCCGCTCGGCCGGAAGACGTTGGCGTGGAGCCAGACGTGCACGCGGCTGTTGAAGCGCCGCCAGAACTCGCCGACCGTCCGCGAGCGGTACGCCGCGTCGATTACCGGCTTGACCCGGAAACCGGCGAGCCTCTCCAGTCCGCTGACGGCGATCGAGCCGGATTCGACGGCGAGCAGGAACATGACCGTCTTCGTCGCGTGGTCGAGCGCGAACGACGACTGCAGCGTCGGATTCTCCGCGAGCGCCACGAGCAGCGCGTAGAGCCCGGCGAAGGCGGCGCTCCCGCCCAGAAAGCGGAAGCACTCTCGCAGCGTCTGTCCGGCTCGCAAGGGCCGGCGCTCGCGATTCCCGAAGACGACGAGCAGCAGCGGAAACGGCACGAGGAACGCGCAGTACTCCACGAGAGTCCGCGGGCGCCCCGCGGAGGCGCGCGCGGGGAAGCGCGTCTGGCGAGCGAAGTCGACGATCTTGAGAGCGATGTCGATCGAGACCAGCGCCGCCGCGCTGCGCCCGAGGACCTGCGAGGCGGGAATGAGAAGCGGCGACAGGAAGACGAGCGGCACGGCGCAGCACGCGGTCGCAATCGCGCTCGCCCGACGTCGCAACAGCGGCCCCGCCACCAGCGCGCAACCATACGCGGCGAGCATCGCGAGCGCGGGACGGTAGAGGAGGTCGTATTGCATTGCGAGACCAAGGGCGTGGGAGCCGGAGTCGAGTACCTTCGGTCTCCGACGAAGAAACTACAACCATAAAGCAGGCCGTCGTTCATGCCGGATTGAATCGGCAGGGGAGGAGAGGATTTTCCGGATGTCTGGAAAGTCCACAAGCCGCCGCCACCCGCCGGGTCAGGGTGAGGCCGGGCGTTGGCTCTCGATCTTCTTCTTCGTGATAGAAGCCGGCGGAGGTACCATCGATCGCATGGTGCGGATCCTCGGGCGGCGCGCGATCCTGGTTCTCTATCCTCGAGATTCCCTGATGATCTGTCCGTGATCGCGATGCACACGTGTCCTGCGGAGGGCGACGATGGAGCGTTCCATGGTGACGCTGCTGGTCCTTGTCACAGCCTCGGGGCTCTCCGCGCAGAGTAACGGCCGCTTCACTCTCAGCATCGACGCCCCGTGCGGAGAGGTCGTCGCCGGACCTCCCGGGAACCTCTACGACGACGAAACCCTCGGTATCCCCTATTACACCGAGTGGCGCACGTTCGCCGACGGCGTCCGCCGCCGCGTCGCCCGGCAGCGACGGGGCCACACCTGGGATATCGTCCTGACGAGCGCCGACAATCCCGACTGGGGCGTCAATTCGTGGAAATTCGCCCTCGGCGTCGAGGGCCCGCTGAGGATCGTCGACATTACGACCGACGGCACGGCCGGTTGCTCGGCCTTTGCCGGCTTCTATCCGGAATGCCGACGATCGGGCGGCATCGAGGAGACCATTTTGGTGGACCCAGTGGAAAGCGAAGGTCCGAACGCCGATGTTGCCGCCTTCTCGTTCGTTCTCCTCAAGCTCGACGGCGCCCAGTGGCTTCCGTCGGAGGGCACCGAGGTGGTCTGCAAGATCCGAGTCTTCGGAGAGTTCCCGGAGCAGGAAGGGGAGGCGGTGACGAGCAGGATCTACTTCACGACGTGGGATCCGCCGAATGGAGACGAGCAGCAACCCACCGTTTACGCTGGCCTTCGCTTCCTGCCGATCACTGTCGACAGTGGTGATCCACCGCTGACGGTCGAGGACTGTGTCGTTACGCTGAAGGCCTCCAACGTGGGCCCTTTCATCCGCTGCGACGCCAACGACGACGGTCTTGTCGATCTCTCCGACGCGGTCACGATTCTCGGTCAACTCTTCCTCGGTCGGCCGATGGGCGAGTGCCGCGTCGCTTCCGACTGCAATCGCGACGACGCGTACGACGTCTCAGATGCCGTCTACGGTCTCTCGCACCTCTTCCTCGGCACGCCGCCGCCGCCGCGACCATTCCCCGACTGCGGTCGGGTCGACGTGCCGGTCGAGGAGTGCCCGCCGGGCTCAACGCGCTGCGCGGATTGAGGGATGGAGATCACGTTCCCACCCGCAAGCACCGCCCGTTTACCACTCGTGCCTCCGACGGAGTGCAGCAACTCGCAGCGAGCTTGCCGACCGCCGACTGCCATGCCACGATAGGATGCCATCACTCGCGCGGAGCTGCACATGCGGGTTCCCCGGTTGCTCGCCATTGTCGTCGTCGTGGCCTTCGCGCCCACCGCACGGGCTGCGGACTGCAACGGCAACGGCGTGGACGACGCCGTGGACGTCACGCCCGTGACGGGCCGGCTGCTGCTGGCGGATCGGATCAACGTGGGTGGACCGGCGCACTACGCCGTGGTGAGCGCGGATTTCGACGGGGACGGAGATGTCGACGTTGTGGCGCACACATCGAGGGGGATCGCACTCTACCGAAACGAAGGCGGCCTCGAGCGGGCGACGACCGTCGTCGTCTCGGTGACGATGACCGCCCTGCTTGCCGCCGACGTGCACGCCGACGGTGCGCCCGACCTGGTGACCCTCAGCCGTCGCACGAACGACCTCACCGTCTACCGCAACCGCGGTGACGGCACGTTCGAGGTCGACGGCTCCGCCTCGATTCCCGAGCCCCTGGCGGCAGCCGCCGGCGACCTCGACGGCGACGGCGATGAAGACTTCGCAGTGGCCGTCTTCTCGGGAGTCGTGGTCGTCCTCCGCTCCGGCGATGACCTCGAGGTCGGACGCACGCTCGAGGTGGGCTCCAGACCTGTCGCGCTGGTGATCGCCGATGTCGACGGCGACCGGGACGGCGACATTGTCACGGCCAACCGGCTGCCCGGAAACCCCGTCGGCGGCGACAACGTCTCGGTCCTGCTCAACGACGGCGAGGCCCGCTTCGCGCTGGCGCGCAACTTCTTCGCGGGTTTCGAGCCGACGCGGATCGTTGCCGCGGACCTCGATGCCGACGGCGATCTCGACCTGGCGACGTCGAACCGCGGCGAGTTCGGTCTCACCGTGCTTCGAAACCTCGGTGGCGGGAGCTTCGAGCCGACCCGGATCCGGACGCCGGGCTCGAGCACGCTCGCGGTCGCGGACGTGGACTCCGACGGCGCCCTCGATCTGGTCTCGGGAGCCGGGCTCTCGGTGGCCCTCAACGACGGCCTCGGGAACTTCGGCGAGCCACGGGAAGTCCGACGCCTTCCGAAAGACGAGCCGCTGCGCTTCGGGTCGATCGCCTTCGGCGACTTCGACGACGACGGAGACGTCGACGCGGTCGCAGCCGCCGGCTCGAGCGGCCTCGTGTACGCGGTCAACCTCCCGCTCGCGCCGAGCGATGACTGCGACGGCGACGGCGTGCCGGACGAGTGTCAGATCGTCGACGCGCCGCTCGAGTGCTCCGACTGCAATCTGAACGACGTCCCCGACGTCGCCGAGCTGGCGACGGGACAGGCGAGCGACATCGACCGGAACGGCCTGCTCGACGAGTGCGAGACCGCGCCGGACTACATACTCGGCTTCGAGGCGCCGACAACCGCCGGAGCCGATGCCGGTGGGCGCGTCGAGGTGCCGGTCGT
Organism: Planctomycetota bacterium; assembly: GCA_041569895.1. Lineage (GTDB taxonomy): Bacteria > Planctomycetota > UBA8108 > UBA8108 > JACQVS01 > JBFFXF01. The sequence continues at coordinate 18,769 of JBFFXF010000091.1, read as the reverse complement.
GGCGATGGTCCACACGCGCGCCGAGACCAGGCGGGGGATCCAGGGCTGGTTCGTCCTCCTGAGCGCCGAGGGATGCGAGATCCTCGAGCCGACGACCGTCGGAACCGCCGCCGAGGACGCGGAGATCAACGTGACCGATCTCGTCGTCGATTCGCCCGGGGGCTGCTCCGCCGAAGCCCACAGCGCGATCATTCTCGGGCTGGGTGATTCCATCGAGCTTCCCCCGGGCGAGAGCCCACACGCGATGCTCCGGTTCGTCGCCGCGGCCTCGGTGCGTGAGGGCGAGACGCGCGAGTGCGAGCTCGCCTTTGTCAGCCGGTGCGCCGAATACGAGTGGGCCGCACCCGACGGACAGACCTCGCTCCGGGTCGCTGGCGGGGAACGCCTTCCCTATCTGGCCTCTGCCCGCGTTCGACTCGAGGCCGGTGTCCCGTTTCACCGCGGCGACGTCGACGCCGATGGCCGCCTCACCATCGCCGATGCCGTCGCGGTCTTCCTCGCGCTCCTCCCAGGTGGGGCCGACCCGCCGTGCCTCGAGGCGGCCGACACGAACGACGACGGCCGACTCGATCTCTCCGACGGCGTGCGCATCCTCGAGTTCCTGTTCCTCGGCGGCCCGCCCCCGGAGTTTCCCGGACCGCCACCCGGCGCCTGCGGGCACGATCGGGCGGAGTCGGGTCGCTTCCTCGGGTGCGCGCAGTACGATCCCTGCCGCTGACGACCGGCGAGCGGCTCGCGACTGCGCACCTATCGGGATTCTCACGCGTCACGAGCAGCTTCGGCTTTCAGCTTCCTGTGCGCGGTTGCAACGCCGTCGGGGCACGGGTACGATCCGCCGCATGTCGAGCGCTGCCGACCAGAGGCGCGAGGAGGGGCGCGCCATCGACGCGAACTGGGACTTCGCCGATCCCGCTGGCTCCGAGCGGCGCTTCCGCGCCGCCATCGCCGAGCTCGAGCCGGTCGACCATCCGCTCCGACTGGCGCTGCTGACCCAGATCGCGCGCGCCCAGGGGCTCCAGCGCCGGTTCGACGACGCGCACCGGACGCTCGACGAGGTCGAGGCGCTGACGGGGGACTCGGGGCCGCGGATCCGCGTCCGCGTGCTCCTCGAGCGCGGTCGCGTGGAGCGCTCGGCCGGCGACGGACCGGGCTCGTTTCCACTCTTCGTCGGCGCGTGGCACCTGGCGCGCGAGGCCGAGGAGGAGGAACTCGCCGTCGACGCCGCGCACATGGCGGCGATCGTGGCGCCGGCCGACGAGCAGATGGAGTGGCACGGCAAGGCGGTCGATCACGCCGAGTCATCCACCGATCCGCGCGCCCGCCGCTGGCTGGGGTCGCTCCTCAACAACATCGGCTGGACGCACCACGACAAGGGCGAGTTCGACGAAGCGCTCGATATCTTTCGCCGCGCGCTGGCGTTTCGCGAGGAACAGGGCGACGCCGGCCCCATCCGCATCGCGCGCTGGTCGGTGGCGCGCGCCACCCGGTCGCTCGGGCGGCTCGAGGAGGCGCTGGCGATCCAGGACGAGCTGCGCCGCGAGCTCGACGCGGCCGGGGAGGTCGACGGATTCGTGCTCGAGGAGACCGCGGAGTGTCTGCACGCTCTCGGCCGAGCCGGCGAGGCGCGCGAGTACTTCGCCCGGGCGCACGCCGAGCTCTCGAAGGACGCATGGCTGCAGGAAAACGAGCCCGCGAGGCTGCGACGCCTCCTCGAACTCTCGCGCGACGAGGGGGCGCCTGAATGAGACGTCATCTCCTGCCTTCCCGTCGTTCAGCGCAAGCCCTTCAATCCCCGGGTCTTTCCCGGTCGAGGTACTCGTGCATGAACTTCAGGAAGGCCTCGAAGTCGTCGAGACGGTTCTGGAGATGCGCGTGAACGATGTCGGAGTCGACCTTGAAGTAGCGGTGGACCAGGATGTTCCGGAACCCAGCCATTCCTTCGATTCTCTTCGCAAAGTCGCCGGGGACGATCCCGTGGTCGCCGAGCGCCTCGATGATCTCCTTGTTGTCGCGCGGACGCGCCAGCCCCGAATCCACTAGGACGTGCAGACCGGCATCCAGGACGCACTGGATGGCGGTCTGAAGAGCATAGCGAACAGCCGACTGAACCTGGCGGTCGCGGACGACTTGCTCTCGCGGTAGGTTCCGGTAGGACTTCAGCTCGTCGATGTACTCGCCGAGCGTTTGCAGGATGTCGAGAAGCGTTTCCCGGTCTACCACTGGCCTTCGCCCGTTCGCTGAGCCCGACTCGCCTCCTGGACCCGCGCCCGCAGCCGCTTTGCGGCCTCCTCCCGGAGAGGACGGGTGTCGATGTATCGCTTGATCGCTGCGGTCTCGAATCGGACCCGATCCCGATCACTCCCAAAGAACTGTTTCCCTTTCGAGACAATCTCAAAGGCGAGGAGAGGCGGCGCCTCATTCAGGAGGACGACGTCCACGTCGTTCGTGTGAGTCAACCCGATCAGCTCAGTCGTCAGTCGGAGCCGGACTTCCCCGTAGTCATCGCGCGGGACAGCGCGGTCGAGAAAGACGGCCACGTCGAGATCCGAATCGGCTCGCTCTTCCTGCCGGGCCGCCGATCCGAATAAATAAGCAAGAACCGCGCTGTGCTCGCGGAGGAGGGAGCGGATGGACTCCCGTGCAGCTTCGAAGCGGCTCGCGACGGTCTGTTTCATGATCCGGCGATAGTATCGGTCGGCCCGCGTCGGCGCAAGATCGCGCGGGCGGCTCGTGCCGGGCGTCGAAGAGGAGCTCGAGCGCTGCAGCAGGTTTACTCGACGTCCCGCCGGAAGCGCTCGTACTCCGTCAGCACGTCCTCGCGGCCGTTCCACGGTTTGTAGACCGCGCGCCAGACGAGGCGGTAGCGCTCTCCGACTCGCGGATCGGCGATGAACCACTGGAAGTCCCACGCCGGGTTGTTGCGGCCGCCGCCGCTCGGCGACTGCGTCAGGCGCACGTGGTCCGACTCGCGGAACATGACGATCCAGACGTTGTCCTTGAACCGGCCGTAGTAGAACGGGCGCGTGTACTCATACACCGACTCGTTGAAGACCAGCGTCAGCGGGAAGGGCTCCTCGTGATCGAAGCGACGGCGGTCGTGGGCGCCGCGGTGGGTCGAGAGCTCGCCGTGACGCGGCGTCACGGCGCGGATCCAGCGCTCATCGGTGGAGCCCTTCTCGCGGCCGATGAAGCAGATCGCGGGGTCCTCCGGCTCGAGGATGTAGCTCGCCCAGAAGAGGTTCAGGTGGTCGTGGGGGAAGTTGTCGCGGCGCGGGATGCACTCGAGGACGACGTCGACGACGTTCGACTCGCTGAACGAGAACCGCGTGCAGCTCTCGAGGCCGGTCTCTGGGAGCGGCGCCTGGTAGAGCTCGTAGGTGTGCGCGTCGATCCGTCGCAGCTCCATCGGATGGCGGCGCGGCTCGAACTGCAGGTTCCTGTCGGAATAGATGCGGCCGTTGTTGACGTGCTCGAGGTTGAGCCCCGCGTACGCCGGCACGAACGGGCTCGGGCCGCCGTCGATGCGGATCTCGGCGAGGCCGTTGTAGCCGGCGCGATGGTGCGGCGGGTGCTCGCGGTTGTCGACGAGGACCGCGGACAGCGCTCCGCGGCGGACCTCGACGCGGCCCTCCGGCACCGCTTCCCACCTGGCCGCGGGATTGTCGAGCGACGTCCTCGGCAATGATCCCGCGAGCAGCCAGTCGACCAGCCGATCGGGCGCGGACGACGGATCGACGTCCACCGACGTGACGCGACGGCTCGCGTGCGAGGCGCGGTACGTCCGGGCGACGACGTCCGGCACCGCGCCGTCCTCGCCCGCGATCCACAGCGGGCGCGGCGCGCAGAGTGACAGCAGTCCGGGGAGGTCGCCGTACTTCACGGCGCCCGGCAGGAAACCCGCGTCGCGCCACGAGTCGACCTCGACGAAGCGGAAACCGCCGGTGTCGACCGCCGTGCGGTCGACGACGTCACCGCCGAGCGCGCTCGCCGTCGCCACCCATGGGCCGGCGCCGCCGGTGCCCACGACGTGCACCCGGCGCGAGGCATCGCTCCCGCGCGCCATGGCGATCAGCGCCAGCACGTCGTGGACGCGACGCGCGAAGAGCGCGTCGTTGTAGCCGTACGTGTAGCCGGCGAACTCCCTCGGGTTGGAGACCGTGCGGTTGGCGCGCTCGCGCGCCAGAAACACATCGCCGGTCAGCACGCTGGCTCCCGCGGCGACCAGCCGCTCGACCGCCGCCCGCGCCGGGGCGTCGTCGTCGAGGAGCGTGCCGCGGCCGCGCGCGTCGACCCACACGACGACGTCGCCGCTCCCCTCGCCGAGCGGTCGCAGCAGCGTGAACGGGATCGACTCGCGGTGCGGCTGCAGTCGGACGACGCCGGTCGCTTTCGTGTGGCCGTCGTGTCTCTCGACGCCCACTTGCTCGAACGCCAGCGAGTCCGCGTGCGGCACGCGCCGTCCGATGATCGTCTCGAAGGCGCCGCCGACGACCTCGCGATAGCGCTCGAGCGATCCGCCGTCGGCGAGGAGCGCCGCGATCTGACGCCGCGAGTCCGCATCGAGCCACGCGGTCACGGCGCGCTCGTGCTCGGCCCCGCCGGGGGGCGCCGGGTGCGCGTCGTTCCACACCGCGGACTCGGCGCGCGTCAGCGGGCGCCAGTCCTCCTCGACGATCGGCTCGTCGAGGCCGAGCCCGAGGTGGCGGTTGAACCACGAGTACATGATCGCCCGCGTCACGTAGTTGTAGTTGTGCGGGAAGTGGAGGAGCGACTTGCAGAGCACGCGGTCGGGGACGCCGAGCATCGCGTAGAGCTCGCGCAGCTGCGGGTAGCCCTTCGTCATCATCTCGCGCGTCCAGTCGTCCGCGGCGGTCATGCCGAGCGGTCGCGGCGCGAAGAGGCCCGCGAGCTCGACGTTGCCGGTGCCGATGCGGAGCAGCGAGGCATTCTCGCACGTGCAGCCGCCCTGCATCGACGTCGACACCATGCCCTGCGGGAACGAGGCCACCGGTCGCTCGTCGATGGCGCCGAGGAGGATGGTCTGCGTGCCGCCGCCGCTGCCGCCGGTGACGCCGATGCGGGTCGCGTCGACGTCGGGCAGGCCGGCGAGGAAGTCGAGCGACCTGAGCGCGTTCCAGGTCTGCAGCCCGAGGATGCTCTGCAGCCGGAGCTCGGCCTGCGTCGAGTAGAAACCCCAGCTAGCGCGGCCCTCGAAGTCAGGACGCGTCTTCGCGTGGCGGTGCGCGAGCTGGTACGAGATCTGCACGCTGTCCGCGTAGCCGAGCATGTCGAAGATGAACGCCACGCAGCCCATGCGGGCGAGTTGCGCGCAGCGGGCGAGCTTCGGGAAGCGACCGGAGCCCTCGAAGCGCTCGCGTCCCTCGACGATCAGGCGGCGGATCCTCTCCGCGCCGTGGTCCTGGAGCCGGCCGCCGTGGCCGTGCGGGCAGAGGACGGCGGGACGCTTTCCCGGGCCGCCCTCGGGCCGGAAGAGGAGTCCCGTGACGTAGTGGCCCGGCAGGCTCTCGAAGTAGACCTTCTCGACGGTGAAGCCGTCGCGCTCGACGCGACCGTGAATCACCGGCTCGAGCGGCGTGCGCTCCGGCATCGGCCAGAGGCCGGTGGAGACGAGCACGCGGCGGCGCAGCTCCTCCGCGCGCCGCGCCCACGCTTCCGGCGTCGCCGGGGGATGGAACGGGAAGTATCCGTTCAGGTCGACGGGCGGATCGAGACGCGCGTCGGCGACGTCCGCTCTCGCGGGAGCGGGGGCGATCAGGACGGCGATGGAGATCGACAGGACGGCGGCGCAGTGGCTCGGTCGGGCTCTCATGTCAACTCCGCGTTGTAAGCGTGTGGTCGGCCGGGTGATCGGCCGGGTTGACCCGGGCTCTCCAGATCGTACCGGAGAGGCGACCGGTTTTCAGCGCCGCGGCGGGTGCCGCCAGACGAGGCAGAGCGGTCGCTCGCTCCGCCTGAACCCCTCGAGGGACGTCGCGCGGCCCGGGGTGGCGTAGGCGCGGCGGCCATCGGAGTGCGCGAACTCGAAGAGCGGCGTCGTCGTGGCCGGTGGCCGGTCGGCGTCCCGCGGCAGGGCCCAGAAGAGCGGCCTCGGGTCGTCGCCGTCCGCGCGCGGGCCCACGGCGAGCGCGCCGGTGTCGCGATCGGTGCGCGTGGCGAAGACCGGCACGGCGCCGTCGCGCTCGCGGTCGAGAGCCCAGAACGCCACCTCGAGGCCGGCCGTGCCGTCGCCCCCGGTCACGAAGGAGTCCGGCGGGCCGGGGGCGCGCTCGTAGACCGCCACCGGCAGGCGGAGCCGCGCGTCGTCGAGGTCGAGGCGGTACACGATCTGGTTGTAGTCGTAGCGCGGCGTCTTCTCGTCGTTGCCCGAGAAGCTCGTCGTGTACGTGCCCTCGAAGTAGATCACCCGTCCGCCGTCGCGGTCGAGGAACGGGTGATGCTTCGGGTTGTAGAAGCTGTAGCGGTCGTGCGTCACCACCTTGCGGGCGTAGGCCCACGGGCCGAGCGGCCGGTCGGCCTCCGCGTACCATGTCTCGCCGAGCATCGAGGTCCCGAAGGTCTCGCCGGCGATCATCACCCAGCGGCGGCGATGCTCGTTCCACGCCAGCGTGCCGCGGTGCGCGATGACCTCCTTGCCGGTGTCGGCGTCGCGCAGGATGAAACGCGCGTCGCTCTCGCGCAGCACGCCGAGGCGCACGAGCTCGGGCAGATCGACCGGGCGCACCGGCGCGGTGTCGCGCTTCCAGGCCCAGCGCGCCGAGCCGTCCGGGGCGCGGTCGACGCTGTGCTCGCCGACCAGCGTGCCGGCAGCGAGCGGCGTGAACGCCTCGTAGCTCGCCTGGGAGCGGAGACTCGCTGGATCGGCCGCGACGCGGATGAGCGGGAACGGGTCGCAGTAGTAGACGTGGGCGGCGCCGTCCTCCTCGTGAAGGAACGTGTGCCCGCCGGACGGGAAGGGCTCCTCCTTCTCGAAGACCGCGACGCGCTCGAACTGCTTCGACTCCGCGTCGAACTCGGCGAGGCCGCGCTCGGTGACGGTCCAGCTCAGCGCCCCGTCGCCGCGGATGCGCACGTGGTGCGCGAAGAGCCGCTCGCGCCCCTCGCCGTCGCGCAGGACGACCGCCCCGCTGAGCCACGTGGGGCCCTCGCCGGGGAACTTCGCCGTCGGACGCGCGATGCCCTTGTCGTCGACGAAGTACCGCAGATCGATGCCGGCGTCGGGATCGAGGCCGCCGCGGCCGGGGAGGCGCGACGTCGCCCCGGGCGCGTGGAAGATGCCGAGCGGGTAGCGCGCCAGGTTGGTGTCGCCCCAGAACCAGTGGATGCGGCCCTGGAAGACCGCGCTGATGACGCTGTCCGAGCCGATCACGCCGGCGTTCAGCAGCGGCTCGCGGATCGGCACCGGCGCGCCGACGAGCACGCTGTCGCGGTAGATCCCCGCGCCGGTGACGCGGTAGAGCCGCTCCGCGACGTTGATCCGCCGGACGCGCACCGTGGCGCTGCCCCCCGCGACGACATCGAGGGCGACGCCGCGGTAGCCGAAGCCGTCGGCGGGGTGCTCGTAGCCGTGGCCGCCGACGTGGAAGAAGACGCGGCGGCCCATCAGGCCGGGTTCCCGGAACGCCACGATGCCGTTCGAGTCGGTGACCAGCCGGAGGTTGCCGGTGGTGGTGAGCTCGATCAGCGGCACGCCGCGCCCGGTGGCGTCGTCGACGACGCGGATGGCGAACGGGGACTCCGTGCCTTTGACGGGGCCGGCGACGAGCAGCGCGGCGAGGATGTGGAGGACGGGTCGCATCCCGGTCGATTATACACAGAAGAATCGCCGGCATCGCAGGGCGGGGAAAAGCCTGGCGTGGCGATTTCGGCGTGTGTTATTAGTTACCGATTCGCGGCCGATCGCCGCGGGAGACGCGGGCGAGACACGGATCGAGACGCCGATCGAGACGGGGACGGGCCCGCGGAGCGAGAGTAGAGAGACGACCGGAGACCATGCCGAAGAGCGCGCCGAGGACGGTCGAGGGCCTCGACCTGACGAGCATCCCGAAGCACTTCGACTCGAAGGCGGCCGAGGAGCGCTGGGACCGCCGCTGGGACGAGCTCGGCATCCACCGCTACGACGAGTCGCGCGGACGCGACGAGACCTTCGCGGTCGACACGCCGCCGCCGACCGTCTCGGGCAGCCTGCACGTCGGTCACGTCTTCAGCTACACGCACACCGACGTCATCGTTCGCTACCAGCGCATGCGGGGGAAGAACATCTTCTACCCGATGGGCTGGGACGACAACGGCCTGCCCACCGAGCGGCGCGTCCAGAACTACTATCACATCCGCTGCGATCCGGGCGTGCCGAGCGATCCCGACCTCGACCTCAAGCCGGCGACGGCGAAGCGTCGCAAGGAGCGCCCGCTGCGCGTGTCGCGCCCCGACTTCATCGAGCTCTGCCACGGGCTGACGCGCGAGGACGAGAAGGCCTTCATGGCGCTCTGGCGGCGCATCGGGCTCTCGGTCGACTGGAGCCAGGAGTACGCCACCATCGACGACCGCTGCCGGCGGCTGGCGCAGTACAGCTTCCTCGATCTCTTCGAGAAGGGGCACGTCTACAGCAGCGAGGCGCCGACGATGTGGGACGTCGACTTCCACACCGCGGTCGCCCAGGCGGAGGTCGAGGACCGCGAGACCAGCGGCGCGTTTCATGACATCCGCTTCGGCGTCGAGGGGTCGGACGCGTCGCTGGTGATCTCGACGACGCGCCCCGAGCTGCTGGCCGCGTGCGTCGGCGTCACCGCGCACCCCGACGACAAGCGCTATCGCGACCTCTTCGGCAAGAACGCCATCACGCCGCTCTTCCGCGTGCCGGTGCCGATCTTTCCGAGTGACCTCGCCGATCCCGAGAAGGGCACCGGGATCCTCATGGTCTGCACCTTCGGCGACGCCACCGACGTCCAGTGGTGGCGCGAGCAGCGGCTGGCGCTGCGTCAGATCGTCGGGCGCGAGGGACGCCTGCTGCCGATCGAGTTCGGGTCAGCGGGGTGGGAGTCGCGCGACGCCGCGGCGGCCAACCGTTACTACGGCGAGCTCGCCGGCAAGGCGCTGCGCGCCGCGCGCGCGGCCATCGTCGAGCAGCTCCGTGATCCCGCCGGCGCCGCGACCGGCGACTCGGCGCCGCTCCAGGGCGAGCCGCGGACGATCTCGCACTCCGTCAAGTACTTCGAGAAGGGCGACAAGCCGCTCGAGTTCGTGACCACCCGACAGTGGTTCGTGCGGCTGATGGACAAGAAGAAGCAACTGCTCGAGAAGGGCGCGCAGATCCGCTGGCACCCGTCGTTCATGGCGACGCGGTTCTCCAACTGGACCGAGAACCTTCAGTTCGACTGGTGCATCAGCCGCCAGCGTTACTTCGGCGTGCCGTTTCCGGTCTGGTATCCGCTCGACACGAAGGGCGAGCCGGACCACTCGCGACCGATCCTCGCCGAGAGCGACAGCCTCCCGGTGGATCCGATGACCGACGCGCCCCCCGGCCTCGACGAGAAGAGCCGCGGCGCCCCCGGCGGTTTCGTCGGCGAGTCCGACGTCTTCGACACGTGGTTCACCAGCTCGCTGACGCCGCAGATCGGCACGCGCTGGGTGCTCGACGAGGCGCGCCACGGCAAGCTCTTCCCGATGGACATCCGCCCACAGAGCCACGAGATCATCCGCACGTGGGCCTTCTACACCATCGCCAAGTCGATGCTGCACGAGGACTCGATCCCGTGGAGGCACGTCGTCATCTCCGGCTGGATCCTCGATCCGGACCGCAAGAAGATGTCGAAGAGCAAGGGCAACGTCATCACGCCGATGCACCTGCTCGACCAGTACACCGCCGACGGCGTCCGCTACTGGTCGGCGAGCGCGCGCCTCGGCGCCGACACCGCGTTCGACGAGAAGGTGCTGAAGATCGGCCGCCGCCTGGTGACGAAGATCTTCAACGCCGGGAAGTTCGTCCTGTCGCAGAGCGGCGAGGTGCACGGCATCACAGAGGAGCTCGACCGCGCCTTCGTCGCCCGGCTGCGCGAGCTGGCCGCGTCGGCGACCCGCTCCTTCGACCAGTTCGATTACGCCAACGCGCTGCAGCAGACCGAGAGCTTCTTCTGGACCCACTTCACCGACACCTTCCTCGAGCTGGTGAAGTTCCGCGCGCGGGGGGAGACCGACGACGCCCCGGCCGCGCGCGGCTCGGCGGTCGCCGCGCTGCGCCTCGGCCTCAGCACGCTGCTGCGGCTCTTCGCGCCAGTCCTCCCCTACATCACGGAGGAGGTCTGGTCATGGCGCTTCGCCGCGGAGACCGGTCACGAGAGCATCCACGTCGCGCCCTGGCCGGGCGACGAGGAGCTCGCGGCGGTCGAGTCGCCCATCGCCGTCGAGAGCTTCGACGCCGCCGTGAGCGCGCTCGGCGCGCTGCACAAGTCGAAGACCGAGGGCGGCGTCTCCACCGGACACGAGATCGCCTCGGCGATCCTCGGCGCCCGACCGGAGACCGTCGAGCGCGTGCGCTCGGTCGCCGGCGACGTCGCCGCGGCGTCGCGGTGCCGCTCGCTGGACCTCGAGGAGCGCCCCGACGTCGAGCCCGGCTCGGTGATCGTCACCGACGTGCAGTTCGCCGAGCGCGACGCGAACCGGAAGGCCTGAAACGCTATCACGCCCCGATGACCTCCGCGGACGCGCGTCCTTGACTCGCCGTCCGGCTTCCGATCTCATCCACGACAGGGAAAGGGAGGCGGCATGGATCGACGGCGTTTCCTGACGACCACCGGCGCCCTGGCTGCGGCACTCGCCGCGCGCGCCGGCTCCGCGCGCGCCGACTCCGCTCGCGCCGGCGACGCTCGCGCCGAGGGCGCGCAAGCCGGTGATGCGCCGGCGCGCCGGCGCGTCGTCATGCACCTCGGCACCCAGCGCGGCCCCACGAATGCCGAGCGCCTGCAGTACTTCAAGCGGCACGGGGTCGACCATATCTGCGGCTATCCGCCCGACCCCGGCGAGCGCGGGCACTGGACCGTCGAGGACCTCGTCAGGACCCGTGAGCTGTGCGAGAAGCACGGCGTCGCGCTCGACATGGTGGCGCTGCCGTTCCTGAAGTCGTCGCACGTCGACCGCACCCGGCGGGCGGCCATCGTGCTCGGCGACGACCCGGAGCGCGATCGCGAGATCGAGGACATCCAGAAGATGATCTCGGCGTGCGCCGCGGCCGGCATCCCGGCGTTCAAGTACAACATGAGCATTCTCGGCGTGCCGAGGACGGCGTCGACGCCCGGCCGGGGCGGATCGCGATACAGCACGTGGCGCCTGCGCGAGGCGAAGGCCGATCCGCCGCTGACGCGCGCCGGCCGGGTCACCGACGACGTCTTCTGGGAGCGCATCACGTACTTCCTGGACCGCATCATTCCCGTCTGCAACGAGTATCGCATCCGCGCCGCGTGTCACCCGCACGATCCGGGGATGCCGCCCGAGGGGTTCCAGGGGGTCGACCGCGTCCTCGGCACGGTCGAGGGCCTGAAGCGCTTCGTGTCGATCCGGGAGAGTCCCTATCACGGCCTCAACCTCTGCCTCGGCACGACGGCCGAGATGCTCGCGGATCCGCGCCGAGAGATCCACGACGTCATCCGCTGGTTCGGGAAGCGCGACAAGATCTTCAACATCCACTTCAGGAACATCCGCGGGCGTCGCGATGACTTCCAGGAGGTCTGGCCGGACGAGGGCGACATGGACATGCTCCGCGTCGCGCTGACTCTGCACGAGAGTGGCTACCGCTACATGGTGATGCCGGACCACATGCCGCGCCACCCCGACGATCCCGGCGGCCGCCAGGCGTTCGCGTTCGCGTACGGATACATCAAGGCGATCCTCCAGGCGGTCGAGATGATCTCCTCGTCGGGCGATGCCGCGCGTGACGGAGGCGAGCGGTGAGCGACGAAGAGGTCCTGCAGCGCAAGCTCACGCGCCGGGAGTTCCGCGAGCGCATGCGCTCCGGCGAGCTGCGCGCGGTGATCATACCCGTGGCGGCGATCGAGCAGCACCTCGAGCACCTCGCGATGGAGCACGACTGGCGCAGCGTCACGCTGATCGCCGAGCGGGTGGCCGAACGACTGCGCCCGCGCGTCCTCGTCGCCGAGGGGCTGATGGCCGGCGTCAGCGAGCATCACATGCGCCACCCGGGCACGCTCTCGCTGCAGCCGGGAACTTTCCTCGCCGCGCTCTCCGACCTCATCGACAGCCAGGTGCGGGCCGGCTACACGAATGTCCTCGTGCTCAACGGGCACGGCGGCAACATCGCGCCGTGCGAGTCGAACTGGGACCAGTTTCAGCGGCGCTTTCAGGTCAACCTCCACTTCCTGTCCTACTGGGACGTGCTCACGGCCGACGACGCCCGCGAGCTGCTCGAGAGCGGCCACCGGCTGCCGGACGATCTGCCGGGGCACGCGCAGGAGTTCGAGACGTCGTTTGCGCTCGCGGCGTTCCCCGAGAACGTCCGCGCCGACGCCGTCGGCGATCAGCAGGACGGCACGCCGGCCCTCGCCTCGGCGAAGAAGGGCGAGGCGTTCATCGAGCGGGCGGTGGAGCGGGTGACGGCATACCTCGCGGGGATGATCGAGGGCGAGCGCGTCGCCGACGTCCCGCCGTTCATGCCCTGAGGAGCACACACACTCGGAGAAGGGAGCCCGACATGCGACAGTCGACGATCGGCGTTCGCTGGAATCCGCCACGGCTGCTTGACGTGGCCATTGCGTCACTCGGCGTGCTCCTCGCGGCGCTCCCCCCGAGCGCGATCCGCGGCGACGACGACGAGAACGACCTCGTTCCGCTCTTCAACGGCAAGGACCTCTCCGGCTGGGTGAACGTCAACTGCGCGCCGGGCACCTTCACGGTGCGAGACGGCATCATCGTGTCGACGGGAGTGCCGACCGGCATCCTGCGCACGGAGCGCCAGTACGAGAACTTCATCCTCGAGCTCGAGTGGCGCCACATGAAGCCGCGTGGCAACGCCGGTCTCTTCGTCTGGAGCCATCCGCTCCCGGAGCCCGGCCGGCCGTTCTCGCGGGCGATCGAGGTGCAGATCCTCGACGGCCGCAACAGCGAGAACTACACCAGCCACGGCGACGTCTTCCCGATCCAGGGGGCGTCGATGGTGCCCGACCGGCCGCACCCGTCCGGCTGGGAGCGCTGTCTGCCGAGCGAGCGCCGCGCGCGTCCCGCCGGCGAGTGGAACCACTACCGCGTGGTCTGCAAGGACGGCGACATCAAGCTTGCCGTCAACGGCAAGGTGGTCTCTGGAGGGTCGATGTGCACGACGCGCAAGGGCTACATCGTCCTCGAGTCCGAGGGCTCCGAGTGCCACTTCCGCAACATCCGCATCCGCGAGCTGCCGCCGTCGCCGGATCTCGCGCTGGAGCACGTCGCGCCGGTGGCGCAGGGTTTCCGCTCGCTGTACACGGGCGTCGACCTCTCCGGCTGGAAAGTCGGCGAGGGCAGCGAGGGACACTGGGTGCCGCGCGACTGGCGTCTCGACTACGACGGACGCAGCGAGGCGCGCGACAAGCACCTCTGGACCGAGGAGTCCTTCGGCGACTTCCAGTTGATCTGCGACTGGCGCTTCACCGCGAAGCCGGTGATGCGCGCGCGCCCGGTGATCGGCCCCGACGGCAACGACGCCGTCGATGAGGAAGGGCGCCCGAAGACCGTCGAGGTGCGCGACGCCGGCGACAGCGGCATCTATCTTCGCGGCAGCTCGAAGAGTCAGGTCAACATCTGGTGCTGGCCCGTCGGCTCCGGCGAGGTCTGGGGCTATCGCACCGACCGAGGCATGCCGGCGGAGGTGCGCCGCGCCGTGACGCCGACCGAGCGCGCCGACAACCCGGTGGGGGAGTGGAATCGCTTCCTGATCACCATGCGCGGCGATCGACTCACCGTCGAGCTCAACGGCCGCGTGGTGATCCGCGACGCCCGGCTCCCCGGCGTGGCCCGGACCGGTCCGATCGCGCTGCAGCATCACGGCGACCCGATCCAGTTCGCCAACATCTTCGTGCGGGAGCTGGATTAAAATAACCTGGGCTTTTCTCGCCGTGGGCGAGAAAAACCCAGGTTCGTGCGAAAAAGAGCGGCCGTGACGAACAAAATGAGCTCAGTCCTGACACGGCGACGGTAACGACAGCGGAGTCGGAACACGGATACGGAGCACGAGCACGGGCCCGGTCTGGACGGCGGACCGTGTGCCGTGGACCGTTATTTGTGGACCGTGACCGTGACCGTGTGCCGTGACCGTGACCGTGACCGTGACCGTCTTGGTTTAGCGAGCTCCTGGATAAGGCGATGAGCGACCGAGATCGTGAAGTGGAGGAGATGCTCTCGTGGATCCGCGAGATCGTCTCGTTCGGCGTTCGCCGTCCCGGCTATCCCGCGGATCTCGAGACCGAGCGGTGGCTGGCGGCGCGGTTCGAGGAGGCGGGGCTCGCCGACGTCAGGCTCGAGCCGGTTCCGGTGAACCGGTGGAGGCCGTCGCGCACCGAGCTCGTCTTCCCCGGGGACGGAGCCTGGCTCGACTGCTGCGCGGTGCCGTACACGGCGTGGACCAGGCCCACCGGCGTGCGCGCGCCGATCGTCTTCGCCGGCGACGGCGCGCCGGAAGAGCTCGACGATCTCGACATCGAGGGCAAGGCGGTCGTCGTCGAGGCGCGCTTCGGCGATCTCCCCGCGGGCCAGCTGCGCGCCGCGGCGCGGTTCGCGGTCGACGTCGAGGACACCATTCCCGACGGCTCCCTCCACGCGGCGACGTTTCTCATCGAGAACTTCGACGCGTACTACGCGTCGCTCGAGCGCGGCGCCGCGGCGTTCATCGGCGTGCTCGCGGACATGCCGATCGACGGCTGCGATTTCTGGGTGCCGTACGACGGGTATCTCAAGGACCTGCCAGCCGTGTGGGTCGGCCGCGAGGACGGCACGCAGCTTCGCCGGCGCGACGGCGCCGAGGTCGTGCTGACCAGCGTCGGCTCGTGCGACGAGGTGGACTCGCACAACGTCGTCGGCGTCGTGCCCGGGCGCGGCGACGAGCATATCATACTCACCTGCCACCACGACGCGCCGTGGGCGTCGGCGGTCGAGGACGCATCGGGACTGGCGGTGCTGCTCGCCCTGGCCCGCCGCTTCGCCCGCGAGCCGCGCGCTCTCGAGCGATCGCTGGTCTTCGTGGCGTCGTCGGGGCACTTCCACGGCGGCGTCGGCAACCGCGTCTTCGTCGAGCGACACCGCGAGGACCTCGTGCCCCGCACCGTCGCCGCCATCGGCGTCGAGCACATCGCCGAGGAGGCGGTCGGCGACGAGCGCGGCGGCTACCGGCTCACCGGCCTCCCCGAGATGCGCGCGCTCTTCGTCGACGCCGGCCAGCGCCTCGTCGACCTCCTCCGCGAGTGCGTCGAGCGCCACGGCCTCGACCGCACCCTGGCGCTCCCCGCCACCGTCTTCGGACCCGAGCCGCCGTGCGACGCGGCGCCGTTCTTCACCGCGGGGATTCCCTCGGTGTGCCACATCAGCGGCCCGCTCTACCTCTTCGACCCGCACGACACCGTCGACAAGGTCCGCGTCCCCGACCTGCCCCGCGTCACCAACCTCGTCGACGACCTCGTCCGCGGCATCGACGGCCTGTCGGCGGCGGAGCTCGAGGAGGGGATGCAACGACGACGCGGAGACCCACCGCCCGAGGCGCCGCGATGGTTTCGGCCGCCGCCTTGAACCACAATGACCATTCGTCCTCGTCCTCGTCCTCGTCCTCGAGAACTGGCGCGGCCGACGGCGACTCGGAGGCCGAGACAGAGGGCCGACTCCGAGATCCGACTCCGAGATCCGATTCCGAGATCCGATTCCGATTCCGACTCCGACTCCGAGACGGGCCAGTCATCCTTCTGCGTCATCTGCGCAATCTGCGTAATCTGCGTTCCCGTCTTTCTCGTCCTTCGACCGCGCTTTCGGCGCCGAGATGTTCCCCTTTTCCGTGAAATCTGCCGACACCTCGGCGCCCCACATCCCGTACACTGTCACGTTCAACCAGCAAGGGCCCTCTCCGCCATGAGAATGCTCCCGTGATCACCGCGAATACCGCTCGAATGCTCTTGATCGTCGGCTCGCTCGTTCTCCACGGCTCGTCGTTGACTGCCGGTGACTGGCCGATGTGGCGTCACGACGCGGGACGCACCGCCGTCAGCGAGGAGCGGCTTCCCGATCAGCTCGAGCTCGTCTGGACTCGCCGGCTTCCCTCGCTCCAGCCCGCGTACCGGAACGCGCGGCTGCAGTTCGATCGGGGGTATGAGCCGGTGGCGCTCGGCGAGCGGCTCTTCATCGGGTCGTCGCGGAACGACAGCGTCACGGCGCTCGCCATCGAGAGCGGCGAGATCCTCTGGCGCTTCTTCGCCGACGGGCCGGTGCGACTGGCGCCGGTGGCGTGGCGTGATCGCGTCTTCTTCGCCTCGGACGACGGGTTTCTGTACTGCCTCGACGCGGCGGACGGCGAGGTCGTCTGGAAGTTTCGTGCGGCGCCGTCGAACCGCAAGGTGATCGGCAACCGGCGGATGATCTCGCTCTGGCCGGTTCGCGGCGGGCCGGTGATCGCCGACGACACGATCTACCTCGCGGCGGGCGTGTGGCCCTTCGAGGGGGTCTTCGTCTCGGCGCTCGACGCGGCGAGCGGGCGCGTCAAGTGGCGCAACGACCGCGCCGGGTCGATCTACGGACAGCACCCGCACGCCGCGGAGGCGTTCGGCGGAGTGACGCCGCAGGGCTACCTCGTCGTCGACGAGGACGAGCTCGTCGTCCCGTGCGGGGCGGCGTATCCGGCGCGCTTCGATCGGCGCACCGGCGAGCTCGTCGATTTCCAGTTGCCGCGACCGGGCCGATTTCCGGGCGGGTGGTTCGCGTCGGTCGACCCCGAGCGCGCGCGCGAGATCCGGCGCGGCCGGGTGACGTTCGACAGCGACGTCAACCGCCAGCGGCACGAGGACAACCTGCGAACCGGCGAGGGCGTGGCGGGCATCAGCAGGCGGATCACCGTGGGAGGGCGGGCGTTCTCGTTCGCCGACGGGGTGCCGGACGTCGAGGGGACCGTGCACTCGATGATCGCGGCCGACGGCAAGCTGGTCGTGGTGACGCTCGAGGGCGGCATCGCATGCCTCGGCGAGCGAACGGGCGAGGCGCGACACCACGACGACGCTCGCGAGCCGCTGGCGAGCCCCGGCGGCGAGACCGCTGCCCGTGTCCGAGCGCTCGTTCGCGCGGCGGGCGGAGACCGGGGGCACGCGCTTCTCGTCGGACTCGGCGATGAGGCGCTTCTCGAGGAGCTCATCGTCGCGACGCGCTTTCGCGTGCTCGCGCTCGATACGGACGCCGAACGCATCGACCGGCTTCGGCGACGGCTCGACCGCGCCGGCGTTCCCGGCGAGCGCGCCACTCTCTGGCGCGGGCGACCGGTCGACTTTGACCTGCCGCCGTACTTCGCGAGCCTCGTCGTCGTCGCGACGGGCGTCGAGGCCGGCGACGGGCTCGTCGAGCGGCTCCATCGCCTGGTGCGACCGTACGGCGGCGCCGCGTGCTTCGCGGTGACCGGCGAGGCGCGAGAACGGCTCCGCGCTCGCGCCGCCGCGCTGCCGGGCGCGAACGTGTCGGAGACCGAGCGGTTCCTGGTCGTCTCGCGACCCGGTCCGCTCGCGGGGGCGGCGGACTACACCGGCGGCTGGAGCGGCAACGACGCGCTCGTCCGCGCGCCGCTCGGCGTCCTCTGGTTCGACGACGCGCTCGGGTTCTTCAAGCGATCGCCGCAGCCGTGGTTCGTCCGCGGCGTCATGGTGGCGCGCGACAAGCAGTGGCTCGCCGGGGGCGCGCCGTACGGGCTCGGCGATCGGGTCTTCTCCGACATGTACACCGGGCGCGTCCTCGACGAGGGCGAGTCGCGTCGCTTCGCGGCAACGCTGCCGCCGCCGGGTCCCTCCGGCGGCCAGCCGAATCAGTACCGGCCACCGTGGCAGAAGGACGCGTGGAAGCCCGAGCCGCCGCAGCCGGGCACGCGACTCAGTCCGCTGACCGGACGCACGGAGCCGCGCGTTTTTCCGAAGAGCTACGGCTGCGATGGCGGCGCGCTCTACGGAACCATCTACACGATGCGATCGGGGACGCCGGCGTTTTACGACACGTCGGTCGAGAGCGGCACGGTCAACATCAGCGGACCGCGCTCCGGCTGCACGAACACCATCATCCCGGCGGGCGGCCTGCTGAACGTGCCGTACTACTACGAGGGCTGCACGTGCAGCTACCCGCTCCCGGTGGCGCTCGCGATGGTCGCCATGCCCGACGAGCACGAGCAGTGGGCGTCCTGGGGGCCGGGCGAGCCGAGTCCGATCCGGCGACTCGGCGTCAACCTCGGCGCGCCGGGCGACCGCGTCGCGGCAGGGACCGTGTGGCTGGAGCACCCGTCGGCCGGCGGACCATCGCCGGCGATCGACCTCGAGGTCGTCGGCGCGCCGCGCTACTTCTACAACCATTCGATCCGCGTCGGCGGCGGGCGCGGCTGGCCGTGGGTGGTTGCCTCGGGCGCCGAGGACCTCACGTCGCTGGTCATCCGCGGCCTCGAGCCGGGTCGATACACGGTGCGACTCTCCTTCGTCGAGCCCGGCGAGGCGATCGTCGGCACGCGTGTCCTCGACGCGCGGATCCAGGGCGCGCGTCGAGTCGCCGGGCT
>JBFFXF010000090.1:0-24895 GCA_041569895.1 Planctomycetota bacterium | reverse complement strand
CTCCCGTTCCTGTTGGTAAGGTCGCTCTGGACGTCTGAAACCGAGCGGTCATGCCACCGAGACACCATCCGGCACGAAATCCGGCTGCGATCGCAGCTCGCCAGGGAGCTTCCGCGCTCCGTGTGGCGGCGCTCGCCTTCGTTCTGACGGGGGCGCCGGCGGCGGTCGCGGCTGATGTTCTCACCGTATGCCGGACGCTGTGCGACCACGACACCATCCAGGCGGCGATCGACGTCGCGCAGCCGGGTGACACGATTCGCGTCGGCGCCGGCGTCTATCGTGAGTCGATCCGGATCGACACCGACCTGAGGCTCGAGGGAGAGGACGCCTCGAGCACCATCCTGGATGGGGAGGGTCCGACGACAGTGGTGGTCGTCGAGGCCGGCGCCACCGTGACGATCGCCGCTGTGACCATCACGAACGGTGTCGGGAGCAGCGGCGGCACGACGAACGACGCCGGTGGCATCCACAATCTCGGGACCCTGAAGCTGATCGGGAGCATCGTCCGGGGCAACGTCGCGCCCGAGGATGCGGGAGGCCGCGGCAAGGGAGGCGGCATCCGGAACGACGGTGACCTGACCGTCGTCGGCGGTTTCATCGGGGGAAACCTCGCCGCCGGACGCGGCGGTGGCGTCTACAACACGGGGACGCTCTCCCTCGACGGCGTCACCCTCTGCGACAACGCCGGCAGCTTCGGAGGTGGCGTATTCAACGAGGGCGAGGCGACGCTGGCGCGATCTCTCCTCTTTGCGAACCGCGCGTCGAGCGACGGGGGCGGCGTCCAGAACGAGAATCGCTGCCTCTTTTCGAACTGCACGCTGAGCCGGAACGAGGCGGACCGCGACGGCGGAGCGATCTGGGTGGGCGGGACCGAGGTCGGCCTGACGCGGACGGAGCTGGTTCACTGCACCCTCTTCGACAACGAGACCTCGCGGGGCGAGGGCGCGGGCATCTTCAACGATCGGTTCAATCCGGTCGAGCTGACGGCGACCATCGTCGCCGGCAACGACGGTGGTCGGGACTGCGCTGGACCGATCCTCTCTCACGGCTACAGCATCGACTCGGACGACTCCTGCGGCCTCGACGCCGCCGGCGAACGACCGGATCTCCCGGAAGCGGATCCCCGGCTCTCCCAGCTCGGTCATCACGGGGGCCCGACCCTGACCCACGCTCTGCTGCCGGGAAGCCCGGCGATCGACGCTGCGGGCGTGGAGTGCGCGGTCGCCACCGACCAGCGACACGGATCTCGGCCGGTGGGAGAGCGTTGCGATATCGGGGCGTACGAACGACCGCTCTGTGTTGCGCAGATCACTGCGCGGTTTCGCCGCGGGGACGCGAATGGTGACGGGTCGCTGGACATCTCGGACGCCGCGTTCCTCCTGCTCTACCTCTTCGTCGGCGAGGTGGCGCTGACGTGCGAGGACGCGGGCGACGCGAACGACGACGGAGAGGTGGTGCTCTCCGACCCCATCTTCACGCTCAACTGGCTCTTCCGTGGCGGACCCTCGCCGCCCGCTCCGCTCTCGTGCGGACCGGATCCGACCGCGGACGATCTCGACTGCGCATCGGTGCGCCACTGCGATGACCCGGATCCGGGCCCGGACGGAGCCGGCGCCGGCGGCGTTGCCGGCCCTCGGCCCTACCGGGATCTCTGGACGTCGGCCGCGGAGCTCGAGCGGCGGGCGATGTCCGGCGAGGCATGGGAGGCGGTCCTGGCCGCTGCCCGCGATGCCTGCGCGGGCGAGGCGACCGTGACCAACCAGGACAGCAACAACAACGTCCAGATCCTCGCCGCGGCCATCGCGTCTGCGAGACTCGCGGCCGTCGACCGATCGACTGCCCGCGTCTTTCGCGACAAGGTCGTCCTGGCGCTCGAGAAGCTCGTCGAGGAGGGAGATCCCGTCGAGGCGCACGGCTGCCCGTTCGGTTGCGGCAAGGCCGTGAACGAGACGCTCGCGTGGGGTCGCGAGGCCGGAGCGTACGTTCTCGCAGCCGATCTCGTCGACTATCGAACGGCGGCGTTCGAGCGCTGGGTCCGCGACATGGCGGAGAATTACGTCGCCTGCGACGGACGCACCATGCTCGAGTCGTTCCAGCGGCGACCGAACAACTGGGGCGTGATGCTCTTCGGCTCGCTCGTCGCCATGTACGCGTACCTCGGCGACGAGGAAGCGCTGATGGCGATTCGCGACTATTTCGTGCGCGGGCTGACGGGCGACGTCCCGGACTGCGCGAGCGTGCCGGAGGGGGAGCCCTGCTACGTCTGGGGCGGCTCGATCGATCCGCGCGAGAAGGACATGACATGGCACTGCGATCCGATGAAGCCGACGCTGATCGCGCCGCCGTGTCGGGTCGCGCTTCCCGATGGGACGAGTGTCGATCTCGACGGACTGATTCCGGACGACCAGCGTCGGGCGTGCAGCTTCTGCCCGCCGGGCTCGATGTCGGGGTTTTGCGCCACCGTCTCCGCGGACCAGCGGTGTTCCCGACCCGGCGCCGACGCCCACATCACCGACTGGATGAACGGGGCCGTCATGGGCGCGCGCGTCCTCGATCGGATCGGACTGGGGATCTGGGACACGGCGGATCGGGCCTTCCGGCGCATGATTCTCGCCCACCTGGTGGCCCACTGCCAGGTGACTTGTGAAGACCCGGGATTTCTGTGTGAATCTCTGTATAATTGCAAGGACTGGGTCATCCCGATACTGGACGAGGCATACGATCTCCAATCGGAGCTGACGCCACCGCCACGGACGGCGTGCGATTGCCCGGTGGTCATCGCCGGGCGCGGCACGGGCGCGAGCAAAAACGCCGGTTTCGGGGCCTACGTGGCTCCGTGAACCGCACGTACTGCAGTCGCTTGACTGCGGAGGGTCTGAGCTCGAGTTCGGTGGATTCAGCGTGAAGTCCCCGATCAGGGCGAACGCGCGACGGCTTTGTGCGAGGACGATTGGAATGAGTCGCATGCTTGATACCGGTCACGGGAGACGCGATCTCGACGGTGTTTCGTCGCGGCGCGACGCGCCAGACTGCGCTGCGCCCGTGGCGCGCCAAGGCGCGCCGAACACGGCTCCGAGATCGGAAAGCCTCCTCCCGGAGGCGAGCTCGCGGGACGGCGTCATCGATCGGGCGTTCAACGTCTGTGTCGCGCTCGTCCTGCTGATCGCCTCGGCGCCGGTCTTCGCCGTCGTTTCCCTTGTGATTCTCGCTGTCGACGGGCGACCCGTGTTCCACGCCGGCAGGCGATTCGGACGCCACAAGAAGCCGTTCACGATGCTCAAGTTCCGGACCCTCACCAACGGCGCGAGCTCCGTGATCGGGCCGGAGATCCTCTCGCAGCCCCACTCGTTCGCCATCCCGGTCTTCGGCAACTTCCTCCGGGACACGAGACTCGACGAGCTGCCGCAGCTCCTCAACGTGATCCGGGGGGACATGAGACTCCTCGGACCGCGGCCCGTGCGGCCGGAAGTCTACGATCGTCTCTGCAGGGGAATCGCGGGTTACGACCGGCGCTTCGAGGTCACGCCCGGCCTGATCGGCGTCTCCCAGCTCTTCACGCCTCATTGCGCGCCAAAGCGCCTTCGCTCGGCGCTCGACAGGCGGGTCGTCGGTCGGAGCTCGCCGCTTCGCGACCTGTACTTCGTCGGGTGCACGGCGGTCTTCGTCGCCCGGGCGATGATCGAGCGGACGTGCAGCTACCTCCGACTCCTCGCCGTCAGAGGTCTCGGATCGCGGACGGAGAGGCGAAGGCTGGGCCGCAAGGTCCCGCCAGCCGCGCGCGTCCGGCTGACTCCCGCGACGAACGACGGGTTGGCGTTGAGGCGGGACGGAGGCGCGGAGAAGCCGGCGGATACTCCGATCGTCGACATCAACGAGGACGCGCTCAAGCTCGTCACCGCCGATCCGGTGCCGCACTCCGGGCCGCTGGAGATCGCGATCGACGTGCGTTTCCGGCGCCGGTTCCGGTCGTCGAGCGGCCGGGTGCGGTCCGCGCGGTGCACCGGCGAGGTCATCCGGGTGGAGCGCGTGGCCGGTTGCTGGATGTACGTCGTGCGGTACACTCCGGTCAGCCAGTCGAGCCGGTACGTCATCGCCCAGTATCTCCTCGAGAGGAGCCTCGCGCGACCGTTCGTGCGGTGCAGGCGCGTGCGATGATCGGCATTTCTTCAGGAAGCTCGCTTTTGGCGGCGGCGCGGGGCGTCGTGTTGACAGCCCGAGAACGCGCCATAGAGTGGGGCGATGTCGTGTCCGCACGATTCTCGTCCTCGCAACCAAAGAGACAGGTCTTGCCCAACATGCGATCCGACGGTGCGACGTTAAAAACCCTCAACGTGACCCGGCTCTCGGCAGTCGCGGTGCTACTCCTCGGCCTCTGGACATCGGCGCCGGCGCAGGTGCAGTCCGCGCCTCTCTTCGTGCGCGGCGACTGCAACGCCGATGGCTCGCTCGACCTCTCCGACGCCATCTTCATCCTGATCTTCAATTTCGCCGACGGGACCACGCCGACGTGTTTCGACGCCTGCGACTGTAACGACGATGGCCAGGTGACCGGCCAGGTGACCGACGCGGTCTACCTGCTGAATTATCAGTTCGGCGCCGGCGCGCCGCCCCCGGCCCCCGGCCCGGTCAGCTGCGGCATCGATCCGACGGACGACGCGCTGACGTGCCAGAGCTACACTCACTGTGAGCCCCCGCCCCCACCTCCCGATCCCTGCCCCGTCCTGTCGGTATCCTCGTCCGACGGGCAGCGGAACTCGGACATCGCCATCGCTCCGGCGAGCGGGAATTTTTTCATGGTGTGGGAGGATGACCGGGACGCTGACGGCTTGTCGCAGGTCCGTGCGGGGGCGTTCACGCCGGACGAGGACGATCTCATCGACCCGTTCACCGTGAACACGACATCATCCGGTCAGCAGGTGAATCCCGCCATCGCCATCGCCGCGGATGAGTCGTTCGTCGTCGTGTGGGAGGACGACAGCAATCGGAACGGGTTATTCAATATCCGGACCAGGGCTTTCGGCGTGGACGGCCTCGAGCGTTTTCCGCAGTTCACGGTCAACACGAGCTCACGGGGCCAGCAGCTTCAGCCCGACGTCGCCGTGGCCGCCAACGGGGACTTCGTCATCGTCTGGCAGTCCGACGGCGACGACGACGGTCTCTTTCAGCTCGAGGCGCGAGGCTTCGCTCCGGACGGCATCGAGCGGATCGCGGAGTTCACCGTCAACGCGAGGTCCGCGGGACAGCAGATCGACCCGGCGATCGCCATGGACCCCGACGGGAACTTCGTCGTCGTGTGGGCGAACGACGGAGACGGGGACGGACTGTTCGAGGTCTTCGCCCGTGGCTTCGACGCGAGTGGCCTCGAGCGGATCCCCCAGTTCACGGTCAACCCCCGGTCGGCCGGCCAGCAGCTGAAACCGGCCATCGGCATGGACGCGAACGGCAACTTCATCGTCGTCTGGGAGGACGACCGCGACGGCGACGGTTCGTTCCAGGTGCACGCGCGTGCCTTCAACGCCGACGGCACCGAGCGTCTCGCGCGGTTCACCGTCAATGTCTTCTCGGCCGGCCAGCAGATCAACCCCGCCGTGTCGATGGACCCCGAGGGGAACTTCGCCGTCGCCTGGGAGGACGATCGGGACGGTGACGGGGAGTTCCACATCCGCATGCGGTCATTCAACGCCGATGGGTCGGAGCACATCGAACACACCAAGGTCGACTGTACGGAGCCGGCGCAGCACGTCGATCCGACCATCGCGCTGGCCTCCGGTCGCGTCCACGTCTTCTGGGACGAGATCGACGAGACGGAGGTGGCGCGGGTCATCGGTCGGATTCTCGAGAAGCCCGAGACGCCGCCGGCGGACCCGGTGGCGCAGTAACGCCCTCTCGAGTGGCGAGGCTCTACTCCGTCGGGCTGCAGCGGGACGACGCGCACCCCAGTGCGCCGCCCGACCCCGGGTCGACGCCGCAGTTCGGGAAGGGGCGAGGCGGCGGCGATCCGCTGGCGAAGAGATAGATCAGACCGTAGAGGGCGTCGGAGACGTCGATCTCGAGATCGTCGTTCACGTCAGCCGACGCCAGGCACTCCGGGAGCGCGCCTCCGCGAAAGAGAAAGAACAGGATGTGCGTGGAGTCGCTGAGGTCCATCGAGCCGTCGTCGTTTGCATCCCCGCGTCGGAACACGGGTCGGTCGGGGCGTGGCGGGAAGTGCTCGATGTGAAGAAGCGGCGCGACGTCGGGACCATCGTTGAAGGACGATGCCACACGCTGGCCGCTCCCGGTGATGACGATCACCAGCGCGTTCCCGGCGCTCCAGCCCGGGCGAGATACGATCTCCTCGAGGACGGGGGCGAGGTTCGTCGTCCGCTGGTCGACGCCGGCCTCGTCCTCTCTCGGCCATGGCGGCGGCGACCAAGCCACGGATGCCGCAGTCGTCGGTCGGGACGAGATGTCGAAGTCCTCGTTCTCGAAAGGTCGCGCGTCGTCGTCCGCCACACCCCGGAGAATCAGCTCGGCCGGAAGAAAGCTCTCGTCGTCGGAGTGAAACTGGATGTACGCGTTCGAGATTGTCGCGAACCGCGGAACATCGACGCCGGTGAATCGCAGACCGACGATCTGGTGCCCGCCGCGATCGAAGACGATCTCGAGATCCGTGCTCCCGAGCGTCACGTCACCCGTCGTCCGTTCCTCCGCATCGTCACTCCCGGCGGCGATACGCCTCCGTGTCACCTGTTCGCCGCGCGTCCCAGTGACCATCACCGTCAGCTCGTCGAGCCCGGTGAGCTCTCCGTCCGAGGCGGACAGCCGCAGCACGTACTCGCCGGCGATCGAGAATCGCGCGGTCGTCTCGGCGGCATGGATGTCGCCGAACGTCACCGTTCCGATGCCGCTCACCTGGCTCCACCTCGTCGCCAGCGCTCCCTGCGACGCGGGCACGCCGTCGTCGACCGCCGTCCCGTGGAGGGCCAGCACGTCCGTCAGGGCGAGCCCTCGATCCGGCCCGACGTCCACCCGAGGCGCGTGGTTGCCGGGCAAGAGCGCCAGAGACAGCTCGTGGATCCGGCCGTCGTTCTCGTCGGGATCGTCGGCGTTGTCGATGCCCCGGTCGGTGATGTAGAGGCTGCTGGAACCGGGAGTGACGCTTCCGGGGGCGACCACGACGGACGACGGCTTCAGGGCGTTCGCCATCGACGTGTCGAGGACCCGGATCAGGGATCCAGTGGTCGTCACCTCGAGCACGACGCCGGGCGGTTGACCGACGATGAAGAGATGGCCGGTCTCGGGATCGAGTGCCGCGCCCTCGGGGTCGGTGAGTCCGAGTCGCGTTGTCTCGAACGACGTCACGACGTCGTCGCCGGCCGGCGGGACCCCGTCGAGCACGCCGTTCTCTCCGAGCTCGAGCCGGAAGATCGTCGAATCGGCGCCGTCGACGATGAAGAGACGGTTGTTCGTGACATCGAAGGCGACGTCCTCCGGATCGGTGGCGCCGAACGCTCGTGCATCGATCGACGTCACGGAGTCGTCGCTCGTGTAGAGCTCTCCGTCGGCGCCGGCGCGCACCTCGAGGATGACGTCGTCATTGTCGTCCGAGATGAAGAGCCGCCCCGGGCTCGTCGATCCGTCGAAGGCGATGCCCGTCGGCTCGCCGGAGTACGCGTCCGTGCTCGACGTCCGGACGGGATTTCCCGTCAAGGAGATCTCCCAGATGTTCACTCCCGAGAAGCGCTCCGTTTCATCGACCTCGGAGTCGCTGATGAGAAGCGTTCCAGAGGCGGCGAGGAAGTCGATGCCCGTCGGGTCGGGGCTCGGCGGGATGAAGAGGGAGGTGTCGATCACACGGACGACGGCTCCGGGTGGCGGCTCGCCGGCCGGGAGCCGGTCCGGCATGCTGGCGCGGACGGAGAGTGAGAGGGCCGCGAGAGATAGGATGAAACGGAGTTGGCTTCTGATGGCGATCTCGGCTCCCTCGATTCCAGCGATCCGATTGTACGTTCGAGCGCACGGCTTGGGAACCGCGAAGCCCTGGATCGGCGTACGACACGCGCGTCCACTTGCGCCCGCCGGCGCCACTCAATACGATTGGCGAGGGGTTCCGGAAGCCCGCCGCGTCGTTCGCTCCTCGCAAGAAAACAAGAGGCCGGCGTGAAGATCGCCACCATCATGTCCCGATTCCCGAACTTGACCGAGACGTTCGTCCTCTACGAGATCGTCTCGCTCGTCCGGCAGGGCGTGATGATTTCGGTGTATCCGCTCCTCCGGATGAGACAGCGAGTCGTCCACCCGGAGGTTGACTCGATCGCGGACCGGGTGAGTCACCATCCCTTCCTCTCGCTGCAGATCCTCGCCGCGAACTGGCATTACCTGCGTCGACGAACGCGAGCGTACCTCGGGGTGATCTCCGAGGTCCTTCGCGGCACCTGGGGCAGCTGGAACTTCTTCATCGGCGCCATCGGGATCTTTCCGAAATCGGTCCGATTCGCCTGGGAGATGGAGAGGGAAGGCGTCACGCACGTCCACGCCCACTTCGCCAACCATCCCACCGTCGCTGCGCTCATCATCCACCGCTTGACGGGGATCCCATTCAGCTTTACCGCGCACGGTCACGACGTCCACGTCGAGCGAAGGATGCTCGCCGAGAAGATCGCCGCGGCGGAGTTCGCGGTGATGATCTCGGAGTACAACAGACAGCTCGTCCTCGACGAGTGCCCGGGCGTCGATCCGGAGAAGCTCCACGTCCTGCACTGCGGCGCGGACACGGAGACGTTCACTCCCGCGACGGAGCAACGTGACGACGCGCCCTTCACGATCGTCTGCGTCGGTTCCTTCGTGGAGGTCAAGGGCCACCCGCACCTGCTGGAGGCGTGTCGCACGCTGAAGGAGCGCGGCCGGACGCTGCGCTGTCACCTGGTGGGGGACGGTCCACTGCGTGCGGCGATCACCGAGCGCATCGACGCGGCCGGACTCGCGGAGGACGTCATCGTCCACGGCGCGCTGCCGCGCCCGCGCGTCGCCGAGCTCATGCGAGCGGCCGACACCGTCGTGCAGCCGAGCGTGCCCACCCCACGCGGCGCGCGCGAGGGGATCCCGGTCTCGCTCATGGAGGCGATGGCGTGCGGGCTGCCGACGGTTGCGAGCCGGCTGTCGGGAATACCGGAGCTGGTCGAGGATGACCGGACCGGCATCCTCGTGCCCCCGGGAGATGCCGGCGCGCTCGCGAACGCCCTCGAGCGGCTGATGGACGATCCGGAGCTTCGGCGGACGATGGGAGAGGCGGGTCGCGCGAAGGTGCTTGCCGATTTCGACCTCGCTCGAAACGCCGCCCGGCTGGTGTCGCTGATCGAGTCGACCGCGCTCTCTGCGCGTCGGCGGCCGAGAGCCGGCCTTGTCCCGGAGTCGCGAGGATGAACATCGCGCTGATCAGCTCGCGCTATCGACCGGAGACCTCGCCGGGCGCGAAGCGAGCCTCGGACCTGGCGGCCGCGTTGCGGTCGGCGGGCCATCGCGTCACCGTGCTGACCCAGCTGCCGAGCTACCCCGACGCCACGGCGTTCGAGCCCGTGGCGCGAGCGGGCCATCGCGTCGCCGTCGAGGAGGAGGGCACGGGAGAGGTGATCTGGCGCTTCGCGCCGCAGCTGGTCTCCAGGGACGATCTCCTCCGCCGGCTGATCGCCGAGGCGCGCTTCGCCCGTCGCGTGTCGCGGTCACGCACGGGGCTCTCGGACATCGACGGCGTCGTGGCGTCGACACCCTTCGTGTTCAATTTGCTCGCGGCGCGAAGCTACCCGGCGCCGGTCTGGCTCGACGTCCGCGACCTCACCTGGGAGTACGCCCGTCAGCTCGGACGGCCATCCCGTCTGCGGGCGCTCGGGGCGGTGACGCTGCGCTCGCTGGCGCTGTCGAGCCTGCGCGCGGCCCGCGGCGTCTCGACCACGACCGAGGCACAGCGGGACTACCTCGTCGCTCGTGGCGTCCACGCCGCGAAGGTCCACGTCGTCCCGAACGGAGTGCCCCGGCGCGTGATCGACGAGCTCGGACGGCTGGCGGAGGACGCCGCAAGCCCCCCCGGGAGTCCGCTGCGGGTGGTCTACGCCGGGCTCCTCGGCTTCCCGCAGGGGCTCGAGTTCGTCGTGCGGAGCGTGGAGGAGCTGGCGAGCGCCGGCGTCGAGCTCCACCTCTACGGCGATGGCGTCGACCGGCAACGACTGGCGGAGTATTGCGCGGCGCGGGATCTCCGCCACGTCCGCCTTCACGGCCACGTGGATCACGAAGCCTATCTCGGAGCGCTGGCCGGGGCCGATGTGCTCCTCGCGAGCCTCCGTCCGGAGGTTCGCACGGCGCTGCCGTCGAAGCTGCTCGAGTACATGGCCGCGGGCAAGCCCATCGTCTTCGTCGGATCCGGCGAGGGGGCGGCGGTGGTCGACGAGGCCGGCGCGGGGATCTCGATTCCGTACGGAGAGACTCGAGCGTTGCAGGAGCGCCTGATCGCCCTGTCGCGCGATGCGACGCTCGGGAGGCAGCTCGGCGCGAACGGCCGCGACTGGGTCATCCGCCACCGGGTCCGCGAGGAGATCAACGCCCGATGGGTCGAGATTCTCGAGGACGCCTTCGGCGGCCGGGCCGAGACGCGCGAAGCGAGCGTCGAGGCTGCGTCCGGGCCCGCTCCGGGAACGAACGGGCGATCGTGGCTCCGGAAGTCGTTCCGGAGCGCCGCGCCGTGGGTCGCGCGAGGGGCCGAGGCGATCGGGCTCCTCCGCGCGCTCGAGTGGAAGGGGGCCCGCCAGTCGCCGCGGCTCGCCGTGCTCACGTACCACCGCGTCACCGAGCCGGGCGGGGCCCACGCTCCAGCGCCCGGTCTCCTCAGCGCCACGCCGGCCGCGTTTGCCGGCCAGATGGAATTGCTCGCGACGCGGTACCACGTGGTCTCGATGGAGGAGGTGCTCGAGTCGTTCCGCCGTGGAGGTCGTCTTCCTCACCGCGCCGTGCTCGTGACGTTCGATGACGCCTACGCGGACTTCACCGACCACGCGTGGCCAGTGCTGCGGGCGCTCGGTATTCCGGTGACGCTCTTCGTGCCGACGGGGTTCCCCGATCGATCCGAGCCCGGCTTCTGGTGGGACCGGCTCTATCAGGGGATCCTCGCCACCGGCTCCGATCGGGTCGACTCGCCCTGGGGCGCCTTCACGCCGGGCGATCGGCGGCAGCGACTTGACGCCTACCGGTGGCTGCGGGACCGCATCAAGGAAACGGATCACGCCAGGGCGATGGAAGTCGTCGATCGGCTCTGCGATCAACTCGGCGAGCAGGGTCCGACGGCGTCGGTGCTGAGCTGGGACACGCTGCGTTCGCTCGCGCGCGACGGCGTCACGCTCGGCGCGCACACGCGCTCGCACGCGTTCCTCGATCGCCTCCCTCCGGCCGAGGCGCGGGCGGAGGTCGAGGGATCGCTCGCGGATCTCGCGCGCGAGATCGGATCCGTGTTGCCGGTCTTCGCCTACCCGGGCGGGCGGCACGACGCGTCGTCGGTTCAGGCCGTGGCGGAGGCCGGTGTCGAGCTCGCCTTCACCACACGCGGTGGCGTCAACGTGCTGGCCGGAGTCGACCGGCTGCGGCTCCGCCGCATCCACGTCGGCGTCCGGACGACCTCCCCGATACTCCGGGCCCGCCTCGCCGGCGTGCGTCCTCCCTGGTAACGCCGTCCCATGTCGCGCCGCATGCAGAGCCACGATCCGCCGCCTTCCCCACTCGACGACTCGCTCGAGGCGAGGGAGCCCGGCGCGACGGACGGCGATCCCCCGTCGCGAGAGGGGCACGGCGAGTCGGAGACGCGCCGTCACCTGAGGGGTTCGAGCCTGCTGCTGGCCGGACGACTGATCGCGCTCCTGATCAACTTTCTGGTCCAGGTGCTGACGGTGCGCTACCTCGCCAAGGTCGACTACGGCGCGTTCGCGTACGCGCTCGCGGTCGTTTCCATGGCCACCAGCGCCAACCTGCTCGGCCTCCACCGCGCCGTCAACCGCTTCGTCCCGCTCTATCACGAACGGCGCGACTACGGATCGATGTTCGGGACCGTCCTTCTGTCGGTCGGCACGATCGTCGGCGTGGGGCTCGCCATCGCCGTGCTCACCTTCGGCCTCCGCGGTGTCCTCGCATCGTCGGTCGTGAGCAACCCGCTGTCGGTCGGGCTGCTGCTGATCCTCATCGCGCTCTCGCCGCTGCAGGCGCTGGACAGCGTCTTTCAGGGCGTCGTGGCGGCGCTGGCGAGCCCGGGAGCGATCTTCTTTCGACGCCACGTGCTCGGTCCGGGGCTGCGTCTGGCGGCCGTGCTGCTGGTGCTCCTCGTCCAGGGAAGCGTCGAGCTTCTCGCCGTCTGCTACCTCGTCGCGGGACTTCTCGGCGTGGCGATCTACGGCGTGGTGATCTACCGCCTCGTCCGGGAGCAGGGTCTCCTGACCGGCCTCCGGCAGCGCCTCCGCCTCCCGGCCGGGGACATCTTCCGCTTCGGCCTTCCGCTGATGACCACGGATCTGGTGCTCGTCCTCAAGACGACCATGGCCGTGGTGATCCTGGAGCATTTTCGGGGCAGCGCCGGCGTCGCCGACTTCCGCGCCGTCGTTCCGGTCGCGGGACTCAACCTCGTCGTGCTCCAGAGCATCAAGCTGCTCTTCACTCCGGCCGCCACGCGCCTCTTTGCCCGGGAGGACGCCAGCGGGATGAACGACCTCTACTGGCGGAGCGCGATCTGGACGACGATCGTCACGTTCCCCGTGTTCGCCGTCTGCGTCTTCCTGGCGGAGCCCGTCACGGCATTCCTCTTCGGGGCGCGCTACGCGGCGAGTGAGGGCTCCCCGGCGGCGACGGTCCTGGCGATACTCGCCATCGGAAACTACTTCAACGCGTCGATGGGGCTCAACACGTACACGCTCCAGGTCTACGCACGCGTCCGGTTCATCACGACGATCAACGCCATCGTCACGACGGTGGCGCTCGCGCTGAGTCTCGCGCTCATACCGGGGCTGGGTGCTGTCGGCGCGGCGGCAGCGACGGCCGGTTCCGCGGTGGCGCACAATCTCCTCAATCACGCCGGTCTCCTGCGGTGGACCGACGTCCGGGTCTTCGAGCGCCATCGCTGGAAGCCCTACCTCACCGTGCTCGTCGCTGTACTCGCCCTCGCGCTCGTCGACGCGTTTCTTGCGCCGCCTCTGCCGGTGACGGCCATCATGGTCATCATGGTCGCGATCGCGTGGTTCGTCCTCCTGGGGGTGAATCGTGACGCTCTGCGCCTCCTGGAGACCTTTCCGGAGCTGGGGCGGGTTCCGATTCTCGGGCGACTGCTGGCGCCGGGAGGGCGGCGATGACTCCGGCCTCCCCGTCGGCCGCGAGAACGGCGAGATGGCGTACGCCGACTCCGGCCACCGCGATTGCCCTCGCGCTCGTCCTCGCCGGTGGCGTGGCAGCCGGAGCCCTCGCCGCGGTGGATCCCGTGCTGGCGGTGGCGACCGTCGCGCTCGCGCTCCTCTCGCTTGCCGTCGTCAGGTCGCCGGACCTGGCGACGTTCGCGGTCGTCTTCATCCTCTACTCGAACATCGCCGTGGTCGCCACGCGCTTCCACGGCGTGCCGCGGCTGGTCGCGTCGGCGTTTCCGCTCCTCCTCGCCGCGCCGCTCCTCCGCGACGCCCTGCTCCACCGTCGTGGCATCCTCGTCGCGCCGGCTCTCCCGCCGCTCGTGCTCCTCCTGGCCGTCCACGCGCTCGGGATGGCCTTCTCGGCGGACCTCGAGGTCACGAGCCGGGCCGTCTTCGAGTTCTTCCTCGAGGGGCTGCTCATCTTTTTCCTCATCACCAACGCCGTTCGGACGCGCCGCGCGCTTCGACTGGCGGTGTGGGCCCTCCTGCTCGCCGGCTTCGTCTCGGCGATCGTCCCGTGTTACCAGCAGCTCACCGGCAGGTTCGACAGCCCTTTCGGCGGCCTCGGGCAGACCAGCGAGGTCGGATTTCGAACCGGCCAGGTCACTCCGGGCGGCGAGGCGCGGCAGATCCGCCTCGCCGGCCCCATCGGCGAGCAGAACCGATACGCGCAGAACATGCTCGTGCTCCTGCCCCTGGGGTTTCTCCTGTTCGTCGGGGCGCGGGCGAGGTGGCGACGACTTCTTGCGCTGGCCCTGACGGTGGTGATCGGCGCCGGCTTTCTGCTCGCCTTTTCGCGGGGCGGAGCGGTGGCGTTCGCCATCACTCTCGTCGTGATGGCTCTGATGCGCGTCGTCGCGGCGCGCCACCTGGCGCTCGTCGCGGTGTTCGCGATCGTCGCCCTCGCCGCGCTGCCGCAGTACTGGACGCGGCTGAAGACCATCGAGCAGGTCAGCGAACTCGTCGCCGGCTCGCCGTCGGGCGAGAAGCTCGATACGGCGCTCACCGGAAGGGTGACCGAGATGCTCGCGGCGGGGCTCGTCTTTGTCGACCATCCGCTGATCGGCGTCGGCCCCGGGATGTTCAAGCATTACTCGGAGGAGTACGGAAACCGACTCGGTATTCGCAAGCTCGAGGGAACCCGAAAGGCGCACTCGCTCTACCTCGAGGTCGCGGCCGAGGGAGGAATCCTCGGCCTGGCGTGCTTCCTGACCGCCGTTCTCGTGACGCTCCACGGAATCATCGTTGCGCGCAGACGTCTGCTGCGCTCGCCGCCTGGTGAGACGCCCGCCGCGAAGTCCGAGCGGCTCGAGCTCGCGCACGTCGCCACCGGACTCCTCCTCGCGATGATCGCGTACCTGGCGAGTGCGCTCTTTCTTCACCTCGCGTATATCAGGTTCTTCTATCTCCTCCTGGCGCTCGCGAGCGCCGCGGGCGGGATCGCTCTTTCACAGCTCGGTGGCCGGCCGGACCCGGCGTCCGTGGCCGCGTCCGGTCACCGCCGACCGTTCGAATGGGAGAAGCAGGGTGACGCAGGTCGATTATGACGTCCACGGCCTCGCGGGCATCCGCCTCGTCGACGCGAATACCGGTGACGCCGACATCGTGACGCGCCAGATCGGGGCGTTGAAGTCGCCGCTCGATCGCGATCCGGACATAATCATCCGCTTCGTGGACCGGCTCGAGCTCTCCTCGCCGCTGCGCTACCTCGGTGTCAACGAGGCCGGTTTCACGGACGATGCGTTCCTGGTGCTTCGCGGTCGGTTCAAGTCGCGCGCGCGTGTGCAGATCCCGTTCGATCGGATCGGGGGTCGCTGCGAGATCGTCTGCGAGCGCGGCCTCGTCCAGGTGCCGCTGCTGATCCCGATCCTCAACCTGACGATACTCGGCAACGGCGCCCTCCCGCTCCACGCCTCGGCGTTCACCTACCAAGACACCGGTTTCCTCGCGACCGGCTGGTCGAAGGGAGGGAAGACCGAAACGCTTCTCGCGTTCATGGCGAACGGGGCGCGGTACGTCGGAGACGAGTGGGTCTATCTCGACGGGGCCGGAACGCGGATGTACGGCATCCCGGAGCCGATCCGGGTCTGGAGCTGGCACCTCGACGCGCTGCCCCGCTACCGCCGGTGTCTCGGGATGTCCCGGAGGGCGCGGCTGCGGATGCTCGCGCTTGCCGTCGGAGCGCTCGACCTCGTCGGGCCGCGAGACGGGCGGGCGGTCGCCCGGCTGAAGTCGTTCCTGGCAAGACAGCTCCACGTCGACGTCCCGCCGGGCAGACTGTTCGCGCGCGAAGCCTGCGCGCTCGAGGGTGTGCCCGACCGGGTCCTGTTCGTCGCCAGTCACGAGTCCCCGGAGCTGCTGGTGCGGCCGATCGACGCGGACGAGATCGCGTGCCGCATGGTGCATTCCCTGCAGGAGGAGCAGGCGACGTTGAGGTCCTACTACCGGAAGTTTCGCTTCGCGTTCCCGGCGGCGTCGAACGAGATGATCGAGCGCTCCGCGGAGATCCAGGCCGAGCTCCTGAAGCGAGCGCTCACAGGGAAGGAGGCCCACGAGGTCCTCCACCCCTATCCGGTCTGCCTCGAGTCTCTGTTCCGGGCGATCGAGGGACGGTGTCTGAGGACGACATGGTGACCGTGGCGCTGATCGGCGCCGATGGCGCCGGCAAGACGACCATCGCGCGACGGCTCGAGGAGTCGGGCGTGCTGCGCGCGAAGTACATCTACATGGGAGTGAACCCCGAGGCGAGCAATCACATGCTGCCGACGACGCGGCTCCTGAGAGCGGTCAAGCGCGCGCTCGGCAGGGAGACGCACGCCGGCGGGCCTCCCGACCCCGCTCGTCGGGCGGACCGGTCCGGTGGCGTGGTGCGGCGTGGTCTCTCGGCGGTCAAGTCGGCCCTGCGGACGGCGAATCAGCTCGCCGAGGAGTGGTATCGACAGTCGGTGGCGTGGTACTACCAGCGGCGCGGTTTCGTCGTGCTGTTCGACCGTCACTTCTATTCCGACTACCACGCTCACGACGTCACCGGTCTCTCGGGGCGTCGCTCGCTCGCGCGCCGGATCCACGGGCTCGTGCTCGGCAGATGGTATCCCCGACCCGATCTCGTCGTGCTCCTCGATGCGCCGGCCGCCGTCCTCCACGCGCGCAAGCCGGAGGGTACGGTCGAGTTGATCGAGCGCCGGCGAGAGGAGTACCTCCGCCTGCGGGAGGAGGCCGTGCACTTCGCCGTCGTCGACGCGGACCGGCCGCTGGACGTCGTCGTGGAAGACGTGGAGTGCTTGATTCGTGAGTTCCTCGCCTTGCGGTCCGCGAGGGGCGCCTCCGACACGGCGCGCGACGACGCACCGCGTGATGCGGGTCGGTCGACATGAACAGGAGGGGCACCGTGCTCGTGGTCGATACCGATCGCGGCAGCGCCGTGGCGGTCATCCGTTCTCTCGGTCGCGCCGGCTGGAACGTGATCGCCGCCGACTCACGCCGCCGCAGCCTCGGTTTCCGCTCCCGATACGCGAGCGAGCGAGTGGTGTATCCCGACCCCGAGACAGCCTCCGGGAGCTTCGTCGACGCCATCGAGCGGCTGGTCGACGGGGGGCGAGTCGACCTCGTCATCCCGACGACGGACGAGGTCATCCAGCCTCTCGTTCACGCGCGCGAGCGGCTCGAGCGCCACTGCCGGCTCGCGGTCGCCGATTCCGACGCTCTCGAGCGGGTCACCGACAAGTCGAGGACGCTGGCGCTCGCACAAGAGCTCGGCGTGCCCGTGCCCCCGACGCGCGTCGTGAATTCGACGGCGGAGGCGGAAGAGGCATCGCGGTCGATGCGCTGGCCGCTCGTCGTCAAGCCCGCGGTCTCACGCTTCTACCGCCCCGGGCGAGGCGTCGTCGAGTCGTTCTCCGTCACCTACGCGCGCGACCTCGAGTCGCTCCGCGATCGGATGGCGCCGCTCTCGGGACGCTGCGCCGTCCTTCTCCAGGAGTACTGCCCGGGCGTCGGCGAGGGGGTCGAGCTGCTCGCCAGCGAGGGGCGCGTGCTCGCCGCGTTCCAGCACCGGCGGCTGGCCGAGGTTCCCCTCACGGGTGGACGCAGCGCGTGGCGTGAGAGTGTCGCGCTCGACGCCGAGCTCTACGCGCACGCGTCACGCCTCGTCGAGGCGCTGTGCTGGAGCGGGCTGATGATGGTGGAGTTCCGGGTGGGGGAGGAGGCTCGCCTGATGGAGATCAACGGCCGCATCTGGGGCTCGCTTCCACTCGCGGTGCGGAGCGGGATCGATTTTCCCGCGCGGCTGGCCGAGCTCGCCACGTGTGGCCCGCCGCCGTCCGACGTCGCGCCGGAGGTCGATTACCTGCTCGGCGTTCGCGCCTTCAACCTCGAGCTGACCCTCAACTGGATGCTGCGGATGCTCTTCGCCAGAAGGCGATCCCAGCCGGTGCCGATTCCGGAGCGACGGCGCCTGCTCGCCGCGGCGCTCGGGCTCCTGAGCTGGCGGCAGAAGCTCGACCTGACGTGCGCCGACGATCCCTGGCCCGCGCTCTGCGAGCCGTTCCGGATCGCTCGAAAGGGCGCCGGGAAGCTGTGGAGCGCGCTCGCGGGCGGGAGGACGCATGGCCGACACGTCTGAGACGTCCGCGACGCCCCCGCTCCCGCCGGGTCCCGGGGTGCCGCTGGCTCCGCCGCCGGGCCGACTGCTCTACAAGGCGCTCGACGCCGTGATGACGGCGTCGCTGCGACCGAGACGGCCGGCCGGCGAGTGTCTCCGCGGCCTCCTGAGTCCCCGGTCGCCGCGCTCGACGCGGGTCGCATCGCTGGTGCAACTGGTCGACGCGATGCTCCCGGGCGCCGCGAGCGCCGCGTCACGACGGCTGTTGCGACCGGGACGGCTGCCGTTCGCGGCCGAAGCCGAGCTCCTCGCTTCCGGCTCGGGCTCGACGGTCCTGCTGCTGCGAGCCGATCCCCCCTCTCTCGTGGTCAAGGCCTACCGGCGGACGGTCGGCTCCGGCCCGGACGAGCTCGCTCGCCTCGCGCTGGGCTACCGGGGCAAGTTCGAGACCGTCTCATCGTGGTACCGGGAGGATGGCCGGCTGGTCGTCCCGGGAAGCTTCCTGGTCCTTCACGGGCCCCTTCTGGCCCGGCCCGCGGTGGCGTGCGTCCAGCCCTACCTGGAGGGGGAGAAGCGCGACCTGTTCGAGGATTTCGACGACTCGGAGCTCGCGCGCCTGATCGCCTCCGGCGATCGGCTCGGGCGGCAGATCCGCTTCTTCGCCCGGCGGACCCTCGAGGTCCGGGCGGCGTGTGGACTCTGCGTCGACCTTCTGGGAGCCGGGAACGTCACGGTGACCGGGGTCGGCGAATCGCGGGCGCTGCGGCTCATCGATTATGGTATCTTTGACCTCGGTGCAGTGAAGGACCGGTCGCCCGCGGTGTCGGCGCGGATCGAGCGTCGCCTCGGCCGGCTGGAGTCGCTGCTCGAGACCAGTTCACGCGTCGCGGGAAACCCCTCCCCGGCCGGGCCTTCCGGGTGACGGAGCGCGCGCCAGCCGGGCAGCTCCGTGACGTCTTCCGGCGAAATCGGGAATCGACAGATGAAGGCGAAAGCTCTCCGAATCACCGCGTGCCTCGGCACGATCGCGCTCGTCGGTCTGGCGCCGGGCTGCTTCTCCGTCCATCAACCGACGGCGCTCGACAGCCCCGAGTACCAGGCGACTCTTCCCAGGGGCAAGTACCGGATCCTCCCCGGTGACGAGCTGGAGATCCGCTTCTTCCACACGCCCGATCGAAACGTCACGCTCCCCGTCCGTCCGGACGGATACATCTCCCTGCCGATCGTCCGTGAAGTCGCCGCGGCGGGCCGGACGCCCGAGGAGCTCGTCGCGGAGCTCGAGGCGGGCTACTCGCGCGAGCTCAGGGACCCGCAGATCGCCGTCGTGGTGCGGTCGTTCAGCTCTCACCAGATCCACGTCGGCGGGCGAGTGAGCGAGCCGGGCGTGTTCCCGCTGGTCGGCCCGATGACCGTGCTCGATTCGATCTTCGCCGCCGGCGGGTTCGAGCCGGAGGCGCTTCTGACGCAGGTGGTGGTCATCCGGCGGACTCCGGACAACGATCACCTGGTGATTCCCGTGGACATCGAGGCCGTCCTCGAGGGCTCGGATGTCCGGCAGAACATCGGACTCCTTCCATACGATGCCATCTACGTGCCGGGTTCGCCGATAGCGGAGATCAACGACTGGGTGGACCTCTACCTCCGCAAGAACATCCCGATCAACTTCGGCGTCCGGCCGGACGTGCCATTCTGATCTGTCGACTGATACTGTGACGAACGTGTTCCGATGACGGCGCCGAAAGCACGCCGCAAGCTCCCGGCCGACGAGCACCCGCACGACCCGGCGCTCCGAGAGTACTTTACGATGCTCTCCCGTCGGAAGCTCACGGTGCTCGTCGTCTTCCTGATCACCACCGTCTCGGTGGCCGTGGGCGCGTATCTGACGCCGCCGCTCTTCACGGCCAGCGCGTCGCTGATCGTGAAGTACGGCCGGGAGTTCGTCTATCGTCCCGAAGTCGGGGATGCCGGCAGCCCGAAGGCCCTCGACCTCGCCGAGATCGTCAATTCCGAGGTGGAGATCCTCCGGAGCCGGGACCTCGCCCGGCAGGTCGTCGAGGAGATCGGAGTCGGCAGGCTGTATCCGGATCTCCTGGACGAGCCGGACCTCACGCCGGAGCGCGTTCTCGCCATCGCCGTCGGAGCGTTCCAGGGTGACCTCGACGTCACGGCGGTCTTCGACTCGAGCATCATCCGCGTCGCGTTCGAGAGTCCGGACGCGCCGGTCGCCGCGCAGGCCGTCAACCTCCTCGTCGAGAAGTTCAAGGACAAGCACCTCGAGATCTTCAGCGAGAAGAAGGCCGATTTTCTCGAGACGCAGCTCGAGAAGCACCGCGAGCAGCTGGCGGAGGCGGAGAACGCCCTGCAGTCCTTCCGGCGGGAGCACGGGATTCACGAGATCGAGGGCCAGAAGAACGCGCTTCTCGAGCAACGCGTGCAGGTGGAGAGCGAGCTCAGGCAGGCGCGGTCCCGCATCGTCGAGCTCGAGCGGCAGCTGGCGGTCCTCGAGGGCGGTGCCGAGGACGGCGCGACGCTGATCCCGGACCCCGTGTTCGCGCAGCAGCGCGTCGCGTTGATCTCGCGCCGGGCGCAGCTCGCCTCGCTGCTGCATGAGCTCGACTCGAAGGTTGCCGCGTTGACCGCGAATCTCGAGCGATACGCGGTCCTCGAGGAGGGGCCGGAGACGCCGCTTCCCGGTCGCCCGGGCGTGGAACGGTTCCGGTCGCTCGACGAGGCCCTGATCCGGCTTCTCGACCTCGAGCTCAGGGAGCAGGAGACCCTGCGGCTGTATACCGATCGGAGCCGCGAGGTCTCCGCGGTGCGCGACGAGATTCTCCTGGTGAAGAAGTTCCTCCGGCAGCGGGGAGCATACGTCGGACAGCTCCTCGAGTCGAGCGTCCGCGACGAGCTCCGACTGCTGACGGCGCAGAGGGACGCGCTGAGGGAACAGATGGGAGAGATCGACGACGACCTGCGCTCACTGGCCCGCGACGAGCGGTCGCTCCGCCTGCAGACGCTCCGGACGGAGCTCGAGGCGCTCGGCGCCACGAGAGAATCGCTCACGGCCGAGCTCGGGAAGCTCGAGAGGGAGCTCGCGTCGCTGACGGACAACGAGAAGGTCTTCCGGGCCCTCGAGCGACGCGTCACGGTGAGCGATCGGAGCTACCAGACGTTCCTGCAGAAGTACGACGAGGCGGTGGCGATGGAGCAGCTCGATGAGCAGAGGTTCGTCAATGTCCGGGTGATCGAGGAGGCCGACGTGCCGGTCTCGCCGACCGGCCTCCCGCGGAGGATCAAGATCGTTCTCGGGGCCGCGGTCGGTCTCCTGGCGGGGTGCGCGGCGGCTTTCTTCCTCGAGCTGCTGAAGCGGAGCTCCTGACACGATGACGCGCACCGGATCGATCGCATGACGGATCCGCTGGAAGTGCTCGTCGTCGCCGGAGCGCGGCCGAACTTCATCAAGATCGCGTCGCTGGTGGACGCGCTCGACGCGCACCCCGATCGCTTCGCGGTCTCGATCGTGCACACCGGCCAGCACTACGACGAGACGCTCTCGAGGGTCTTCTTCGATGAGCTGGAGATCCCCCGTCCCGACATCAACCTCGAGGTCGGCTCGGGCTCGCATGCCCGGCAGACCGCGCGAATCATGACGGCGTTCGAGTCGGTCCTCGAACAGCGCCGACCCGAACTTGTCGTCGTCGTCGGCGATGTCAACTCGACGGTCGCCTGCGCGCTCGTCGCGACGAAGCTCGGCGTGCCGGTGGCCCATGTCGAGGCCGGTCTGCGATCCTTCGATCGGACAATGCCCGAGGAGATCAATCGTGTCGTCACCGACGCGATCTCGGACCTCCTCTTCGTCAGCGAGCCGTCCGGGATGGACAACCTCGCGCGAGAAGGCATACCGCGCGAGAGGACGCACTTCGTTGGAAACGTCATGATCGACACGCTCCTGAAGCACCGCGATCGGGCGGCCGGGTCGTCGATCCTCGCGGACCTCGGGCTGGCCGGCGAGAGGTATGCGGTTCTCACGGTCCACCGGCCGGGGAACGTGGACAGCGCGGAGACGTTCGGTCGGCTCGTCGGGGCCGTGGTGGAGATCGCCCGCGACCTGCCCGTGATCTTTCCCGTCCACCCGCGCACGCTCGACCGCATACGGGAGACAGGGCTTCGCGACGGTCTCGAGTCGTCTCGCGGGCTGCGGACCATCTCCCCGCTCGGGTACCTCGATTTCCTCGCCCTGCAGTCCGCCGCGGCGCTCGTGCTCACCGACTCGGGCGGGATCCAGGAGGAGACGACGGCGCTCGGGGTGCCCTGTCTCACGCTGCGTGAGAACACCGAGCGCCCGGTGACGGTGACGCATGGCACGAACGTCCTCGTGGGGACCGACCCGGGGCGCATCGTCTCCGAGGCGACACGCGCTCTCTCCGGCGAGAGCAAGCGCCCCGAATCGCCCCCGCAGCTCTGGGACGGCAAGGCGGGGCACCGCATCGCGACCATACTCGAGCAGTGGAGAACGCGGCGCGCGTGACGGGGTCGCTGCGTGCCGGCCGAGGTCGGCTCACACCTCCTCGCCGGACGGGATCACGGTCACCGAGCACGGCGCCTCGCGCGCCACGCCCTGCGCCACGCTCCCGAGGAGGCCGCGCGTCCCGAGGAGGACGAGATCGATCCCGTCCTCGGACGCCGCGCGGACGACCTCGCTCCTCGGCGCGCCATCGACGACGCGAGAGATCACGTCGACTCCCGGCTGCTCCTTGTCGCGGAATTCCTGGAAGCGATCGTTGATCCGCTTCGGATCAAGAGCGACAGCTCGCCCGCCGACATTATCGAACCCGGTCCAGCGCACGAATCGCTGTTCGGGGCCTCGTTCATATTCCGAAACTGGGAGTGGGGTCGAGTGATGTGTCTCCGGTCGAAGCAGAACGCTCGCGCGGTGGAAGAAAAACGTGTCTCGCAGGGAATCGAACGGCAACCCGTACTCGCTCGAGGCGCTCGAGCCTCGCGTGCTGCTGTCGGCCGACTGGTTGCCGGCGACTGACGGCGCCGGGCTGTTCGACACGGAGCCGGTCGGCGCGGCGCCGGCGAGTGCGGTCGAGCGGCCTGCGGAGAGCGGACCGGGTGACGAGGACGATCGCGACGCGCACGATCGACGTCTCGACGTGCGGCGGGAGATCGTCTTCATCGACCACGGCGTCGAGAACGCCGAGCAGCTGCTCCGGGACATCCTCGCGCGGGACGACGACACTCGGGACTTCGAGGTGCGGTTCCTCGCGGATGATCGCGACGGTCTCGAGCAGATCGGCGAGGCGCTGACCGGCAGCACCGGCATCGACGCAGTTCACGTCATCTCGCACGGCTCCGCCAGCGGGCTTCGACTCGGGGCGACATGGCTCGATCTGGGCCGGCTGGACGATCTCACGCACGTCGTCGCCGGCTGGCGAGCGGCGCTCTCGAGCGGGGCCGACATCCTTCTCTATGGGTGCAACCTCGCGGCGACGGCCGCGGGGCGTGCGCTGGTCGAGGCCCTCGCCGGACTGACCGGCGCCGACGTCGCCGCGAGCAGCGACCGCACCGGGGCGGCGTCGCGCGGCGGCGACTGGGTGCTGGAGTTCGCCACCGGCGGGATCGAATCCGAAGTCGCCCCGAGCGCGGCGGCGCAGGCGAGGTGGCTGGGGCTGCTCGACTACTTTCAGCGCGCCGAGGGGTTCACCTCGCCGGTAGCGGGCTCCTGGCAGACGATCGACCTCAGTGGCGCTCCCTACAACGTGCCCGCCAACGCCGTCGTGGAGATCGCACTTGCCAACACGGACGCGTCCGCGCCCCGTTTCGGCGGTGTTCGCACATTTGGCTCCTCCATCGACCGTCGGATCGATCTCGAGAACCCACAGCTCGGCGGCGGGGGGGAGACAGTCGT
Organism: Planctomycetota bacterium; assembly: GCA_041569895.1. GTDB lineage: Bacteria > Planctomycetota > UBA8108 > UBA8108 > JACQVS01 > JBFFXF01. Next base: position 981 of record JBFFXF010000090.1, on the reverse strand, counting down.
CATGCACGTGCAGACCGACGCCAGCTCCCGGATCGAGGTCTACGCGGAGGATGCGGTCCAGGTCACCTTCACGCTGCTCGGTTACTGGGACACCGGCACCTTCGTCGAGCGGTTCGATCTGTTCACGGTGGCCTCGGACGGCGCGTGGCTGGACCAGAGCCTCTCCGCTTGGGGGGTCGGTCCCGGGGACATTGCCGAAATCGCCTTCATGAATCACAACGCCGTGAGCCCGACCGAGGCCGGCGTTCGCGCGAAGGGGTCGACGCTCGAGCGCCGTATGACGACCCACGGAATCGGCTTCGACGGCGGCAACTCGGCGGACTCCATGCTGGTACAGGCCGATGGAACCGCCTCCGCGACGATCCAGGCCTACGCTGGCAACGCGAGTCACATCGATTTCCGTCTCACCGGCTACTGGAGTGTCGCGCCTGACACCTACACGGAGGCGGCGACCGACATCGGCAGTCCGACCGCCAGCGCCACCTGGCAGGTGAAGGACCTCTCGACGGCGGGCGTCCCGCCAAACGCCATCGTCGACCTGCTCGCGTCGAGCTTTACGACTGCGGAGATGTTCACCGGTTTTCGAGAAGTCGGTTCGACTGACAGTCGGCTTGTCGAAGTCCTGGGGACGATCGGAGCGGCCTCCTCAGCTCGCATGCATGCGAAAGCCGACGCGGTCCCGTCGATCGAGTGGTACTTCGAGGATATTACCGAAACGAATACGTTTCTGGTCCTCGGCTACTGGGGCGGGAACTTCGCTCCGACGATCGCGCTCCCCGGCGGCGGGCTGAGCTACACCGAGGGGGACGGCGCCGTGGTCATCGACTCCGGCGCGACGGTGAGCGATCCGGACTCCGCCGACTTCGACACCGGCACGCTGACCATCGAGTTCACCGCCGGTGGCACGGCGAACGATCGCCTGGCGATCCGCGACCAGGGGGCGGGCGTCGGAAACATCAGCGTCTCGGGCTCGACGGTACG
>JBFFXF010000089.1:0-24915 GCA_041569895.1 Planctomycetota bacterium | reverse complement strand
GGTCGGAGTCGGTCATCGGAATCGGAATCGGAATCGGTGTCCGAATCGGTATCGGTATCGGTATCGGAGTCGGAATCGGTGTCGGTCCTCTGTCTCTGTTCTCTGTCTCGGACTCCGATCGCTCGGCCCCGACGTCGGACAGCTACACGATGACGTGGGCTCTCGGGCACGGGCACGGGCACGGGCACGGGCACGGGAACGGGTACGTTTTTGCAACGCTGGCGTCGGAATCGGGGTCGGGGTCTCCGTGCCCCCACCCCGTTTTCCCGCTTGGCACCCCCCACCGGGCGACCCTATCATCACCTGGGACCGGGGGAGCTCGGCAGAGCGGTCCGTCCTCCCGCCACCTCCTTCCAGGAAACGGCACGTTGAAGCACGTCCTCGCTCTCCTCGCCTGCACGCTGGCCATTTTCGCGGCGCCGATCATGCCGGCGGTCGCCTCCGCCCAGGAGGCGGTCGCGGCGGAGCCTGCGGACGAGCCATCGAGCTCGTCGGACTCCGGGGGCGCGGCGGAGGCGAAGAAGGACGGCGACGCCGATGAGACCGCCGGTGTCACGCCCCCCGAGTTCGCCGGACCGGCGATGCCGCGCGAGAACACCGCCGCGCTCGGGCGCGTCGAGCGGGCGCACGAGTTCTTCACCGAGGGCGACTGGGTGAAGGGTCTCGACCTGCTCGATCGGCTGCTCGCCGACAGGCAGCCGGAGGAGGAGGCCGAGAAGCGAGAGTCGCCGCGATCGAGGACGCCCGAGCCGGGGCCGGCAGCGCCGGCGGGCGTCGTTCGCATTGCCGGGGGCGCCGGGGCTATGGTCCGCGTCGTCGGGGGCGCCGCCGCGGCGAAACCACCGGAGGTCGAGGAGGAGGATGATCGGCCGCCGTCGCAGATCGTCTTCACCCCGGACGGCGTCCATTACGAGCCTCTCGACGCCGCCGTGCGTCGCATCCTCCTCGAGCTGCCAGGCGAGGGCCGCGAGATCTACCGCCGGGTCTACGATCCGCCGGCGGAGCGCGAGCTCGAGAAGGCGCTCACGCTGCCCTTCGAGGTGTCGCTCCTGGCGCTCGACGAGCTCTCGCGCCGCTACCCGCTGACCGGCGCCGGCTTTCGAGCCCTCGAGGCGCTCGGGGACCGGGCGCTCGACCTCGGCGCGCCTGCTCGCGCCGCGGACGCGTACGCGGAGCTGGCCCGACGTCGCTCGATGATCCCCGCGGACGAGCGCGGCGTCGCAGCCGGCGGCGCGGACGAGCGCGCGCAGCTGATGCTGATCGTCAAGGCCGCGTTCGCCAGCGCGCTCGCGGGCCGATCGGAGGCGGCCGCGGATCTCCTCGAGCGCGCGCGCGCCGACTACGCAGACACCGTGGTGACCATCCGCGGCGAGCCGGTGCGCGGCGCCGAGCTCGCGAAGCTGTCGCTCGTCGTCCCGCCGGGGCTCGACGTCGCGGAGGACGGCGTCGCCTGGCGATGCCCGATGGGCCGACCCGATCACGCGGCGCTCGCGCTCGAGGAGGAGGCGTCCCCGCCCCTCGGCGGACGCGCCCGCTGGATCCATTCGTTCGGTTCGAGCGCCCAGACGGGCGCCGCGCCGACCGCGATCTCCGCGGAGACCGTGACCCCGCTGCGGCGCTCGAACTTCTACGCGGCGTTTCCCGCCGTCTCCTTCGCGACACGGCCCGGCGTCGTGCTCGTGCGATCGGGAGGCGAGCTCGTCTCGCTCGATGCGAGCAGCGGCAAGATCGTGTGGCGCACCAACCTCTCCGCCGTCGGGTCGTCGGGAACGACGCCCGTCACCAACCCGCAGGCGCTCTTCCAGCATCTCGGCGGCGGCACGGTGAGCGTCGTCGGCGACCTCGCGATGATCATCGACAGGCAGAGCGCGCCGGCCTTCGACTCGAAGGGGCGCCTCTCCTACCGGCCGAACGCGCTCTTCGCGTTCGACATCGGCAACGGCAAGCTGCGATGGCGCGTGGGCGGGCGGGACGCGACCCGCGAGGAGCTGCGGAAGATCGCCTTCACGGCGCCGCCGACGCACGCCGGTGGCGACCTGCTCGTCGTACCGGCGACAGACGGCAAGGGCCCGTGGGTCGCCGGCCTGACGACGTCGGGCTCGCTGCGCTGGCTCGAGAAGCTCTACAGCTACAACGCGGGCTACCTGCAGCGCCACCGCAACGCCGTGAGTCAGGGGGCGAGCCTCGCGGCGGCCGGCGGCGTGGCCGTGTCCGCTCCCGGCCACGGCGTGGTCACCGCGCTCGACGTCGAGAGCGGCCGCCTGCGATGGGTGACGCGGTACCGGACGCTGGCGTACGCGTCGCGCGCGTGGGACGACAGTCAGCTCGTGTGGGCGCCGTCGCACCCGGTGATCGCGGGCGGGCGGGTGATCGTCGCGCCGTACGACTCGTCGTACCTGATCGCCATCGATCTCGGCACCGGTCGAACGATCTGGGACCGGAGCTTCGGGGGCGATCGCTTCGCCTTCCTCGGCGCCGACGACGAGCTCGCGTTCGTCGCGGGCGATGTCGTCGAGGCGATCGACGCGCGCACGGGCGACGTCCGCTGGCGCTCCGAGTCGCTCCGGCGCGTCGCCGGGACGGGGTTCGTCACGCGCGCGCGAATCTACGTGCCGCTCGAGAACGAGATCGCCATGCTCGACCGCCGCACGGGCCGGACGCTGGCGCGCATGGGCTTCACGGATCCGCGCATCGACGGCCTCAAGCCGGCGAACCTCGGCCTCCTGCCGGCGGACCTCGACGGTTCATCGGAAGACGCCATCGATGGAACGCGCCTCATCGCGGCGGGCGCGTGGGGCGTCGCGCTCATCCAGCCGCAGGAGAAGGCGTGGGAGCACGTCGAGAGTCGCGTCGGCTCGGCGAGCTTCGACCGCGCGCGCCTGCTCCGGGCCGAGGGACGCTACGCGGAGGCGCTCGATCTGCTCGAGTCCCTCCTCGACGCCGCGAAGAGCGACAGGTCGATCGCGACCGCGACGTCGCTGCTGGTCGAGACGGCGCGGGAGGCGGCGCAGCGGCTCGACGATCCGCGAGCGATCGCGCGACTCCTCGAGCGGCCCGGCCTGGACATCGATCAATCCGTGAAGACGTCCCTCGAGCTCGAGCGGGCGCGCATCCTCGAGCGCGGCGACCCCGCCGCGGCGGCGGCGATCTATCACGACGTGATCCGCAGGGGCGCGCACGACGGGCCGGTGCTGACGCCCGATGGCGTGCGGTCGCGTCCGGAGCGCTGGGCGGTCGACGCGATCCATGCGCTCGTCGCCGGTGGGCGGATCGAGCCTCCCGACGCCGAGGAGGCGCAGGCCCGGGAGCGGGTCCGCGAAGCCGCCGAGCTCCTCCGGGCCGGCGCCGCGACGCGCGCGATTCGCGAGCTCGAGCGCATCGTCGAGCGCACGCCGTACCTTCCCGCGGCCGCCGAGGCGCTCGCGCTGCTCGCGCGCGAGGCCGCCGACCGTGGCGGTGCCGCCGCGACGCTGGCGCTGTTCGAGCGCCTGATCGGGAGCTTCCCCGGATTCGACGGCGTCGAGCGGCTGCGCCGGCTGCGATCGGCGTTCGAGGAGGCGCTCTCGCGCCCCGACACGCTGCCGCCATCGATGCGCGCGCTGCTCGATGCGGACGTCGAGTGGAGGCAGGCGTTCTGGCACGGAGTCGATCGGGGCTTCCTGGTCGAGACCACACGGCGCTCGGCACCGCTGCGGACGGTGCTCTCGCTGCGGTCCGGAAAGCTGCACGTCTTCGACCCGACCGGTGTCGAGATCGGCGACGTCGAGCTGCCAGATTTCCCCGACATCGAGGAGCGCAAGGCGAGCCTGCAGTCGCATATCGAGGAGCCCGGCCGGATCTACTCGCGTGAGGACGTGGCGTTCCTCCTGACGGCGGCGGGGGTCTACCGCCTGGAGCTGCCCGCGCAGGCCGTGACGGAGGGCGCCGCCGGCGAGAGCGCGGTCGATGAGCGCGAGAGCGAGGACGCGGATGGCGATGGCGGCAACCAGCCCGGCGGCAACCAGCCCGGCGGCAACCAGCCCGGCGACGACGAACCGATCGGCGACGACGCCGGCGCGCGGCGAGTCGAGCTGCCCCGGCTCGCCTGGCACCAGAGCTACCGCCACGCCATCGAGTCGCTCTACTCCTACCGCGGCGTCTTCGGCTGGGGGAGGAGCACGCTCTCCCACGTCTCGGGGAATCTGTTTCCGGAGTTCGTGCTGCCGCCGGGCGAGCCGCACGTGCTCGTGCTCGACACCACCGGAGAGCTCCTCGCCATCGACCTCGACAGCGGCAAGCTGCGGTCACGGCGCTCGAGCAGCGGACGCACGCCGCTGGGCAGGCCGCGGCTCATCGGCGCGGACCTCGTCGTCACGACGGCGAAGCCCGCCGGCATCGTCGTCTACGATCTGCGGGAGCCACGCGGCCCCGACGACGTGCGGTACTCCTTCGAGGCGCCCGTGGGGACGATCTCGGCGGCCGCCCTGGTGCCGGGGAGCGCGGTGGTTCTCGACACCTACCGCGGCGTCGAAGTGCACGCCGCGGACGGACGGGGCGGCCTGCTGTGGACCGACGGCGAGCCGCGACGCGCCCCCGCCGTCGTGCGCGTCACCGGCGCCGAGGTGTGGCTGACGACGCCCACCGGGCGGCTCGAGTGCCGCGCCCTGCTCTCCGGTCGCCTGCGGTGGTCGACGGCGATTCCGCGCGACACCGCCGCGGTCCGCGTCTACGAGGCCGTCGAGCTCCCCGCCGGTGGCGAAACGCCCGCGGAGCGAGCTCTCTGGATCGCCCTGGCGACCGACGCGTCGCTGCCGAGCTCCCGGAGCTACTCGACGTTCATGCAGACGGGACGCAGCCTGGTGCTCCTCCAGATGACCGAGAGCGGGCGCAAGCTGCGTGAAGTGGCCGTCGGCTCGCACGGGATCACCTTCACCGGCCGGCGATGGGTCGTCGGTGACCGCTGGGTGATCGCGTACAACGAGGCGGCCGAGGACGGACGCTGGTACTCGCGGGTGAGCTCCTTCGATCCGCAGACCGGCGCCATCGCCGTGCTGTTCCAGGCGCCGATCGCCGGCAAGGGCACCGGGTTGCCGCCGAGAATCGCGCTGACGCGGCTCCGCGACGGCGAGCTCGCGCTGGCGCTCGGCAACGCGGAGGGCTTCGGGCTCTACCGCGTCTCGCGAGACGACACGACGGCGAAAAACGATCGGCCCGCGCCGGACGGCATCGGTGGTAGGATAGAGGATCCGAGAAGGGAGACCGCTCGAGTCGCGGAGCCAGCCAGGGGACGCTGAATCATGAGCTTTTCCATGCGATCGGCCGTTGACGTGACACTCGCGCTCGCCGCCGTCCTGACGCTCGGCGGCGTCCTGTCGGTGGCGTCGCCCGTGGCGCACGCCGTCGCGCCGCAAGACGCCGAGAAGACCGAGAAGAAGGCGGACGACGCGAAGAAGGCCGAGGCCGCGAAGAAGGACAGCGAGGCGAAGAGGGACGACGCCGCGAAGAAGCCCGCCGACTCCTCGGAGGGAAAGCCGGACGACACCGCCGCAGACGAGGCGGCCGAGCAGCCCGCCGAGGAGGAGAAGGAGCCGGACCCGCCGGTCTTCCGCCTCCGCGACGGCACGCGCATCACCGGGTTCCCCCAGGTCGAGCGCATCACGATCGACACCGCCTACGGGCAGCTCGTGGTGCCGCTCGAGGACGTCGTGCGCATCCGCTTCGCGCGCGAGGAGGACCCTGAGCTCCAGGACCGCATCGCGGTCGAGATCCGCAAGCTCGGCGACGAGGAGTTCGAGATCCGCGAGGAGGCGATGGCCGCGCTCGCCGAGATCGGCGAGCCGGCGCTCAAGGCGCTCAAGGCGGCGCTCGAGTCCGACGACGAGGAGGTCAAGTCGCGCGCGCAGACGCTCATCGGCCGCATCGAGGAGACCATCGAGGACGACTTCGCCGACGAGGAGGGCGAGGAGGCGGTGCCGATCCGCGGCGAGGACGACGAACTCGTGACGCTGAAGTTCACGGCGAAGGGGAAGATCCACGAGCGCACCTTCAACGTCAAGAGCAACTACGGCGTGCTCGCGATCCAGCGCAAGGACGTCATCAGCATCGTCTACCCGGAGAACATGCCGTCTCAGGTGGAGCTCTCCGTCCCCGGGACCTACTTCGCCGCGGCGAACAACTGGTACCAGACGAAGATCGCGCTGAAGAAGGGCGACCAGATCTCGATCGCCGCCTCCGGACAGATCTACCTCCAGAACTACAGCGCGAGCGCCGGGCCCGACGGCACCACGCGCACGTCGACGAAGCACTTCGAGAGCTTCCGGCTCGGCGCGCTGGTGGCGCGGATCGGCAAGAACGGCAAGGCGTTCCTGGTCGGCAAGTCGTACAAGGGGAAGGCGAACGCCGCCGGGAAGCTGATGTTCGCGACGGCCGTGCGCAGTGGGAGCGTCACCGGCGCGTTCAACGTCAAGGTGCAGCTGCCGGACGAATGACGGGACGCCGCTCGCGGCGGCCAGACGCCCTCTCAGAATCGTGTCGGCGATATAGATCGTCTGCAGGGAGAGCCGCATGAGACCGACGACCACGACACGACCGGCGCCGGCGTGCATCGCCCTGGTGGCGTGCCTGCTGGCGAGCATGACGGCCGCGGCGGCTCCGCGGCGACCGGAGCACGTCACGCGCGAGATCGAGGCAGCGATCGCCCGCGGCGTCGAGTACCTCGTGCGCACGCAGAACTCCGACGGCTCGTGGAACAACATGGGCGGCTGGGGCAGGTATCCGACCGCGATGACCGCGCTGGCGGGCACGGCGCTCCTGACCACCGGGAGCACGGCGACCCGCGGTCCGAACGCCCCGGCGATTCGCAAGGCGGTCGACTTCCTGCTGCGCGTCGCGCGTCCGAACGGCCTGATGGCGACGCCGGCCGAGGAGGGCCGGTCGATGCACGGCCACGGCTTCGCGACGATGTTCCTGGCCGAGGTGTACGGCAACGAGGAGGACCTGCGGCGCCAGAAGTGGATCCACGACGTGCTCGTGCGCGCGGTGCGGCTGATCGAGCGCAGCCAGAGCCGCGCCGGCGGCTGGCTCTACACGCCGGACCAGGACGCCGACGAGGGCTCGGTGACCGTGACGCAGATCCAGGCGCTGCGCGCGTGCAAGAACGCCGGCATCTACGTCAACCCGGCGACCATCCGGCGCGCCGTGAAGTATATCGAGCGCTCGGCGAATCCCGACGGCGGCATCCGCTACAGTCTGATGTCGAACTTCGGATCGCGTCCGGCGATCACGGCGGCCGCGGTGGCGACGCTCTACAACGCCGGCGAGTACGACAGCCCGCTGGCGCTGCGCTGCCTCGCCTACTGCGACCGGAACATCGCGGTCGACTCCGGCGGCGGCGGCGTCTGGGGCCACTACTTCTACACGCACCTCTACCTGTCGCAGGGGAAGTACCAGCAGGGCGGGGACGAGTGGCGACAGTACTACGCGGCGATCTCGCGGCGGCTCCTCGCGACGCAGAAGGGCGACGGTTCCTGGCACGGAGACGGCGTCGGCACCTCCTACGGGACGGCGGTGGCGCTCGTCATCCTGCAGCTCCCCTACCAGTACGTGTCGATCTACCAGCGGTGAGCATCCGGGCCGTGCTGTTCGATTTCGACGGCCTCCTCGCCGACACCGAGGCCCTCCACCACGACACCTTCGTGCGCACGCTCGAGGACGAGGGTCTGCGTTTGCCGGAGGGCATCGGCATCGAGGACTTCCTGGGCGTGCACGACCGCGCGTGTTTCGCGCACGCGTACGAGCTGGCAGGCCGCTCGCTCGACCGCGACGAGCTGGAGCGACTGGTCGAGCTCAAGGGGCGCCGCTTCACCGCCGGTCTCGAGTCCGTGCCGCTCTTCCCCGGAGCGCGACGGCTGATCGAGGAGGCCCGGCGCCGGGCGGCGATCACCATCGTCAGCGGCGGGCGCCGCGAGGAGATCCACATCGTGCTCTCGCGACACCACCTGATCGACCACTTCCCGTGGATGGTGACGTCGGACGACGTCGAGCGGCCGAAACCGGATCCCGACTGCTTCCTGCGCGCGCTGCAGGGATTCCGCGAGCGCGGTCTCGACGACCTCGAGCCGGGCGAGTGCCTCGTGTTCGAGGACAGCGTCAACGGCGTCGACGCGGCGATCGCGGCCGGCATGCGGTGCGTGGCGGTCACCAACTCCTTCCCGGCGAAGCGTCTCGCCGCCGCCGATCACGTCCTCGACAGTCTCGAGGCATGGCGCTGGGAGGACGCGACGTGGTGAGGAGCTCCATCGCGTTCGCCCTGCTCGTGCTCGCCCCGGCGCTGGCGTCGTGCGTCGCCGGGTGCTCCGTCCTGCGCTCGTCGAGGTGGGACCCGTACGACTCGGGCGGCGAGATGCTCCCCGAACAGGCCGCCTACGACGTCATCTCCTACGAGATGGACATCGCGGTGGATCCGGCGTCGCGCCGCATCGATGGCGCCGTGGTCGTGTCGGCGGGTGTCCTCTCGCCGCTGGAGGCGTTCGTCCTCGACCTCGATCCGCGACTCGACATCAGCGCCGTGGAGACGGTCAGCGGTGACGAGGCGAGCACGGGCGCGCCGCTCTCCTTCGACCGTCGCGGCGGCAAGGTGTGGATCGCGCTGTCACGTCCCGCGGCGACCGGCGACGAGATTCGCGTGCGCGTCGCCTACGGCGGCGTTCCGCGCGAGGCGCCGAACCCGCCGTGGCGCGGCGGGTTCACGTGGGCGCAGACCGGGGATGGCTCGCACTGGATCGCGACGACCTGCCAGCACGAGGGCGCCGACCTCTGGTGGCCGGTCAAGGACCACGTGGCGGACGAGCCGGAACGGATGCAGATCCGTGTCACCGTTCCCGAGCCACTCGTCGTCGCGTCGAACGGCCGCCTCGTCGGGGTCGAGTCGAACGACGACGGCACCCGCACGTACCTCTGGCGCGTGTCGACGCCGATCAACACGTACAACGTCGCGCTCAACATCGCGCCCTACGAGACCATCGAGGGAAGCTTCACGAGCGTCGCGGGCGAGACCTTCCCGGTCATCTTCTGGGTGCTGCCGGAGGACCGCGAGAACGGCGAGAAGCTGTTCGCCGAGATCCTCGAGCACCTGGCGTTCTTCGAGTCGGTGGTCGGACCGTACCCGTTCCGCGCGGACAAGTACGGCGTCGCCCAGACGCCGCACCTCGGCATGGAGCACCAGACGATCATCGCGTACGGCGCCGGTTTCCGGCGCGGCGCCATGACCCGCGGCACCGACTGGGGCTTCGACGTCCTCCACCACCACGAGCTCTCCCACGAATGGTGGGGCAACCTCGTCACCAACCGCGACTGGAGCGACATGTGGCTGCACGAGGGCTTCGGGACGTACATGCAGCCGCTCTACGTCGAGCGCACCGACGGCCCGGAGCGCTACCACGAGTACCTCGCCAGCCTGCGACGGCGGATCGCCAACCGCCGCCCGCTGGCGCCGCTCGAGTCGCTCTCCTCGAACGACGTCTACACCGGGGACATCTACTTCAAGGGCGCCTGGGTCCTCCACACGCTGCGGTATCTGATCGGCGACGAGGCGATGTTCCTCGCGCTGCGCCGCATGGCCTACCCGGATCCCGACCTCGAGCGCACCACCGACGGCTCGGCGTGCCGCTTCGCGACCACCGACGACTTCGTCCGCATCGCCGAGGAGGTCGCCGGTCGCGACCTCGACTGGTTCTTCGAGGTCTACGTCCGGCGCGCGTCCCTGCCACGCCTGGAGACCACCCGGAAGGACACCACCCTGACGCTGCGCTGGAAAACCCCGGGCGGCCTCCCCTTCCCGATGCCGATCGACGTCCGCATCGGCGACGAGACCCGCCGCCTCGACATCCCCCGGGGCGGCGCGAGCATGAGCGTGCCGGCGGGCGTCACGGCGGAGATCGACCCGGACGAGTGGGTGCTGCGGGCCCCATGAGCTTGTCTTCCCGGTCCCGGCCCCGGACCCGGACCCGGTCCCGAACTCGCCGCCATCTCCGATCTTCGAAGCCACTCGGAGTTCTGGTTCTCCTTTCGAGACGAACGGGAACGCAGATTACGCAGATTTCACAGATGACGCAGATTGGAGGGCGGTCTCGGTCGCCAGCGTCTCGTCCTCGTCCTCGTCCTCGGAATCGGAATCGGAGTCGGAATCGGAGTCGGGATCGGCATCGGAATCGGTCTCGGATCTCGGATCTCGGTTCTCTGTCTCGGACTCGGACTCGGTCTCGGACTCCGTCGGTCTCGGCCCCGACGGTGGCCGTCGGCTCGTCGCCGGGAGCTTTCGGGCACGGGAACGGGCACGGGAACGGGAACGGGAACGGGGACGAACCCGTAACCCGTACGGAGACGCGATCACCTTTGCCGGGGCGCCCTCTCGAACACCAGCACATGCTGCGATCGCAAAAACCGCTTCGTCTCCACCCACCGGAACCCGAGCGCGGCCAGCTCCGCGATTGCCTGGCGTTCGAAGACGCGATGCAGCGGCTTGATCGCCACCGTCGGGTCCTCGCCGCGATACTCGACGAGGACGACGCGGCCGCCGGGGGCGAGGCTGCGGGCGACGTGGCGCATGACGTCGCGCGGGTGCGAGAGCTCGTGGTAGACGTCGACCATCAGCACGAGATCGACGGCGCCGGCCGGCAGCTTCGGGTCACGCTCTTCGGCGAGGATCGTCCGCACGTTCTCGATGCCGGCTTCCCGCGCGCGTCGCTCGAGCAGGGCGAGCATCTCGCGCTGGATCTCGACGGCGAGCACGGTGCCGCGCTCGCCGACGCGCTTCGCGAGCCGCAGGGTGAAGTAGCCGTTGCCGGAACCGAGGTCGACGACGGTGCTGCCGGCGCGGATGCCGAGGCTGTCGAGCACGCGCTCCGGCTCCTCCTCGCGCTCCCGCGACGCGCGCGTCAGCCAGCTCGCGCCGTGAAACGTCATGAAGCGGGCGATGCGACGGCCGCGGAAGTGGCCGGGCTCGGGCGGCACGCCGGGAAACAGTCCGTCGTCCTCGGGCCCGAGCTCCTCGGCGACGAAACGCACCGGCTCGCGCGCCGTCACGGTCACCTGCCGGTAGGAGCTCCACTGCGCGGCCCGCGCGACGAGCGTCTCGACGAGACCCCGCGAGGGACCCGCGGCGTGATCCAGCAGGCTCACCAGGACCCGCCCGCGGCGATGCGCCACCGTCCAGAGACACGGACGCAGCGCGTCGCGACGGGCGCCGTCTCCCGAGGCGGGAGCACGGCGCGCGAGCACGCGGGAGCGTGACGGCGGCGCCATCGCCGCGGTGACCTCGCCGGCGTGCACGAAGTGCGCCACACTCTGCGTCACGGCATGCGACTGATCGCTCACCTCGACGACGACCCGGCGAGCGGACGGCGGCTTCCCATCGCGCCGCCCCCTCTCGTCCTCGCCCTCGCCCTCGTCCTCGTCCTCGCTCCCGACGCGCCCGACCAGCTCGCCGAGCTCGCGCACGCCAGCCACGCCGCGAGCCGCCCCCGCGCACACCACGAGCCCGAGCCCGCCGTCGACGGCGCGACGCAGCTCGCGGGCAACCTCCGGCGTCAGGCCGTCGGCGCTCTCGAGGACGACGGCATCGGCCGCGGCGAGCGTCTCCCGCGTGAGCTCCGTCGCGACGGCGATGCGGTGATCGATCGCGCGCTCCGCGGCGAGCAACGCGACGAGGCCGGACGCGCCACCGCCGGAGTCGCGGGCGCCGCTCTCGATCGCACGGGGGACGACGACGACCCGCAACGCGCCGGGGAACGTCTCCTCCGCGGCGAGCGGGGCGAGGGGAATCAGGGCCAGCGAGGCGGCAATCAGAGATCGCATGCTACTCATCGGTCCAGCTGTGGGTATTGGGAGACGGCGTCGCGCGCTCGAGCGCGTCGAGCAGCGTCGCGGCGTCACGGGCGACGACGAAGAACTCCCGGAAGCTCCTGTCGAGAAATCCCTCCTCCTCCGCCCTCGAGAACATCGCGAGCAGGGGATCGAAGTAGCCCTCCGTGTCGAGCAGTCCGATCGGCTTGGCCTGGATGCCGAGCTGGGTCCACGCGAGCACCTCGATCAGCTCGTCGAGCGTGCCGATGCCGCCCGGCAGCGCGATGATCGCGTCCGCCAGCGAGTACATCAGCGCCTTGCGCTCGTGCATGGTGTCGACGACGCGCAGGTCCGGCAGCCGGTCGTGGCTCCAGCCGTTTCGGACCATCGGCCCGGGTATGACGCCGATCACCTCGCGACCGGCGGCGAGAAGCTCGTCGGCGAGCGCGCCCATCATGCCGCGATCGCTGCCGCCGAAGACGAGCCCGACGCCGCGCTGCGCGAGCTCACGCCCGAGCGAACGCGCCGCGTCCCGGTACGCCGGCCGGCATCCGGGACTCGATCCGAGAAAGACGCAGACGCGGTCCACGTGCGGTCAGTCCTCGCTCCAGTCGGGCTGGCCGATCAGCACGCCGTACTTCTTCCGCAGCCGATTCAGCTCGCGGCGCAGTTTCTTGTAGGTCTCCTCGTACCCCTCGTCGACGGCGACCGGACGCTTGCGGCGCGGCGTCGAGAGGAGGTTGCGCATCTCGCGCGGATCGGCCTGGAGATCATACAGCTCGTTGGTGTCCCAGACGCCGTGGTACTCCATGTACTTGAACCGATCGGTCCTGACCCCGAACACCGTCGGCGTCTCCGGATACGCGCGCTCCCAGAAGTACTCGTAGAGGAACGAGCGGCGCCAGGGCAGGTCGGGGCGAGTCGGCAACTGGAAAAACGACTCGCCCTGCACGCCCCCCGGCACCTCGGCGCCCGCGGCCTCGATGATCGTCGGAGCGATGTCGACGTTGAGGACGAGGTGGTCGAGCGCGGCGCCGCCCTCGAAGAGCTCGGGGCACGACATCAGGAGCGGCACGCGGATCGACTCCTCGTACATGCTTCTCTTGTCGATGAGGCCATGCTCGCCATGCAGGAAGCCGTTGTCGCTCGTGAAGATGACCACCGTCGAATCGAAGAGCTCGAGCTCCTCGAGCAACGCGACGAGCGTCCCGACACTCTCGTCGACGGCGAGCATCGCGGCGTTGAAGTCGCGGATGAACTTGTCGAAATGAGTGCGCTTGAAGTACATGTCGTTGACGCCGTGCCAGCTGTCGCGCTGCTCGCGCACCCACCGTGGCTTGCGGTGGTAGTTGTCGGGCGTGTCGGCCATCGACGCCGGCGGCTCGAACTCGACGTTCGCCATCGCGTCGGCATGGCGGGGCGCCGGCGTGAAGGGATCGTGCACCGCCTTGTGCGACATGTAGAGAAGGAACCGCTTGTTGCGATCACCGGCCGCCTTGCGCAGCCACTCCGTCGAGAGCCGCGTGATCACGTCGCTGACGTACCCCTCGACCTTCTTGCGCTCGCCGTTGATGTTGAAGTCGTTGTCGAAGTACTTCCCCTGCCCCTTGAAGCTCGCCCAGTAGTCGAAACCGGGTCGCGGATCGTCGGAGCTCCCGCCCATGTGCCACTTGCCGACGAACGCGGTCTGATAGCCCGCCTTCTTGAGGATCGTCGGAAAGGTCGGGATCGACTCCGACAGCCGCGTGGAGTTGTCGAGGATGCGATGCCGGTGGGCGTAGAGTCCCGTGAGGATCGTCGCGCGGCTCGGTGAGCAGAGCGAGGTGGTGACGAACGCGTTCCGGAACTTGACGCCGCGCGCCGCGAGCCGGTCGAGCGCCGGCGTCTCGAGAAACGGATGCCCCGCGTTGCTCATCGAATCGAAGCGCATGTCGTCGACGAGGATGAAGACGACGTTGCGCGGCGCGGCGACGGACAGCGCGGGGAACGCGAGGACCAGCAGTGCGAGGATCAGCGTGCGTGAGACTTTCATGGTGAGCGCCGAAAAACGGGGAAGAGACAGCAGTCAACGGGAGACAACCCGGGTGCTTCAGCGGATTGTACTCGCATCCCGCGCTGAAAGCGACGCGCTGCACGCGTGGGGCGCGTGAGCGCCTCGAAGCTCGCGCGACACTGGCGGCCGCGGGAGCGATTCACGCGCCGGTCGGCGGCGGCGCTCGATCGCGTCGACGAGGGGACGGAGCGCCTCGACGGTGCGAACGCTGGCGCCCGACTCGGCCGCGATGGTCTCGCGAGCGCGGGCGACCAGCGACCGGGCCAGGTCGTGACTGCTGCGGAGCGCGCGCAGGCGCTCGCCGAGCTCGAGGGCGGACCCGGCGACGAGCAGCGCGTCGTTCCCGAGGAAGCGCGAGACGACGCCGGAGAAGCTCTCGTGGTGCGGGCCGATGATCACGGGTCTGCCCGCGCTCGCCGGCTCGATCGGGTTGTGGCCGCCGAAGGGAATCAGCGACCCGCCGACGAAGACCGCGTCGCCGAGCCACACGAGGCGCTGGAGATCTCCGAACGTGTCGACCACGAGGACGTCCCACGCGCCGCTCGCGTCTCGCCGGCCGTTCTCGCGTTCACCGGCGCGGCTCCACAGCCTCGGCCGGAGGCCGTGCCGGCGCACCAGGCCGAGGACCTCGTCGAGGCGATCGAGACGACGCGGCGCGAGCACGAGGCGCGCCCCCGGGTCCCGGACGCGCAGCGACCGGAACGCGTCGATCACCGGTCGCTCCTCGCCGCGGTGCAGGCTCGCGCCGACGAAGACCCAGTCCGCGTCGTCGAGCCCGAGCCGCGCTCGCAGTCCGTGCTGCGGCTCGGTGGCGACGTCGAACTTGATGTTGCCGGTGACGCGGATCGCCGACGGATCGACTCCGAGGGCGCGATAGCGCGCCGCGCTCGTCTGGTCCTCGACGCAGTAGAGGCGGAGCGCCCGCGGCGGCCAGCGAAGGAGACGCGAGAGCAGCCGGTAGCCCCTGAACGAGCCTGACGACAGACGCCCGTTGACGAGCGCGACGGGCACGCCTCGCTGCTCGGCGTGCCAGAGGAAGTTCGGCCAGAGCTCGTGCTCGACGATCACCACGAGGTCCGGCCGCACCCGGTCGAACGAACGGCGCACCGTGGCGCTGAGGTCGAACGGGTAGGAGAAGATCGTCCGCGCGCCGTAACGGCGCCGCCCGGCCTCGAGGCCGGCGCTCGTGGTGGCGGACAGCACCACCTCCCAGCGCGGAAACGCCGCCTCGAACCGCGCGAGAAACGGCGCCGCGCTGAGGATCTCGCCGACGGAGACGCCGTGGATCCAGAGGCAGGGTCGATCGCCCGAGCGGCGAGGGGAGGCGCGGAAGCGCCGCCTGACGTGCTCGGCCACGCGGCCGCCGCGACCGGCGGCGACGAGGTACGGGAGACCGACGAGCAGTCCCGCCGCGTACGCGGCATCGAGGAGGATCGGGTGCATGGCGGGCGTCGAGACCCGCTCCCGGCGAAACCACGTCGTCGCCCGCTGGCCGGCGTACGCCTCCATCGGCACTCCTCTCCACCTTCCTTTCGCGTTCGGCGGGGATGGTGGCACCGCCGGCGGACCCGTTGCAAGCGAAAACGGCGCCGCGGCGATCGAGCGAGAAAGCTCTGGCCCCGGGCCGTGGCGTTTCCTACAATCCGAAGGTCCGGGCGCGCCGGCGCTACCGGACGCACAGGAAAGAAGAAGCTCTCGTCAGAGCGAAGGGAAGATGGGAAGAGCGCCCTCGCCGCTCCCCGCGCCGGGAGCCCGCCACGCCGTCGTCGTGCGCGCCAGCGTCATCCTCGCCATCGCCCTCTTCCTGAACGCTGTCCGTGACCGCGCGTACACACAGGAGGCGCTCGGCAACCTGCGGCGCGCCGATCTGTGGAATTCCAGCCGCGGCGACCTGTCGTCCCGGGCAGAGAGCCTGCGCGCGGCGGCTGAACGCTCACGGCGCGCCGGCGGGTTCTCGGCGCGGACCGTTCCCGGGCGAGCCGGGCGATCGCCGGACGCCGGGACGGCCGTGGAGCAGCTGGCGCCGGTCGACGAGCCGGTCGACCAGCGCATCGACGCTCGACAGCCCGAACGGCTGAGCGCGTTCGAGCGACAGCTCGAGGCCTACGGCGACCCGCTGGTCGACCGTCCGATCCGCCAGTTCGGCTACGACGTCTTCGGGAAGCGCCGCACGCCGCTGCTCGACACGCCGGTCGGCAAGGACTACGTGCTGGGGGTCGGCGACCGCCTCGTCATCAGCGTGTGGGGCAACATCGAGATCGACGAGGACTTCTTCGTCGACATCGACCGGCGCGGCCAGATCCGCCTGCCGATGCTCGGCCCCATCGCGGTCAAGGGTCTGACGCTCGGCCGCGCGGAGGATCTGCTCCGGCGCCGTCTCGATCGCTTCTACCAGAACTACGACATGCAGGTCGGACTCGCCGAGATCCGCGACATGCCGGTCCACGTCACCGGTCACGTCGCCGTGCCGGGACGGGTCCGCCTGCCATCGGTCGCGACGCTCTTCGACGCCATCGGGGCCGCCGGCGGCGTCACCAAGGAGGGCACGCTGCGCGCCGTCCGGCTGCGCCGCGGCGACGAGCCCGAGCGCGTCGTCGACCTGTACGAGTACCTGATCGGGGGCGATCGCAGCGTCGACGTGCACCTGGCGCCGAACGACGTCGTGCTCGTGCCGTCGGTCGGCACGCGCATCGCCGTCGTCGGTCGCGTCCTGCGCCCGGCGATCTACGAGCACCGCGACGACCGGATCTCGCTGGCGCAGATCGTCGCCATGGCGGGCGGCCACGCTCGCCTCGCCAATCGCGGAGAGGTGCAGATCGAGTCCTCGTCGAGTCGCGGCCTGTCGATCCGCGCCGTCGACCTGGAGGAGACCGCCGCGGAGGACGTCCACCTGAACGACGGGGATGTCGTCGTCGTCCGGCCAGCGTCGCCGCGACTGGAGAACGTCGTCTATCTCCGTGGCAACGTGTCGCAGCCGGGCCGCTACGCGCTCGCCGAGGGGATGCGTATCGCCGACGTCGTGACGGACGAGACGCTCGTCGAAGCGGGCTTCTGGGTGCGCCGCACGCCGCCGGTTCCGGCGACGCCCGGTCCGGAGCGATCGGCATCGGGTGATCCCCGAAGCGAGGGTTCGACGCTGCCGGCGTCGGAGACCGGCACGGTGGCGGTCGAGGACTACCCGGAGCCGTTTCTCGAGTACGCCCTCCTCAGCCGCATCGACGCACGCACGAAGCAGGAGTCGCGCATCGCGTTCCACCTCGGCCGCGCCATCATCGAGCGCGACCCGCGCGAGAATCACGTGCTCCAGCCGCAGGACACCATCATCGTCTTCCCGCGCGATGACTTCGAGTCGCCGCGGACGGTGTTCGTCAGCGGGGCGGTGCACAGGCCGGACACGTACACGTTCTACCCGGGCATGCGCGTGCTCGACCTGATCCGCATGGCCGGCGGCCTCAGGCCGGAGGCGCACTACCGCGGCGCGACGCTGACCCGTATCCACCCGAATCAGGACGGCACCGAGTACGAGCACATCCTGGTCGAGATCGACGCGGTGCTCGCCGGTGACCAGGCGTCCAACCTCGAGCTCCAGCAGAACGACTCGCTGACCGTCAGGCAGGTGCCCGAATTCCGGAAGGCGTACCGGGTCGCCATCAACGGCGAGGTCCGTCACCCGGGGACCTACTCGGTGATTCCCGGCGAGCGACTGAGCGACCTGCTGCGGCGCGCCGGCGGATTCACGGAGCACGCCTATCTGCCGGCGGCGCGGTTCATCCGCGAGTCGGTCCGCGAGATGCAGCAGGAGCGCCTCGACGAGTCGCTGCAACGCCTCGAGACCGAGGCAAAGCTGAGCGCCCAGGAGTTCACCGCCGAGGCGAGCGCCGTCGACGAGAAGACCGAGCTCGCCGCCGAGCAGGCGCGCATCGACCGCCTCCTGGACACGCTGCGCTCGACGCAGGCGAGCGGACGCATGGTGGTGCGCATCCGCGAGCCGTCGGACCTCGAGGGCAAGCCGGACGACGTCGAGCTCGCCGATGGCGACAGCATCACCATCCCGCGGCGGCCGGAGGTGGTCCACGTCGTCGGCGCGGTCTTCAATCAAAACGCCATTCTCCACCGGACGGGCGTCAACGCGCGCCGGTACCTCGAGGAATGCGGCGGTCCGCTGGAGACGGCGGACATGGACGTCGCCTACATCATCCGCGCCGACGGCAGCGCCGACAGCGCCCGCCATGCCCGCAAGAACTACCGCTGGGACGCCGAGCGCTTCCGCTACAGCCGCGGCAGCCTTCTCTCGTCGGAGCTCCATCCCGGCGACACGCTGGTCATCCCGCACGACATCCGGCCGCGGATCAGCCGCCTCGGGCTGACGAAGACGATCACGCAGATCATGTTCCAGGCCGCGGTGACGACCGGCGTGGTCATCGCGCTCTTCTGACCACCGAGACGAGACGAGACGGAGTGACTTGGTCCTGAGATCCCTCGCCGATCGGCGCTGGATCGCAGGCGTGGCGTTGCTGCTCGCGGGCTGCGGCGTCCCGCCCGGCCCCGTGCGCCACACGTCGACCGCGAGGATCGGCGGGCGGTTCGAGAGAACCGTGCGACGCGCCGACGTGCTCGGGCTGACGCCCGCGTCGCTCCACAGCACGCGTCCCTCCTCGATCGGCGACCTGCTGCGATCGTTTCCCGACGAGACCGACTCGCCCGCGGACGTGGGCGAGGTCGCGGACGAGGTGGAGCACTCGCCCGACATGCTCTGGTTCGCGCCGTGGGCGGCGGGCTACGAGGAGGAGGTCGCGGACCAGTGGGACGAGTCGGAGACCGGGCGATTCCGCTTCAGTCCGGTCGCCGACTCGCGCCTCCGGATCATCGCCGTCGACAAGACGGTTCGATTCGAGAACGAGCAGGGGCGGGAGTTCCAGAACGGCCTCAACTTCTACCTGTCGCACCGCTCGACGGCGCGGCTCTACGATCGCGTCGTGGTGACCGCGGAGCCGGAGCTCTCCGCGATCGAGCGCGAGGGCGTGCCGGACGAGGACGCCGGCGTCAACCTGCGATTCCAGGAGCTCACCGCCAGCGTCCGCATCGGACCGGCGGAGGTCACCGTCGGTCGCCAGCCGCTCTGGTGGGGTCCCGGCCGCCACGGATCGCTCCTGCTCTCGAACAACGCCAGGCCGTTCGATCTCATCAAGCTCTCGACCGCCGGACCGATCATCCTGCCGTGGTACTTCGCGCACCTCGGATTGATCCGCGGCGAGCTCTTCGTCACGCAGCTCGAGACCGCCCGCGGAGTCGAGCGTCCGATCCTCGCGGGCATGCGGCTCGAATCGCGCGTCCTCCCCTGGCTCGAGATCGGCGCCTCGCGCACCGCGCAGTTCGGCGGCAAGGGTCGTTCGGTGACGGGGCGGACCATCTGGGAGGTGTTCACGGCGAGCACCGAGAACGACGAGGACGACCCCGGCAACCAGCTGGCGTCGATCGACGCGCGCGTCATCGTTCCCTGGTCGGTGCAGCCGTTCGAGGTCTACGGCGAGCTCGGCGGCGAGGACGAGGCCGGCGGATTCTTCTCGCGCGAGGCGTACCTCCTCGGCGTCTACCTGCCGCGCATCGGGCCGTGGCACATGTTCGAGCTCGGCTTCGAGTACGCCGACACGACGGTGTTCGGCCACCTGCGGACCTGGTACACGAACGCCAACTTCCCCGACGGCTACACCTTTCACGAGCGCATCATCGGCCACCACGTCGGCAGCGACGGCCAGGATTTCTTCGCCGAGCTGCGCGTCCACGCCCCGGTCGTCGAGAACCTCCGCCTGTCACTGATCCTCGCCTACGGCTACGAGGAGCACCTGCGGCTCGACCCGGTCGAGGAGCGATTGCATCAAATCCGCGCAACCGTGGAGCTGACAGCGATCGACACGCTCACTTTTGCGGCATTCTACGAGCACCAGATCTGGGAGAACTTCGCCCAGCAGCGCGGCGACCACGAGGTGGGCGACGCGGTGGGCTTCGGGGTGACGTGGGAGTTTTAGGAACGACGGCGACAGGGACGGGAACGCAGATTACGCAGATTACGCAGATTGAGGGAGTCGGAGTCGGATCTCGGAGTCGGAGTCGGAGTCGGAGTCGGATCTCGGAATCCGAGTCGGAATCGGAATCGGACATCGGAGTCGGAGTCGGTCCTTCTGTCTCTGTCGAGGACGAGGACGAGGACGAGGACGAGGATTGACGCTCACGGTGGATTCCGGGCTTCCCGCGGTCCGGGCCCGCGCGTGGGCGGAACGCAAAATCTCTTTGTTTTCCCGCTCCATTTCCATTACCCTCTGCCGATAATACATTAACAACCGGTTGCACCGGGAGAAGCGTTGGCGCGAAGCCCGTGTTGTGCTGCATTTTGCTGCTGCGGCGAGCCGGGCCTCGACGATCAGGAAGAGAAGTGAGGAGACCCGGGAAGGCGCCCCTTCCCGGAGCTCCCCGAGACGGCTTCAGCCCCCCAGGCGACCGCCCCGACCACGCTGTCGGAGCGACCCGCGCCGGGCGCGGCCAGGCCGAGCGGGACGAGCGCAATGCAGCAGCATGCCGTAAGGACGCGGCGGCGAGTCGAGCAGGAGGCCCCTTCGAGACGCGCGACGCCCTCGCGACGCGCGGTCGAGGTTCCCCGATCGCTGCCCGAGGTCGCGACGCTCGTCCTCGCCTGTTCCGACGCCGCGGCGCTGCTCGCCTCGGGCGCCGCCGTCTCGGCGGTCGCCGGCGCGCTCGGCTCGACCGTGACGCTCACCCCGTGGCTGCCCGCGCTGGTGTGGCTGGCGCTGACGCCGGTCTCCGCGTGGCGGATGCGCCTCTACCCGGGATTCGGTCTCGGCGGCGCGCGCGAGCTCAGACGACTGACGCTGAAGACGAGCGTCGTCTACGCCGTCGTCTGCTGGACGGCGCTCTTCCTCTTCGGCGACCTCGGCATGTCCCCCGTGCTCTTCCTCGCGAGCTGGGCCGCGTCGGTCGCCCTGGTGCCGATCGCACGCGCCCTGGTCCGCGGTCTCCTCTCGCGCTGCGAATGGTGGGGCGAGCCGGTGATCGTGCTCGGCGCGGGGAGACTGGGACGCACGGTCGTCAACAAGCTGAGCTGGAACCCCGACCTCGGCCTGCGCCCGATCGCCTTCCTCGATGACAACGGCTGCCTCGTCGGCACGGAGGTGTGCGGCCTGCCGGTGGCGGGCCCGCTGAGCATGGCGCCTCGCTTCGCGAGCCCGCGCATCCGCCGCGCGATCATCGCCATGCGAAGCGTGTCCGACGAGGACCTCGCGGAGATCCTCGACACGCACCTCGGCGCGTTTCGGGAGGTGTCGATCGTCGGCGAGGCGCCGGAGATCGACGGCCAGGTCGTATCGTCCCGGGAGATCTGCGGTCTGCTCGCGTTCGAGACGCGCAAGCGCCTCCCGGTGACCGTCTGCCGTCAGATCAAGCGAGCCGTCGACATCGCCCTGATCCTCGCCGGCGCGGTCGTCGTCGTGCCGTTGATGGCGCTGATCGCTCTCCTCGTGAAGCTCGACTCGCGCGGCCCGGTGTTCTACTCGCAGCGGCGAGTCGGACTCGGCGGCAGAACGTTCCACGCGTTCAAGTTCCGGACCATGGTCGAGGACGCCGAGGAGCGGCTTCGCGAGTATCTCGAGGACGACCTCGAGGCGAGCCTCGAGTGGGAGCGCAGCCACAAGCTGCAGCATGATCCGCGAGTGACTCGAGTCGGCCGCCTGTTGCGAAACCTCAGCCTCGACGAGCTGCCGCAGCTCTGGAACGTCCTCCGCGGCGAGATGAGTCTCGTCGGCCCCCGCCCGATCGTCGAGGAGGAGATCGCCAAGTACGACGAGGACTTCGTCCACTACAGCGCGTTCCGGCCGGGGCTCACGGGTCTCTGGCAGGTGTCGGGGCGCAACGACACCACGTACGAGGAGCGCGTGGCGCTCGACGCGTGCTACGTCAGGAACTGGTCGATCTGGCTCGATCTCCACATCCTGGTCCGGACCGTGTCGATCGTCCTGAACGGCAAGGGGGCGTACTGATCCCCGCGGGCGGCCGACGCCGGGTTCTGGAGTGATGATCCGACAGCGCGAGAGGGGAGCATCCCGGTCATCCGGTACGCCGGGAATGTCCGGAGTGTCCCGGGTCTCCGGACCCGCCTTCATCGGTCTTGGCGCGCAGCGGTCCGGGACGACGTGGATCTCCTGCTGCCTCTACGAGCACCCGGAGCTCTTCATTCCCGAGAAGGAGCTGCACTTCTTCAGCCGCGAGAGGAACTGGAAGCGCGGCCGCGAATGGTACGAGTCCCGTTTCGAGCGGGCGGGCCCCCACCGGCGCGCCGGCGAGTTCTCGACGAGCTACCTCGCCGATCCCGGGACGCCGGCGAGGATCCACACACGTTACCCCGACGCCCGCCTGATCTGCTCGCTCCGGAGCCCCGTCGACCGCGCCGTCTCGAACTACGTCAACGACGTGCGCGCCGGGCGCGTCGAGGCGCGCGTCGGCTTCGAGCAGGCGCTGCGGGACCACCCCGAGTACATCGAACAGGGCCTCTACGTCGATCAGATCGAGCGCTACCTCGAGCGGTTCGCGCCGGAGCAGATGAAGATCCTCATCTACGAGGACAGCCTCGTCGACCCGCTCCGCTTCGTGCGGGACATCTACGCGTTCCTCGAGGTCGATCCGATGTTCCGCCCGTCGTCGATCCGCCGCCGCGTCAACTCGGCGCGCGTGCCGCGCATGCGGGTGATCGACGGGGTGATGCATCGCACCGCGCTCGCCCTGCAACGCGCCGGGCTCGACCGGCTCGTCTGGCTGATCAAGAGGACCGGCGTGCACCGCGGCATCCAGCGGCTCAACACGTCCTCGCGGAGGCTGGTCCTGCCGGGACCCGCCGAGCGCCGCCGCCTGCACGAGACGCACTTCGCCGCGTCGACGGCGCGACTGGAGAGCCTCCTCGGACGGCGGCTCGGGGAGTGGGTCCCATGAACGTCGCCAGGGTGGTCTTCATCTGCCAGACGGTCGACGCGGACGACATGCTGCTCGCCAACGTCGTTCGCTGGATCGCGGTGCTCGCCGGGAAGCCGGCGGTCGAGCGCGTCCACGTCATCTGCCTGCGCGCCGGGCGCGCCGAGCTGCCGCCGAACGTCACGCTGCACGTCATCGGCGCGGGAAGGCGGCCCGCGACGCTCTACAGGTTCTACAGCGTCGTGCTCTCGCTGCTGCGGCGGCGGGAGGTCGACTTCTTCTTCGTCCACATGGGCGGCGTTTATCCGATCCTCCTCGCGCCGCTGAAGCTGCTGGCGCGAAAGCGCGTCTACCAGTGGAAGGCGCACCCGCACATCGACTGGGTGATGCGCCTGTCGCTGCTGGTCGACGACCGCGTGTTCACGGCGACGCCATCGTCGTTCCCGCGGCGCTCGCCGAAGGTGCGCGTCACCGGTCACGGCATCGACGTGCGCCGATTCGCTCCGCGCCCCGCGCATGACGCGGGGCGGGCCCTGGTCACGGTCGGTCGCATCTCCGCGCGCAAGCGGATCCACGAGATGGTGACCGCCCTCCACGCGCACGCGCGGCTCCACGGCGACACGCCGCGGCTGCGGATCGTCGGCGCGTCCGCGACGGCTCGTGATCGGCGCTACTCGAGCGAGCTGAGAGACCTGATCGCGCGGCTGGGTCTCGACGACCGCGTCGAGTTCCTCGGCGCTCGGTCACAGGAGGAGATCGCGCGCATCGTGCCGGGGTGCGCGGCGTTTCTCGGCTTCTCCGGAACGGCGCTCGACAAGGCGACGCTCGAGGCGATGGCGCTCGGCGTGCCGGTCGTCTCGACCAACCCGTGTTTCGCCGAGATCCTACCCGAGTGGCTGCGATCGCTGCTCGTGGCGCGGGAGGGCGACGCGGAGAACCAGGCCGATCACATCCACCGCGTGCTCGCACTCGACGCAGCGGGGCGCGCGCGCGTCGGCGAGGCGCTGCGCGAGGTCGTCGAGCACGAGCACTCCGACGAGGTGCTCTTCGACCGGATCCTCGCGGAGATCGGCGCGGCGGGGAGGCAATGATGCGACGCGAGATGCGACACTGGAGACCGAGAGCGACCATCCGGGACGCGCTCATCCGCATCTCGGGCCGCCTCCGTCGCTCCGGGGCGCGCGGCCGTGCCCGTGTCATCGCCCTTCACGAGGTGACCGACGCGGCGCGCTTCCGTCGCCGCC
This sequence comes from Planctomycetota bacterium, assembly GCA_041569895.1. Classification (GTDB taxonomy): domain Bacteria; phylum Planctomycetota; class UBA8108; order UBA8108; family JACQVS01; genus JBFFXF01. The sequence continues at coordinate 825 of JBFFXF010000089.1, read as the reverse complement.
TCGACTGGCTGCGACGGCGCTTCGAGATCGTCCCGCTCGGCGACACGCTCGCCGATCGGGACACCGCCCGGGCGGACGTTCCGTCCGCCTCGGCGAGACCGCGGGTCGCGCTCACCCTCGACGACGGCTACGCGTCCTGGGCCGAGAACGCCGCGCCCGCGCTGATCGAGCTCCGGCTGCCGGCGACCTTCTTCGTCAGCAGCGGGCTCGTCGGCCTCTCCGGCGACGAGTGGCGAGCCTTCCGCCGCGACCGTCTCCGGCGGACTCGCGAGCTCCAGCCGCTGACCGCGGCGCAGCTCGCGTGGCTCGGGGGGCAGGAGCTCTTCGAGATCGGCGGCCACACGACGCACCACGCCGACCTCGCATCGATCGCTGACGAAGGGGTGATCGAGGACGAGGTCCGGCGGGACCGCGAGGCTCTCGCGCAGCTCACCGGACGGCCGCCGCGGTGGTTCGCGTATCCGTTCGGCGCGCCGGAGAACATCCACGGGCGCGCGGCTCGCATCGTGCGCGCCGCCGGATACGAGGCCGCCTGGTCGATCGTGCCCGGCTTCGTCGAGCGCGACGCTGACCGATTCGCCCTGCCACGCGACTGCCTCGACCTCGAGGCGGACGAGGAGATCTGGCGCGCGCGGCTCGACGGCGCGTGGGACGGTCTGGCGCGCGTCAAGCGGGCGGTGTTCGGGCGCGCCGGGGAGGTGGTGACGTGATTCGCAGGGTCGTCTCGATCGTCAACGCGAGGCTGCCGACGGAGAAGGCGCAGGGATACCAGGCCTGTCAGATGGCGCAGGCGTTCCTCGAGCGGGGCGTCGAGGTGACGGTCGT
>JBFFXF010000088.1:0-25843 GCA_041569895.1 Planctomycetota bacterium | reverse complement strand
TCGGAGTCGGACGTCGGAATCGGAATCGGAATCGGAGTCGGAGTCGGAGTCGGAATTGGTCATCGGACTCGGATCTCTGACTTCGGATCTCTGGCCTCCGTCTCGGTCTCGGCCTCCAAACGATCGGCCCCGACGTCGAGCACGCGTCGACCCCGAACGTTTTTCGGGCACGGGACCGGGCACGGGACCGGGACCGGGGACGGGAAGGGAGGCGAGACCACTCACGCCCCCGTCGGCGCCAGCTCCTCGTTCTCCAGGCTCCTTCTCAGCTCGTCGATCGCCTCGACCATGCGTTCCGTGGCTCGCTCGAGCTGGACGCGCGTCGGTTTGCCGTTGATCTTCTCGAAGACGATCGGGTCGCCGAAGATCACACGGCTGCGCGACGGCCGCAGCAGGGAGAGGAAGACAGAGTCGAGGGGCGGGGTGCCGCTGACGTAGGCGGCGATCACCGGCGTGCGCGTGCGCAGCGCGAGGAGCGCGGCGCCGTGCTTGATCGGCGTGTCGGCCGGGTCGAAGAGCGCTTCCGGGTCCGTGCTGATGCCGCCTCCCGGAAAGATGCCGATGACCTCGCCCTTCGCGAGCGCGCGGAGCGCCCGCTTCGTCGCCGCCAGGTCCGTGCCGTCCCGCTTCACCGGGATCGCTCCCACGAGCTGGAAGAGGCGGCGCAGAATCGGCCGGTCGTAATACTCCCGCGCCATCAGGTAGCGGATCACGCGACCGGTGTTCGCCTGCAGCACGAGTGGATCGACGCCGCTGCGGTGGTTGGCGACCAGGATCGCCGGTCCGCTCGGCGGCAGCGGATCGTCGGCCACCGGCCGGACGCCGTGCATCAGACGCGTGTACGTGAGGTTCAACCAGCGCAGGATGCCGATCCGCAGGGAATCGCCTCGCCGGTACCGGTGCCCGAGAACGACGAGGACGACAACCCCGACCCCGACGGCGCCGACGACGGTCAGCAGCGCCATCAGGCCCGGGTGCCCGCCACCGGTGGTGGCCAGCGCGTGGTCGAGGTTACCGATCACCACCGTCCTCCTCCGCAGCCCCACGAGGCTCGAGGAACGAGACCACCGACTTTCCGAACGATCGGACCGACGCCGGCTCGCGAGCGACAATCGCATCGACATCGGCCGGCTGCCGGAAAACGACCACGCCGCGCTCCGCGACGAGATCACCCCCGAGCAGCTCGTCGACGCGCCGCGCGAGCTTCTCCGCCCCGGCCGCCTCGCGGCAGAGAGCGAACGGCGGATCCACGAAGACGATGTCGAACGCGGCCATCGTCCAGGGGACCTCGTCTCGCAGGACGCGTAGCCGCCCGGGGAGCGATTGCCCGAGGGCGTCCGACCGGACAACCCGACACCGCGCCCGCAGCCCGAGCTCCTCGACCGCCCCGTCGAGCTCCCGCGCGATGCGCGGATCCGACTCGACCAGCACTGCCGACCGCGCCCCGCGACTGAGCGCCTCGAAGGCGAACGTCCCCGATCCGGCAAAGAGATCCAGCACGTGCGCTCCCTCGACCCGATCCCCGAGCATCGAGAACACCGACTGCCGCAGCCGCGCCAGCGGCGGCCGCACTCCATCCCGGAGCTTCCGCGAGAACGTCCGCCTGCGGGATTCGCCGCCGGAGATCTTCACCAGACCCTCACCATGCGTTGTTCCCGGGCCCGGAATCGCTGGCGGTTGCCTGCGGTTCGAGGGCCGATGGCCGAGACCGATGACCGATTCGGAGTCCGATTCCGATGACCGACTCCGAGACCGATGTCCGAGTCCGACTCCGACTCCGATCCGGATTCCGATTCCGATTCCGATTCCGATGACGGATTCGGACTCTGTCGTCTGTCGTCTGTTCTCTGTTCTCTGATCTCTGTTCTCTGCCGCTGATCTCCGTCTGTGCCTCTGTCTCTCGAGGCCGAGGCCGAGGACGAGGACGAACGCGCCCCACAACCAACGAGGATTGTACCCCTCCACTCCCGCCATTGGGAGCCGCTCAGCGCACCTCGATCTCGCGATGCGCGGCGGTGACCGCCTTGCCCTCGAGGTCGACGACGACGAGCTCGAGCATGTAGGGGCCGGCGGGGAGGGTGTTGGGGAGGCGGAAGCGGCCCCAGAAGCGGACGCTCGGGTCGGGGGCCTCGGTGAGCTCGGTGGCCTTTCCGGGAAGCAGGATCGGGCTGCGCTCGACGAGCGCGCCGTCGAGTCCGAGGAGCGAGATCGACGCCGAGAAGGACCGCCGGTACTTGCGGGAGATGCCGCCGAAGGCGGTCACGGTGGTGGACTCGAAGTTCTCGAGCTCCCCCGACACGTCGATCTCCTCGCCCGCGCGAAGCACCGGCCGTGCGGATCCATCACCGCGACCGGAGCGGCGCGAGCGGGACGCGACGTTCCAGCTCTTGACGCGAAACGAGCGGTCGACCTGCACGCGCGTCGTGCCGATCTCCGCCAGCACGCGATCGCGTCGCTCGACGAGGCCGAGCTCTTGATAGAACGCCGCCTTGAGGATCTCCAGGGTGAGCACCGGGCTGGCCTCGGCGTTCAGCGACTCGAGGAGCTCCCGGTACTGCTCGAGCCGCGGGTGCTCGCTCGCGAGGAAGAGAGCGATCAGGCGCTTCTCGAGCTCGGCGCGGCGGATCCTCGCGAACTCCCCGGGGTCGCCGTTGCCGGTCGTCTTCCCGGAGATCTCGCCGAGCTCCTCGAGGAGATCGATGACAAGATCGTCGAGGCACTCGCCAGGCGAGGCGCGCTCCACGGCCGGCGTGCTCGTGACGCGCGCGATGGGAGAATCGGGCCTCCGCACCTCGACGACCGGGCGAGTCGGCGCCTCCGCCGGGGCCGGCTCCACGACGTCCTCGACGAGCGTCTCGATGTCGCGTTCCGCCGGGCCCGTCTTGAGGAAGACCGGTCGCGGCTCCGAGATCGCCGTCGCCTGCAGCCCCGACGAGTCACCGCCCCGGGTGACCGGCACCGAGGGCGGCGGGGGCATGCGGAAGGCGCACCCGCCCGTGCCGAGAAGAACGAACGCGAGCGCGGCCGTGCGCCGCGCGATCGCCGTCAGCTGGATTCCTTCCACGAGAGCTGGTTCTCCTTCCAGTCGATGTACTTCCTGCGATACTCCGCCAGCCGCCATCGCTCCTCATCGGTTTGCGGCTCGGCGAGCAGGTCGCGCCAGCGGATCCTGTCGAACATCTCCCGCGCTTCACGCCGCAGCTTCTCGCGCGCGTCGGAGGCGAGCGATCCCGAGAGTCGGAGAAACGCCTCGATGACGCTGAAGCGCAGCACCAGGTCGCCCGGGTCGGTGGCGACCGCGCGCCGGTAGTGGTCGAGGATGCGTTTTCGCAGTGCGGGGTCGAGATCGCCGCCGTGCGTTCGCTCGAGGGCCACCGCCAGGTCATGGTGCGCGGTTGCCGATGCATTCCAGGTCGTCACGCTGCGCTCGAGCAACCGCACCGCCTCGCGACCCGCCGCGGGATCTCCTGTCTGCGCGAGCAGGTCCGCAGCGCGCAGGTGCAGATCGCGCGCCACCTGGCGCGGATCCTCGCTGAAGTCCCCGATGTGGATCGGCAGGCGCGGGTTCGTCTGCGCGAAGCCGCGATTGCCCGCAATGTCCGTCACCGTGACGCGGACCAGGAACGCGCTCGTTTCGAGCATCGGCAGCCGGAACTCGAGATCCCCGACGGCGCGTCCGTCGCGATTCGGCGAGCGCAATCTTGTCTCGACCGCGAACGGCTTCCACGTCGCGCCGCCGTCGATCGAGTACTCGACGACTGGTGGCTGGTCGGCGGGATTCTCCTCCTGGACGTCGAAGCGGACCCCGATCGTCGAGCCCCACTGGTACCGCGCACCGTCGGGCGGCGCCAGGATGCGGACCAGCGGCTCGCGGGTATCGACGAGAACGCTTCCGTGCGGGAAGGCCTCGAGGGGCGGCGGCGCGTCGGGCGTCACCAGTCCGTCAGCGGGAATCACCTCGCCCGAGATCGCCACCGCCGAGACCAGCAGATCGTAGTGGCCGTCTCCCGGAGCCCGGAAGAGGAGCGGCGACGTGCGGTCGCGGTCGACGTCGCCCCGGGACCAGTCCTCGCCGGGCCGCCGGTACCAGCTGACCACGCTCCGGAGCTTCGACGGCGGGAGCACCTCGCCGCTCGAGGAGACCAGACGGTAGTAGACCGGCACCGTGAGACGCCGCGAGACAGGCGGCACGATCAGGAAGTCGCGGCGCTCGACCTCCGCCGGGGCGAGCAGGTAGGCGGTGCGGGTGACGTCCTCGGAGACGTTCCCCGCGAGGTCCCTGGCGAGGAAGCGCAGCCGCAGCTCGCCGCGCGTGAACGGCATGTTCCACTGGCGACGCCCGCTCGACGGCGCGCTGGTCCAGATCGGCGACCAGGGCCCGCCGTCGAGCGAGTACGAGACCTCGAGCGGCGTCTCGCCGAGGTTCTCGTCGGAGACCGACCACTCGATGCCCATCATCGAGGCGACCGGAGAGCGCTCGGGCCGCGGGTGGATGATACGGATCACGGGCGGCGTGGTGTCGACGATGGTCTCGATCTGTGGCGGCGACCCGGGGCTCGGGCCCGGCGCCTCGAGCCCCACCGCGTCGCGGGCCGTGATCGAGAAGCCATAACGGCCGTCGGAGGGCGCCGTGAACGGGAGCGGCGAGCCGCCGCGGTGCCGCTGATCGTGCGTCATCCAGCTCGCGCCGCCGTCGCGAGTGAAGTGGAGGGTGTACTCGACGGGCGCGGCGGCGCCGTCGACCCGGAAGTGCACCGCCAGGCGCCGGGAGCCGACGATCGCCGGCAGATTCACGGTCGCCGGTGGGGGCGGTGTCGCGGAGGCGAGGTCGCCGGGCGGCTCCTGGCCGGCGGCGCGGGGTCCGGGCGCGGCGAGCAGAGCGGGGATCGCGGCGAGGACGAAACAGCTCTTCGGCAGGTCCATGTCGTCTCCGGAGACAGGGCTCTCGGCGCTCTCTCGCCGCCCGTCCTGCGGCGAGCACGTGGCGCCTGAGTTGTTTATCGGCAATCCGGGCGATTCGTTTGACCCGCGTCACGGGGTTTTTTCGGGATCGCCGGGCCGCGCTCCCGCCCCCGGGAGAGGGCTCCAGTTTTGCCCTCGCGATATCCGAAGACTCGAGAAGACCCGTCCGCACGAGCCGACTCATGGAAGAGATCATCTCCACCCGCAAGGACCAGACCTGCCGCCGCTGTTTCTGCCGCGAGTACATTCCGACGTATCAGTTCGTCAAGTTCGACAACCAGCTTCACTATCTCTGCCAGCGCTGCTGGGAGGACTTCCGGAAGTGGTTCCACTGGGGTCGCCGCCCGTCGAACGCGCGCGGCAAGGCCGAGGTGTGAGCGGAATGACACAGGAGCGGCTTCCGAGGACGACTCAGCAGGAACGCAGGAAGACGCGGAACGCACGAAGGTCCGTTCGACGGCTCGAGCCAAGCTCACGAAGCCGAGCCCCTTCAGTCTTTCCGTTTCCTGCTTTCCTCGGTTTCCTTACTTCCTTCTGAATCTTCTCTTCGTATCGAAGCGCGTCGGGAGTCCGGGCGATCAGCGCGCCGCGTGAAGGGCGCGGTGCTCCCGCAGCGCGGCGAGCAACCGGCTCATGTCCTCTGGCAGCTGCGCCTCGAAGGCGAGTGACGCGCCGCTCGTCGGATGCCGGAAGGCGAGACGCCGCGCGTGGAGCGCCTGACGCACGATGAGAGGTTCCTCGCCGCGCGCGCGCGGCCTCCGGCAGAGATCGCTGGCGAAGATGCTGCGCTCGCGACCGTAGACCGAGTCGCACGCCACGGGCAGGCGGATCTTCGCCATGTGCACGCGGATCTGGTGCGTCCGGCCCGTGCGCGGCCGGATCTCGGCGAAGACGTAGCCGTCGAACTCCTCGAGGACCTCGTACTCGGTGAGCGCCTCTTTCCCGTGCCCGTCGACGCGCACCATCATGCGCTTGCGGTTGGTGACGCTGCGTCCGATCGGCAGGTGGATCGATCCCTCCCGCGCCGTGAGCTCGCCGCGCAGGACGGCGACGTACGTCTTCTCGATCTCGCGCTCCTTGAACTGCCGCGAGAGCGCCTGGTGCGCCACGTCGTGCTTCGCGACGACGAGCACGCCCGACGTGTCGCGATCGAGACGGTGGACGATTCCGGGTCGCTCGTGGCCGCCGATTCCGGACAGGTCATCGAGGTGGTGCAGCAGTCGATTGACGAGCGTGCCCTCGAGCTGGTGCGCCGACGGGTGCATGACGAGGTTCGGCGGCTTGTTGACCACCGCGACGTCGGAGTCCTCGTAGATGATCTCGAGGGGCGTCTCGTCCGGAAGCAGCTCGGACGGACGCGTCGGCGGGAACGTGACGCGCACTCGCATGCCGGCGAGCACGGTCGTCGCCGACTTGACCTCGCGCGACACGGGCAGGTCGGGGATGCTGACCCAGTTCTCGTCGATCAGGCGCTGGATGAACGCGCGCGATCGACCGGGGAGCTGGCTGCAGAGGAAGAGGTCGAGGCGCAGCTTCTCGTCGGCGTTGACGAACTCGATCGTCGATCGGTCCGCGCCCGCTCCCCGGTGCTCTTCTGGCGCTGGCGCGCCGGGAGGAGGGGAGTGGGCGTCCCCCATCACTTCTGATCGGCGCCCCCGGGCTCGCCACCGTCCGCCGCCGGCGCCGGGGGGTCTGCCGGAACGGCGTCGGGAATGCTCGGGCCGACCTCGTCCGGCGGCCCTGCGCCGGTCTCCGCAGTGCCTCCGGACGCGGGAGGCAGGACGGGCCGCTGCGGGCGCGACTCCACCGCGGCGGGACGCTCGCGCAGAGACCGGATCGCATCGAGGCTCGCCTCCGCCCAGCGTCCCACGTCCTGGTCGTCGCGATACCGATCGCGAGTGCCGTTGATGATGGTCTCGGCCCGCGCCAGAAGCGGCTCGACGCTCTTCTCGGCCTCAGCCGGAGTCACCGTCGGCGAGTCGACGTCGGTGTCCCCGTCGTCGCCCGCCGCGCTGTCCGCGTAGACGCGCTCGCGCGCCGCATCGAGCAGGAACGTCACCGTTCGCTTGCTCACCCAGCGCTCGAGCGGCGCTCCGCGCACGTCGTCGAGGAGGCGGTCGAGATCGCCGAGGACCGCCTCGGGCTCCGGCTCGTCCTCGCCCGGGGCGAGCGATCCGATGAGCGCCTCGAGTCGCGCCGACTGGCGCCCCCGCTGGAAGTCCTCGTAAGCGTCATACGTCCACGTCGCCACGAGGACGATGAGCAGCGTGACGATGATCGAGATGATGGTGATCCGGAAACGCTTGATGCCCCGCGCTGCCTTGACGGACAGGCGATAGAGCCGGTCGTCGAGCCGACTGACCTCGGCCTGCGCCTCGTCGGTGGCGACGGGTGTCCTGTGGGTCGACTTGCTCACGGCGCTCGATTCGAAAAAGAGCCTTCGTTGACAGGCCACGAGGCGGCAATACCCGGCCCCGGCCTCGCGATCAGATCCCCGATTCTAAATCGTAAACGCCGAGTAATGAAGTGAGAAGGGGTCGAATTCCGCGGAGCCCCCGGGTCTTCGCCTCGCGGCGGAGCGCCGCCGTCCCGATCCGCGATCCCCCGGCCGAAACACGCCCGGGCCCGCGCGCCGCTGCGGGAGATGCCGGATACCGAATTCCAGCAAGTCGGCGAGTCAGCGAGTCCCGCCGATCGTCGCTCCGGCCTCGATCGGCTCCCCGATCGTGTTCGCCGCCGGCGTGTCGATCTCACCTGCCGCCGGGGTGTCCAGCGCCGACGTCGGGACCGGCTGGATGGCGCCGCGGGTCGGGAGGACGTCCTCGACCTGGAGCTCCTCCGGCGCCGTCGGCTTGACCTCGGCCGTCACCACCGTCTTGTAGGTGTCCTCGTCCGGATAGAACTTGGCGCTGACGGTGACGACGGCGTCGTCGACGTTCCCCTTGGTGTACTCGAGCACGTTCTTCGAGCCGCTGGCGTGGCTGCTCTTCAGGAGCCAGCCGTTGTCCGGCATGCGATCCCGGTACCAGTCGACGATCTCGCGGCGCTTGGTGAGGCCGACGTACTGGCCCTCCCACGACCGGAAGTGCCCCTCGGTGTCGGCGAAGCCGTCGAACGACCAGCTGTAGACGCGCTTGAAGCCCCGCGGCACGGGGATGTCCGGCTGGTCGACGTTCTCCGTGACGCCCTCGAGCGGCGGCGGACCCTTGATGGCGCAACCGGGAGCTGCGAGGAGGAAACCGACGATGAGTGCAGTCGAGAATACGGCGGCGCACGTCGATGCGCGTGCCCCGCCCGGGGCAGGACGCTTCTCCATTTCTCTTCTCTCCTATCCCGTGCAACTCGAGGAGCTGCGGTGAACTGGCGACCGGCCGACCCGGTCTTCCCGCACTTCCCGGAGCCCGATCAGCGCCTCTCGGGTGCCCGGCCGAGGCGCACCGGCGATTCACTGATCGATCGACGCAGATTGCACCGGGATGGTGCGGAAGCTGCCGGTAACACGCCGCATTGTAGGCGAGCGGCCATATCCTTCAAGTGGAATCCCGGCGCGCGCGGGCCCGCTGGCCGAGTGGTTCGCCGGATGATAGTTTCCGATGGCGACCTCCCGACTCGAGGTCCCGCAACAGACCATGGTCTTTCGAAATAGCGTTCCACGACATGGCGTTCCACGACATGGCGCCACGTCCCTGGGTTCCCCGGCGCGGCGGACGCCCCGCCGGAGACGGTCCGCGATGGCGATCGCCGGGGAGGCCATCCTCCTCGCCGCGCTCGTGCTGCTTTTCTGGCTCCTCCTCCAGGGCGTCGCGCACGCCACCGGGGAGGGCGCCGCGGGCCAGACCGCCGAGGAGGGCTCCGCGTCGCCCGGCCCGCCCGACGAAGGATTCCTGATCGGGCCCCATCCGACGCCGCCGGCGAGCGGAGACCGCTCCACCGACGCCCCGGGCGCGGTCGGCCCCCGTCCGGCGACCGGCGGACCGGACCGGCACGGCTGGCCGGGGCCGGGCGCGGGCGAGCCCGTCGTCCCGCCGGGCACGGTGGGCGGCACCCGACCTGCCGGCGGGGCTCGCTACCTCGACCTCTGCAGCGAGCTCTTCCGCGACGGAGTCGAGCTCACCGACGGCCACGCCGGGTGGGCGACCGCGGAGGCGCGGCGACGGGTCGAGGAGCGCTTCCGGATCTGGATCAACGACCTCGCTCTCGGCGTCGCGGCGGCGCTCGGCTCCTCGGACAGTCCGAGGGCGCTGCTGCGTGCGGTCTCGAACGAGCTCATCGGCCGGCGGGGGCTCGAGGTCGTGCCGCCCGACGCGTCACTCTCCTGGGGTCAGCTCCATCTGCCGCCGCTCCTCACCGGAAGGCAGAGCGCGACCGCCCCGGCGATCGCGCTCGTCTTCCTCGCCGTCGCGGAGACGGTGCGCCCGGGCGTGCGACTCTCCTACGTCGCGCTTCCCGACGGGGCCGCCGCCGTCCACGCCGGCGACGAGCGGTGGGAGGCCCTGCTGGCCCTCGACCCGGCCGGCTCGCGCGAGACGACGCGCGAGGAGCTGCGGCGTCGCCACGGCCTCGACGACCGGCGGACTTCCGGACCGCCGCGGTGGCTGCGACCGCTCTCGCACGACGAGTTCGCCGGCTACCTGCGCCTCGAGCTCGCGCGCCGCGCCGCCCGCCTCGGCCTGGCCGAGCGCGCGAACGAGCTCTACGCGCGCTCCGCCGCCCTGCAGCGCTCGTGGCCGGACGCGGAGCTCGCGCTCGCGCGGGCGGCCGAGGAGCGCGGAGCCCGCGCCGCGGCGCTGGCTCACGTGTCCTCGGCGCTCGAGATCGATCCCAATGATCCGGACGCGCTCGAGACGCGCGCGCGGCTGCGCCTGGCGGCAGGAGATCGACGCGGCGCCCGCGCCGACTATCGCACCCTGCTCGAGAGCCATCCGGATCGAACCTCCACCGTCGAACGCGCCCTCGGGGACATGGCCCGCGCCGACGGACGGCTCGACGAGGCGATGGAGCATTACCGCCTCGCGCTGCGGGCCGAGCGAGACGCGGTCGGCCGCCAGGAGATCAGCCGCGACCTCGATCGCCTGCGTCTCCTGCCGGCCAAGCGAGCGATGCGCGAGGGAGACTACAGCGCCCGGTTCGCCGCCATCCGGCGCCTCGCCGACTCGCCCGACGTCGAGGCCGTCGAGCTCCTGATCAGCGCACTCGACGACCGCAACCTTCGCTTCGCCCGCGTCGCCTGGTACGCGCTGCGCCGCATCGCGCAGATCGACCTCCCCTTCAGCCGCACACGGTGGACGGAATGGTCGAGGAACGGCGGGCTGGAGGGGTTGGTGGAGAGCGGTCGGGTGATGCGGTGAGTCGCCCCGCTCGTCCTCGTCCTCGTCCTCGAACACGTCGAGGGCGCGGACGAGGTCGACGAGGACGGGAACGCAGATTCCGCAGATTCCGCAGATTGAGGAAGGTTCGGTCTCCGATCCCTGGTCTCTGACCCCTGTCCTCTGTTCCTCTGTCTCGGCCTCCGTCGGAGTCGGAGTCGGAGTCGGTATCGGCCATCGGTATCGGATTCGGTCATCGGACTCCGCGACGGACCCTTCGAGGACGAGGACGAGGCCGAGGACGACGTGGGGGTCAGCTCTCGTCCGGCCGCTTGCCTCCCGGCAGATCGCACACGATGACCATCACGAACTGCTCGCCGGCCTGCTGGATGTCCGGGATGACGATGATCGGTTTGTTGTCTTTCAGCGGGATGGTGAGCTTCGAGGACCATTTCGAGTCCTCGCTCTCGAGGTGGTACTCGAGGGTCCACCGGTCCTTTTTCCTTGTGGGGGTCAGGGTGAGCTTGTGCTTGGCGGGGAGCTTGCTCTCGAAGCGTTTGCCGGGCTCCGTTTTTCTGGTCGCGGGTTTCTCCTCGAGGCGGAAGGCGTTGAAGCGTTTCTTTCCCCGGCGGGCCTTCTCGCGCAGCAGCTTCTCGAACTTCTTGAGCTCGGCGGGGCAGGGTGGAGGGGTCTTGCGGTCCGAGGCCCACGCCTTGTAGAGCGAGATGGTGACCGGCTCGGTCTTCGGCTCGGCGGATGCGGCGCCGGGCCACGCGAGCGCGAGGAGGATCGCCGTCGTCCGTGCGCGGGTGGCTCCGATCATCTGGCGCTCATGCGCTCATGCGCTCATGTCACGACGGCGCGCGCGTCCCGGCCGCGAGGGCGGGACGTCGCGACCGACACTTCGGGGATCCTCGCGAGGATCCCGTCCGCGTCTCGCGTCGCGAGCGAGACGTCGCTCATTGTGAGAGAACCCGTCGTGCGGCACAACCGTGTTCGTCGGATCGAGACCCATCGGAGCGTCGCCTCAGATGCCCTCGCCGCCGGCCGTGTAGTCGATCACGTCGGCGTCCTCGTTGATCACCGGCCGGGCGCCCTCGCCCTTCGACTCGATGATCTTGACCTCCGTGAACGTCGGCTCCCTGGACTCCTCGCCCGAGTCGAAAACGCGGGCCCCGAGCCACACCGCGAGGGCGAGCAGCGCGGCCGCGGAGAGCGCCGGAACGAGCCATCTCGCCAAAGTGCCCTGCATGACCGTGCCCCGCGTGCCCGCGAGCGGCGCGGCGCCCTGCCGCTTCCCGACGCGATGCTCGATCGAGTACCAGAGCTCGCCCCACTCCTCGGCGGAGACACGCGGCGTCGATGACGCGGTCCGGGCGAGGCGATCGAAGTTGCGGAGTTGCTCGGCGAGCTCGCTGCAGCCCGTGCAGGAGGTCATGTGGTCCTCCAGACCGGCGCGCTCGCCCGACGGCAGCTCGCCGTCGACGTAGGGACCGACCATCCACTCCTGATCACAAATCGAGCCGCCACCGCGGCCCGCGTCGTCCGTCTGATTCATGAGTCTCGCGCTCCCTTCCGGAGACGGCCGCCGTGAGACAGCGCCCGCCGCCGTTCCGGGCTCACCGATCGCCCCACGCGATCAGAGAAAGCCCGCTTCCAACATCGCTTGCTGAAGCTTCTTCCGTGCGTAGAACAGTCGTGACATCACGGTGCCGATGCTGCACCCGAGCACCTCGGCGATCTCCTTGTACGAGAGCTGCTCCACCGCGTGCAGGACGAACACCGCCCGGTGTTTGCTCGACAGACACTCGACCGCCTCCAGCAGCCTGGCGCCCATCTCGCGCTCCTCGGCGAGCCTCGACGGGTCGGCCCCGCGGGGACTGGCGAGCCCGGCGATCTCGTCCCGTTCGTCGTCGCCGCGTCCCTGCGGCAGCTCGACGGTCGGCCGGGCCTTCTTGCTCCGCAGCGAGTCGATCGATCGATTGACGGTGATCCGATAGAGCCACGTGAAAAACTTCGAGTTGGTCTTGAACTTCCTCAGTCCCTGATGGACCCGGAGAAAGACCTCCTGGGTGACCTCGAGCGCGTCCTCCTTGTCGTGGACGAACCGGTGCGCGACCCGGAAGACCTTCTCGCGGTACTTGTCGAAGAGGAACTCGAACGCGCTCGCGTCCCCCCCGACGAACTCGCGGACCTTCTGGATGTCCTCGGCATCGGAGGCGTCCCGGGTCACCGTGTCCTGCGTCTCTGTCTCGCGGCGTGCGTCGCTCACGACGCCTTCCTCCGTTCGCTCGACCGGCGCCTTCGAGGAAGACCTTGCGGGCGCGCACGATCCGCGCCGCTCACTTCCTTCGACGGCCCGGAGCCCGTTCTATTCGATGACCGGGCGCCCGGGGGAGCCCTTTATCGAAAAAAGCCGGGAAATCGTGTGAAACTTGTTGATCTGATGATCTGGTTATGGTATCGCTATCGCCTAGTAAAGTGCGCCTGCAGCAGTCGGAGCCGCTTCCTGCTACGGCGCGGGCGCGTTTCGAGCGGCGGAGCCGGCGGGCCGAACGACTCCGGGGGCCGAAAAGGAGTCAAGGAGATCGGTTTTTCAGGGAGAATCGACAGCCGCGGAAGTGTAGAGAGAACCAACGAAGGTCTGGGGAAAAGAAGAGCACGGCTCGTCGGGCAATTGGGCGGAGCGCTTGCTGGGGGAAGCGCAGTCGGTCCTCGGGACCGCAGTACGTGCAGCACAGTTTCTCACCTCCTCTCTCGTGTCGAGCGACGCCGTCCAGGCCGATCGAGTCGACTTGACCGAGCCTCATATCGACCTACCTATCCCTACTTTCAGTGGTAGGTTCCTCCTTTTTCCTCGTTTATTTCAGACCCAAACAGCCTCCTCATCGAGTAGGGACGATGAGGAGGATTTTTTCTGGGAACGGGTCCTCCCCGGCGTGCTCGTGTGCGAGCAGCCGCGGCGGGGGGGTTCGCGCTCGGCGGGCGGCCGGCACGAACACCGCGAAAAGGCTCACCTTTCGCGGCAGTCGGAGCCGATAATACGCTGATGGCGGATGCGTCGGCCGGCCGCGGCGCCCGGGCGTGGCGGCACGGCGGCGCGGGAGAACCCGGTGCGTTTCCAGAGCTCGCCCGTACAGAAAGCGTTCGACCGGCTCTTCGACCGGTCGCTCGACCGGCGTCGAGGCGCCGCGGGGGTCGGAATCCGCATCCTGCGCTTCCTCTTCCTCGGCTCGCGGGAGTTCCGCCACGACGGCTGCTGGGAGCGGGCGGCGACGCTGTCGTTCACCACCGTGCTCTCCCTGCTGCCGATCGCCGTCCTCGTGCTCTCGGTGCTCAGCATCCCGGCGCGCACCGCCCAGCTCCGGAGCTTCTTCATCGACACCGTGGTGCCCTACCTGGCCGCCTCGGAGGAGCTCCAGAACGAGATCAAGGCGACCATCGAGACCGAGATCACCGCGGACGTCTTCCGGCTCGGGGCCGGGACGAGCGTCTTCGTCATCCTCGGGCTGATCGTCGCCAGCGTCGCGCTGCTGGTGTCGGCCGAGCGCGTTTTCGGCCGCATCTGGAAGGTCCAGACGTCCCGCACCTACTTCCAGAAGATCGTCGCCTTCTGGATGATCCTCACCACGAGCCCGCTGCTCATCACCCTGTCGTTGTACGTCGAGCAGAAGCTCGGCACGCAGTTCTCGGGCGCGCACCCGGCGTTCAAGACGCTCTACGAGGTGCTGATTCCGGTGGTCATCAGTTGCTTCGCCTTCAGCGTGATCTACCTCTTCCTGCCGCATACCAAGGTGCGGCTGCTGCCGGCGCTGATCGGGGCAGTGGTCGCCGGGCTGCTCTGGGAGGCGCTCAAGGCCGGCTTCGTGCTCTACGCCCATCAGGCGTCGAAGCTGACCAGCCTGTACGGGTCGCTGGGCATGGTGCCGATCTTCCTGATCTTCGTCTATTTGACCTGGACGGTCATCCTGTGGGGCGGCGAGCTGTCCTACACCGCCCAGCATTACCGGAGGCTGGTGCGCGACCTCCGACTGCACCGCCGGACCGAGGAGAGCGGCCGCTACTCGCCGGTGCTCCTCGGGCTGGCGCTGCTCGAGCACGTCGCCCGGGCGTACCGCGCCGGCCGGCGGGGAGCGCTCCTCGAGAGCGTCGCGGACTCGCTCGACTGCTACACGGAGGAGTTCCAGCCGATCGTCCGCCGACTGGTCGACACGGGTGTGCTCGTCGAGAGCGCCCAGGAGCCCGGCCGCTTCGTGCCCGGCCGCGACCCGGCCGCGGTCCGCCTCGACACCGTCGTCGCCGATCTCGTCCGGCTCGAGAGTCGCGAGCTCCCGGTCGGCGATCTTGACGACAACGGGCGTGACCTGACCGAGGCCGGCAAGGCGTTCCTTGAGGCCCGACGCTCGTATCTCGGGTCCTTCGAGGATCGTACGCTCGAGGACCTCGCCCCGGAGCAGGGCGATCGCCCCGGCATGGCCGGGGCGCCGTTCCCGACCGGGGTGCCCTCGGGCGACGTCCGGACGTGACCGGACGGGTATCCGGACGTGAATCGAGACGTCCGGGCAGGTTAGAATGAGAACTTCGTGGTCGATGCCAGAGAGACCAGGGCGGGAGCCATGATCAGCGAGAGCTCGTTTTCGGCGGCCGATCACTGCAGCGTTCGCGAGGACGAGCGCAAGGGGCTGAAGGCCCTCTTCGAGCGGGTCTTCTTCGACGTCCCGTACGCAGCGGACGCCCTCGAGGCGCTCCGGCGGACCGATTTCCGCGGCGGCGAGCCCACCGGGGCGGACGACGCCGCGGGCGCGCCGGCGGCGGAGAAGTCCTTCGAGACGCCACGCACGATCCTCCTCTACCGGGGCGAGAGCGGCATCGGCAAGACGAGGATCTTCCGCCAGTTCCGCGGCCACGCCGAGGAACGGCGCATCCCGGTCTACGAGATCCACTGCTACGACGTCGAGGGGATCCCCTTCAAGCCGTTCCTGCGCGTCATCCGCGAGATCCTCCGCGACTTCGAGTTCGGCGACGTGCTGCGGGAGAAGTACCGTCCCGGGCTCGAGGCCCTGCTTCCGGAGATCTTCACCCGCAACGGCGACACCCGGTCCGCGGTGGCGACTCCCGGCTGGGAGGTCGGCCAGCGCTGGGAGGAGGACCGCCTCCGGATCTTCGACGGCATCACGCAGCTCCTCTTCGAGATCACCGCGCTCCGGCCGGTGGTCATTCTCGTGCACGACCTCAACTGGGGCGACCAGGCCACTGTCGAGCTGCTGCGCTACATCGGGCGCAACATCGCGCAGCGCAACGCCCGCTTCGAGGGCTGGAAGCAGTCGGACGCGCCGGCGCTCGTCGAGACCGCCGTCGACCCCGGCGAGGACTGGGGGGAGGACCCGGAGGAGCTCGACGACGCGCCCGAGGCCCGGGAGCGCTTCTACCCGGGGCAGACGGGTGTCGAGCGCGGCGCCGCCAGCGACCTCGAGGACCGCCTCGTGCGCCTGATGATCCTCGCGAACTACCAGGGCGATCCCGCCGCGGACAACTATCTCGAGCGTGCGCTCCGGAGCCTCGGCGAGGAGCCGTTCGCGTACCACGGCGAGATCCGGCGCATGAGTCCGGACGAGACCCGGGCCTTCGTCACGCTGGCCCTCGCGGAGGCCGGGCTCCAGGCGGACGCCGGCGCGGTCGACCGCATCCACGCGACGGCCGAGGGGTTCCCCTGCTACATCGAGGAGCTCCTCCGACTCGCGGCGCCGACCGTGCGGGACCGGACGACGTTGACGCCCGCCGACATCGAGCGTGCCATCCCGATCGAGGAGGACGGTGGTGACGTCCCCGACAGGGGCGCCGGCGAGGCATCCGCCGCCGAGGACGGATCGGAGAGCGCCACCGACAGCGGAGAGGAGAGCGCCGACGACGGTCCCGGGGTGAGCTCGAAGGAGGCCGACGGCGACGACAACGAGGCCGGTGACGCCGACTCCGGCGAGGAGACGGCGCCCTCGCCGCAGGCGATCTCGATCCGACACGGCATCCTGCGCCGGCGGCTCGAGGCGACCGACGATGACGAGCTCGCCGTGCTTCGCGTGCTCGCGTACGCGCGCAAGCCGCTGACGTCGAAGCAGCTCGCCCGGATCCTCGACGCGTCGACGGCCGAGGTCCAGTCGACCCTCCAGAGACTCGACGAGAAGTGCCTCACCGAGCGCGTTGCGCAGCTCTTCCCGCGCGCCGAGGAGCACGACGGGTACTTCTTCCGGATCCGGGATTACGCGGATGTCGTCGCGCGGACCATCACCGATGCCGACGAGCGGGTCGCGCTGCACCAGCGGATCGGTGAGGAAGTCCTCGAGCAGATCGGATCCGGCCGCGACGAGAAGAACTTCGAGGTCTTCTACCACCTGCGACAGGGGACCGAGCCGCGCACCTCGGTCGATTACGGCTGGCGCGCGGCGACACGCTTCGCGCGGTCATTCTCGATCGAGAAGGCCGTTCACCTGCTCGACGAGCTGCTCGGCGTCCTCGATGGCGAGGAGGACCTCGAGACGCGCGTTCGGGTCCTCGAGCGCAAGGCCGTGTACCAGATGGCGCTCAAGCAGTTCGACAGCGCGCTCGAGTCGCTCGAGCGGCTGCTCGAGGAGGGCGGCAGCACGCTCGACGATGCCAGGAAGGCCGAGATCTACCTGCACGAAGGGGAGGTGCACCGCCTGGCGGGCGACACGAACCGCGCGCTCAAGGCGCTCAATCGCTCCTTCAAGCTGATCAAGGAGATCAACTCGCCGCTCGGCGTCGAGTGGCACCTCGCGAACGCCGTGGTTCGGCTGGACCGCGGCGACGTCAAGCGTGCGATCAACGTCTGCCTCAAGGGCGTCAAGATCGTCCAGAAGCACCTGCTCGGGTCATCGGAGGAGGACAGCGACGCGGCCGCGCCCGGATCCGGCGAGGTGCCGCTGGTGTTGCGCTCGAGGCTCTACCAGCTTCTGGCGCAGGCGTTCAAGCAGCGCGGCGACTACGTGCACGCGGTCGAGAACTTCCGTCGCGCGCTCGACGGATTCGAGTCCGCCGGCGACGAGGCGGCGACCGCGCGCGTGCTCGACGATCTCGGAACCGTGTACCTGGCGCAGGGCACGTATTTCCGCGCGGCTCGCTACTTCTACCGCGCCCTCGAGATCAAGCGGCGCACGCAGGACATCGCCGGCCTGTGCGTCTCGTACGACCAGCTCGGCATGGTCTACCTGCGGACCGGAGACGAGCTCAAGACGATTGCGCACCTGACGCACAGCATCCGGCTGAAGGGGCGCATCGGCGATCTCCTGGGCCTCAACCCGACGCTCGGCGTCATGGGCGAGCTGCACGCGCGCCTCGGCCGCTACATGACCGCGCTGTCGTTCTTCGATCGCGCCATCCACAACAGCGAGGTCGTCAAGGACACGCGCGGTCTGGTCGACGCATTCATCCGCAAGGGGTGGCTCTTCTACGAGATCGGCGACCGCAAGCAGGTCGACGGCCTGACGCGCCAGACCGCGATTCTCGCGTCCGAGTTCAAGCTCAAGTTCCAGGAGGCGACCAGCGCTCGCCTTCGCGGGCGGCACGAGGCGCTGCGCCGCAACTGGGAGGAGTCGGACGCGGAGTACAAGAAGTCGCTCGAGATCTACTCCAAGCTCGGGAATCGGAGGCAGGAGGCGAAGGTCCTCCTCGACCAGGCGACGTCCCGCTACGACCGCGAGAGCTACGACGACGCCCTCAAGCTCGCCTCGAAGGCGCTCGTCCTCGCCGAGGAGCTGCAGGCAGTCGATCTGCAGGCGAGATCTCACGTCATCAAGGGCAACATCTTCCGGTTCCTCAAGGGCGGCAGCCGGGAGAAGGCTCGCGAGCATCTCGACCGCGCGTACGAGCTCTGCAAGAGCCTCAACGACGTCCACCCGCTCTTCGAGACCTACTACTCGCTCGCGAAGCTCTACCACTACGACCGGGACTTCACCGAGGCCGGAAACTTCTACGGCAAGGCCGAGGCGATCATCCGCCGTGTCGCCGACGGCCTCCCGGACGACCTCGCCGGACGCTACCTCGAGGACCCGCGTCGCAAGGTCTTCCTCGACGACGCCAACCGGTTCCGCCGCGAGGTCCAGGGTCGACCGACGACCGCCGACGAGCGCGAGCGCGCCGAGGTCGAGGAGCGCACCGGCGATCTCACCGGCTACCGGGCGCTCAACGCGGCGGTGTTGCGCGTCAACGCGGCGCAGAACGCGGTGGACTTCCCCAATCTCGTGCTCCAGGAGGCGATCGACCTCGGTCGCGCGGCGCGCGGCTTCCTCCTGCGCGTCAGGAGCCGGCGTTACGCGCTCGCCGCGCAGTACGGCTTCGGCGAGACTCCGGAGGAGCACCCCGACTACCCGTCCGCGCAATCGATCGCGGAGGAGGCGATCCGCAAGGGGAAGTCGTTCGTCATCACCGGATCCGACAACCGCGAGAAGGAGGAGCGGTTCTTCAAGTCGCGCGGGCTGTATCAGCGATCGTTGCTCGTCGTGCCGGTGAGGGCGCGTGAGCGCATCTACGGCGCGCTGTACCTCGACCGGCCGATCAACATGGGGTCCTTCTCGCGGCCGGAAGAGCAGATCATCGAGATGCTCACCGAGCACATCGGCACCTCGCTCGACAACCGGCGGCTGGTCGACCTCGCCATGCGCGAGCCCCTCACCGGGCTCTACACCACGTCCTACCTCCTCGAGCGGCTCCGCGAGGCCTACCGGCTGAACAACCTGCACGGCCGGCCCTTCTTCCTCATCGGTTACTACCTGCCGACGCTCGAGGCGTCGATGAACGACGAGGCGCGTCTCCTCGGTGAACGGCTCGCCGCGGAGATCAGCGAGGAGCTTCCCGATTCGGCGATCGCCAGCTGGGGCAGCCCGATACTCACCGTCCTCGCCACCGAGACCACGCTGCCGAACGCGGACAACCTGGCGCAACGCCTCGAGGGGCGCCTGATCAGCCTGGTGAACGGACGCGTCGCGTACCAGATCGTCGGTCCCGAGGCGCGCATCCCGAACAGCGTGTCGCTCTACTACGAGCTGCGTCGTCGGCTCCTCCCGGAGGAGAGCGATCAGCAGACGCTGATGGAGATCCGGCAGCTGCTCTCGCGGGAGATCACGCTCAAGGACGCCAAGCTGATCCTCGAGAAGCACATCATCGAGAACACGCTGCGCAAGACCGGCGGCAACATCACGCACGCGGCCAAGGAGCTCGGCATCCACCGCCCGCAGCTCTCGAGTCTCCTCAAGAAGCACGACCTCAAGCGCGAGCTCTTCGAGCGCGCGGCGGATTTCGAGTCCAAGGACCGGCGCGAGAACGGAGGACGCCGGAACGGGCACTGACGCGCGCCCGTCTCCGCTGCACCCGACTCACTCGACTCGCAGGAAGAGCGCCGCGCCGCCCTCGAAGTCGGTGACCGTTGAGAGCTCGCCGATCTCGAGGGCGAAGAGCGCGCCTTCGATGGACGCGGGGTAGGCGCCGCGTTGGACATCGTGGACTCGTCCCGCGGGCGGGAAGGAACCCGGTCCGGACCAAAACGCTCGCTCCTCCTCGACGAACGCCGCCTCCCGTGCGCCCGCACGCGTGATCTCGAGGAGTCGCGCTCGCCGTCGCTCGAGCTCGTCCCGCGTCGCGACGAGGGCGCGGACGAGCACGCGCTCCACCGGGAGGCGCCGGACGACGTGGACTCCGAACGGCGTCTCGACCGGCCCGCCGACCTCGCCGATCGCCAGCGACTCGATGGCCTCATCGAGCGCCGGCGGGAGCACGCCTCGCGGCACGATGCCGAGACGGCCGCCCGAGAAGCGGTCGATCGCCTCGGAACGGGCGCGGGCGAGCTCGGCGAAGCCGTCGTCGTCGGCATGCCGCGCCTCGACGAGGATCGTCGTGGCGCGCTCGAGCGCCTCCTCGCGCGAGCGATCGGTCACCGGCAGCGGCGGCACTCCCGGCGGATCGACGCTGTCGCGGTGTCGCACCAGGATGTGGGCGGCGCAGAGCTCGCGGATCGGCACGCGACGGAGCACGTGGAATCCGAGGGGCGTCTCGACCGGACCGACGACCTCGCCGATGCTCGCGCCGAAGAGGGCCACCTCGACAGGGGCGAGGTCGTCGGAGAGCTGCCCGCGCAGGACGATCCCGGGCGAGCTCGGGCGCTCCCCGTCGTTCTCGCCGCGCGAGTCGTCCGACCACGAGCGACGCAGCTCCTCGAACGCGTCCGGGTGGTCGCGCGCCTCGCGGGCGAGGCGCTGGCCGAGAGCGCGCGCCTCCTCGAGGGTGCGGTCGGGGCGAGGATCGAAGGAGCGGGCGTGGCGGATGAGGATCTGACGTCCGGCGACGCGGTGGGGGGCGAGCGTCGACGCCTCCTCGGCTCGCTCGCATGACGCGAGCCAGCCGAGGGCGACGGCGGCGACGCTCGCCCGGAGTCGGGCGCGAGCTCCGATCACGCGTGGCCGGGCACGCTCCACGCGGTCACGCGAGGAAGCCGAGCGACGAGAAGTAGCCCTGCGTGTCCGCGCCCTCGAGTGCCGAGTAGTCCGGAATGATCGAGTCGATCTTGTTCGCCGGATCGCCGAGGTGCCGCGTGATGATCTCGTGATACACGGCGCGGAAATCGGTCCGGTGCGCGACGTATCGGCCGTTCGGCGTCGAGAAGAGATCGCCGTTCGCCCAGCTCGAGGCGTCACAGTTGTAGACGCCGCCGCGGACCGGGCCTCCCATGACGAACATGCACGTCGATTCGCCGTGATCGGTGCCGAGGTTGCCGTTCTCGAGCGACGTCCGTCCGAACTCGGACATGGTGACGATGATGGTATCGTCCCAGATCGGCTCGAGATCGAAGTAGAGCGCCGTCAGCGCGAGCCCGAGGTCGCGCATGAGGTTCGGGAAGCGGCGGTCCTCGGCGCCGTGCGTGTCGTACCCGTCCTGGTTGCAGCCGACGATCTGCAGGTCGCCGACCTGCTTCATCAGCCGCGCGCAGTCCTGCACGAAGCCGGCGAAGCGCCGGTCTCCGATGGCGGCGTACCGCGACGCCGCCTCGGGCGCCGGCGTATACGGCACCGAGCGGACGTTGTCCTCGAAGAACTGCAGGCTCTCGAGCAGCCTGCGACCGGTGCCGTAGGTGAGCGCGTTGTAGCTCACGGCGGGGTCGAATCCGGTCTGACCATACGCGCCCTTGAGACCCGAGCCGCGCCGATTCGCCGGCGTCGGGAAGACGCCGAGCTCGACGTTCGACGGCAGCGAGAAGTCGTCGATGGAGCGCAGCACCGGAATCAGCGTCTGCCCCTTCATCATCACCAGCTGGTTGCCGTTGATGGTCGCCGCCTGCAGCGGGTTGCCGGCATCCGCGTACTCGGTGATGTAGCGGTTGAGCCAGCCCTCCTCGAGGGCCTGGTTTCCCGGCACGGCGTTCTCCCAGAACTGCTGGCTGTTGAAATGAGAGCGGTTCTGCTGCTGGTAGCCGACGCGGTGGAGGATCGCGAGCTGACGGCCGCGGCCGTCGAGCGTGCCGTGGAAGATGTCGGCGACGCGCGGGCCGCCGGGCGCGGTCGTCTGCAGGGCCGGGTTGAGACTGGCGAAGCCGTTGAGATCGTGGGCCTGGGCCGGCGGCACGGCGAGACGCGGGCGCGCGCCGAGGTAGTCCGGCTTGTCCCCTCCGCCACCCGCGTCGCCGTACGGGATCACGGCCTGCACGGCGTCGACGCCGCCGCGGAGGAAGATGAACATCAGCTTCTTGCCGCTCGCGAGCGGCGCCGCCAGCGCGCGCCGCAGAAAGAGCGGCATCGTCGAGCCGAGGCCGAGCGCGGTCAGCGACGCGGCGCTCCAGCGGAAGAACTCCCGGCGTTCGAGGATTCTTTCGATCATTTTCATGAGCCTTTCAGTGCGTGTCGTCTGTTCCCGTTCGTGTCTCCCGAGCCGCGCGCCCCGCTCATTGCTTCTGGAACTGGGGCAGGCTGAGGAGGAACGCCGTCGTCGCCGGGATTCTCCGGAACGCCGACACCGAGCCGTAGACCTCGAGCGCCAGCTCCCTCTGCTCCGGCAGGACGTCGCCGGAGTGCAGGAGCAGGTTGAGGAAGTCGACCGTTCGCTCGCCCGTAGTCAGATTCCACCGGGAGCGCAGCCCGTTCGGGTTCCAGGTGACGCGCCGCTCGGCGATCGTCGCCGGGTTGGCGGCCCGGTTGACGTACTTCAGTCGCTCGAGGAGCCCGACCGTGTGCATCCAGTCGAACCCGAGCTCGGACTCGCCGGTCGGGTCGGCGAAGTTGAACAGCTCCTGACCGGCGAGCACCAAATCGTTTGTCGTCGTCAGCAGCGCGTCGGTGTCGATCGCGGCGTCGAGCGCCCTCACCGAGCTCGTCACGAGCTCGAAGGGCGTCTTCACCTTGGCGCGCCGGAACTTCAAGCTGAGGAACTCGTCGGAGAGGAGGATGGCCCGCAGCACGTCGCGGATCGTCCCGTCGGAATCGCGCCACGCGGCGATGGCGTCGAGCAGCAGATCGGGCTCCTGGTACTCCCTCTCGGTGATGACGCCGTTGCCGTCGGCGTCGAGCTCATCAAAGATCTCCGGCGGGCGTCCGTTCGGCAGCACGAGCGGCACCGGCGCGCTCCACTCCGCCCCGCTGATGATCCCGTTGCGATCGCGATCGACCGAGTCGAAACGCGCCCGCAGCTCGGCCGGCATCGGATACGTCTTCTTCAGCAGCGACAGGTCGTCGGTGACGAAGAGCTGGATCAGCTTCGTCGAGATGAACTTGGCGCAGTCGCGGAAATTGACGACGCGATCCGTGACGAGGTCGAACTCCCGGAGCGCGGCCTGTCGAGTCTGCTGCGAGGTGGTGGTGACCGCCGGAATCGTCAGCTGGTCCGAGGAATCGGCCGGGTTGCCGAGCGAGTCGACGCCGCCGAATCGGCGCAGGAAGAGGTCCTTCCGCGACCAGTCGTGCTGGTCGGTGCGATTGCCGTTTCGGTCGAGGTGCGACAGCACGAAGGCCCACGTGTAGACGGAATCGTCCCAGTTGCTGGTGTCCGGGAACCGCAGCGGCGCCGGCTCCCGCCTGTTGATCAGGAAGTGGCGCGCCTCCGGGTGGTCCTGGAAGTTAATGTCGTCCGCCGCGTACAGCGAACGCCGCACCCAGCCCACCGTCCAGCCGGTGAACACCTTCGACAGCTCCTCGATGTCGCGCTGCGTGTACACGCGATCGACGCCGAGGGCGAAGAGCTCGAAGTACTCACGGGCGAAGTTCTCGTTCGGCTCGCGGACGGTGTTCTCGAAGCCGTTCAGGTAGATCAGCATGGCGACGCTCTTCGAGCACCCCTCGAGGAGGTCGCGGAACTTTCCGAACGCCGATCGCCGGTAGAAATCGTACTCGCGCCGCTCCATGTCCGCGGCGACGCCGAGCTGCTCCCGGCGGGCGCGATACTTCCAGTAGGCGATCTGGTTGCGGTTGAGGAACTCCTCGGCGGTGATGCCGTCGAGTCGCCCGCGGCCGAAGTCCTCCCAGCGGATGGCGCTCGGGTGAGCCGCCTTGACGGCGTTCCACTCCGACTCGGAGAGGATCCCGTTGCCGTCGGTGTCGAAGAGGTTGAACAGCTCGCGACTCGACCTCAGCCCGCCGCCGCCCCGTCCGCCGCGTCCGAAGAAGCTCTGCGGCAGCGTGTCGATCTGCGTGTGGAAATGGTTGTTCCAGAATTGCGCGACGACGTGGAGCAACTGCCACTCGCTCTCGATGGCGTCGGTGAGCAGCATGCCCTTGACGCGCTGCACCTGGTTGTTGGCCGTCAGCGGCCGGTCGCCCTTGAAGCCGATGTCGAGCGCCTCGATCTCCCGGTCGAGCTCCGGCTCGTGGGTCGCCTGGTCGTACGGCGACGGCGCGGCGAGCTGCTCCTCGATGTAATCGATGAGGTCCCTCCGTGTCTGAATCCGGCTCAGCAGGTCGACGTTGGCGCCGAAGGTGATGCGCCCGAGGACGTGCGTGATGAGCGCCAGCTCGTCGCTGCACAGCGCGTACTCGTCGCAGCCGAGAGTGCTCTCACGAGGATCGACACCGCACTCGTCGGGTCCGGGCGCCGGCGGCGCCCTCGTTCCCGCGAAGAGGTAGCTCAGCGTGAAGACCGCGTCGCTGACGTCGATCTGCCCGTCGCCGTTCGAGTTTCCAGCCTCCATGCACGGAGGCGGCTCGCCCTTCTTGAAGAGGAACTCGAGCCCGGTGACCGCATCGGTGATGTCGACCGTGCCGTCCGCGTTCGTGTCGCCCCGCCGGAACTGCTGCTGGCGAAAGCTCGGCGCCTCGATCTGACGCGGCTCCGGCCGGACCTCGGGGACCGGGAGCGCGTCCTGGGCCGACCCGTTCAGCGCGATCAGCACGAGCGGGATGGCCCCGAGCGCGGCGAGCGCGACCGGGATCGAGCTGCGGCTCCGGCCGGGGCGTTTCCGGGAGAAACGGTCCATCGTGAAGTGCCTCCTGTCAGTCAGTGGCGCGTTGAAGGCTCCGGGACCCTCGGGGCCGCCGACCCTCGGAAGCCGCCTCACCCACGCGAAAGAACCGATCTCTCGGCGGGAGTCGCGGCGCCGGCCGGCGTCACGCTGCCCGCCGGAAAGCGATCTCACTTCCGACGGCGCGCCTGGCTTCTGAATTGAACCCCAGCGTGGCCCGAAGTTCGACAAAAATCACTCTGTGGCGGCCGTTGTGGCGATGATCGCCGCGCCGACAGCGCCGGAAAACCGGCCGAGCGCGGCGGGCCGGACCTCCACGCGATCGCGCAGCTCGCGGCGCGTCGCCGGCAGCAGGAACTCGGCCGCCCCCGCGACGCCGCCCCCGACGACGACGCGATCCGGCGAGAGCATCGCCGTGAGGATCGAGAGCAGGCGCCCGAGCAGCACTCCCGTCTCGCGGAGCACGGCGCGCGCCGCTCGAGAGCTCCTCCTCGCCGCAGCGAGGACGTCCGCGGGCGAACGCCGGTCCCTCGCGGCCAGGGCGAGTCGCCGCGCCCGCGCCGTGATGCCGCGCGCCGCGATCAGCTGCTCGGCGCACCCGCGAGCGCCGCACGGGCAGCGGGGCCCCGCGGGATCGAGCGGGATGTGGGCGACCTGTCCGACGGTGTGCCGCGAGACGCGCACGATGCGTCCATCGGTGATGAGGGCCGCCCCGAGGCCGGTGCCGACGGTGACGTAGAGCAGTCGCGACGCGCCGCGACCCGCCCCGAGCCGGGCCTCGCCGAGCGCGCCGGCGTTGGTGTCCGCGTCGAGTCGGATCGGCGGCGTGACCGCGCCTCGCAGTCTGCGCTCGAGGCTCGCCGCCAGGGCGAAGCCGTCGAGAGCCGGAACGTTGGAGAGAAGCTCGATGCGTCGCCGTCGCCGATCGAGGAAGCCGGGGACCGCGACCGCCACGGCCGGGAGCCCGCCGATCCGCGATGACGCGCCCCGGATGAGCGCGGCGAGCGTCGCCGCGATCTCGCTCGCCGTCCCCGCGGGTGTCGGATGATGCGCCCTGTCGAGAACGCGGCGGCCGCGGAGGGACACGAGCTTGACGCTGGTCCCTCCCAGGTCGACCCCGACGGCGCCGGTC
>JBFFXF010000087.1:0-26202 GCA_041569895.1 Planctomycetota bacterium | reverse complement strand
TTCCTCCTCGGCGCCGCCCTCCGCCTCTCCGGCCTGCTCGTCCTCGTCGCATTCGTACTGGATCCACGCGCGCACCGATCGTCGCTGGACGTCGTGGTGGAGATCGCGCGCGAGTGACCGCAAGGTCTCCGCCTCGCCCGCGAGACTCCTGTCAGCGTGCCCGATCTCGGCAGCGCGCCCGTCGATCCAGCGCACCTCGCTCTCGACGACATGCTCGGGACGGAGCGTCGAGCTCTCGCAGATCCAGTCTCGCAGACGGTGGAGCCAGCGGAGGCGCTCGCCGATCGCGAGCGTCGCGAGATGCAGCGTCGCGGTGGAGGCAGCGCTCGGCTCATCGAGGCCGCTCTCGCCATCCTCGACGGCGCGCAGCCGCTGCTGCTCGCGCTCGACCTCGGCCTCGATCTGCCCGCACCCATCATCGTCGCGGTCAGACCGCAGGTCGCGCAGGATCCCGGCGCGGATCTCGCGTAGTCCAGTCGCATCGGGAGACTCGTCGCCGCGCAGGACGGCATCGAGGACCCGGCCCTGGAGGTCGCGTTCCTCTTCCCAGGTCCACGTCATCGCGGATCCACGCCACGGAGCGCGGCGTGGATCTCGCTACAGGAGATCGGGGAGACCGCGCGGTCGGTGCCGTCGACCGCCGGGCAGCCGCTCGTCCCGCCCGCGGTGGCAGGAGATGCCCCTGTCGCGGAGAGACCGACGACGAGGATTGCGGTGAGAAGAATCGCCAGACCGGCCGTCAGAACCCACGCGCGACGGTCCAGACCACGGTCTCGCTCGCTCTGCTCGTTCATCTGATCCTTTTCTGTCGCGTCGGAGACGCGCGTCGGGAGCTCGGGTGAGTCGCCTGAGCTCCTCTCCGGTTTCCGTCCCGGGTTCCGGAACAGTGCCCGTGCCCGACACCGCAGGTCCCGAATACAGTGCAGTATATCCGTTCATGCTCCGGCGGCCAAGGCGGGGCGCTTCTGAGGGCGCTTGATTCAGGGGCGCACGTTCGGGGACAATCGAGGGTTTGTTTCAGGAAACTCCGGGTCCGGGACCGGGTCCGGGATGGAGGACACACGATGCCGCTGATTCTTGATCACGACGGGACCCGCGAGCTCTACGATCTCTGCGCGCGCAACCACCTGACGATGGCGCGCATCGGCTACTCCGATCAGGATCAGATCCACGGCATCGTCCGCGGCGCCGCCCGGTTCGCCTCCGATCACGGCATCTCGCGACTGCCGATCGGCATCTTCGCGACCGTCGGCCACTATATCTTCCAGCAACTGCCGAGATACCTCGAGGCCGGTCACCAGTTGCCCTCGCGTGGCGGCAACGCCTCGGCCTATCGACGGCGCCTGATGCTGAACGTCAGGCTGGCGACCGATTTCATGCGCACCATCACCGACCCCGCGTGGTCGGATTTCGGCGCCGTTCACGTCACGCACCACTACGACCACGGCCACCACACGCTGCCCGGCGGCGTCGTGTCGACCGACGAGCTGCTGCGCGACGAGGACTTCGTGGGGCACTTCTCGAGCGTCATGTTCGACGACTCGCACTCGCCGCTGGAGAAGAACATCGAGAACTCGACCGAGTACCGGAAGCTGCTCGAGAGCCGCGGCACTCCCAAGGTGCTCGAGGGATGCCTCGAGGAGGTGGCGGCCGGCGGCGAGGGCATCGAGTCGTCGCCGTTCACCGATCCCGAGCACATCGTGCGGTACCTCCAGGAGACTCGCTTCGATCTCGTCGTGCCGAACATCGGCACCGAGTCGATCAACGCGCGACCGGTGGGCGTGCAGTGGGACGTCCTCGACAGGATCCACCAGCTCGACGTCGGCAGCCGTCTCGTGGTGCACGGATTCTCGTCGATCCGCAGCCTCTCGGTCGAGGAGCAGCGGCGCCTGGGCACGCTCGGCGTCGTGGCGATGAACGCGTGGAGCTACATCCCGCAGACCATCGGCAAGGCCTGCCTCGAGCGTTCGCGGAATATTCTCGACCACCACGACAAGTCGAAGGGATTTCCCGTCGATTTTGATGAGGACGGGAAACCCGTTTATGATCCATCCAATGACGCCAACGTCTTCTTCGGCCCGATCCTCGACCAGGTGCGCGACTTCCGCGTGCACGAGATCGCCGACAGCGTCTACCGGATCCTCGACAACCTCGGCTACGCGCGGCTCGCCTGACCGCGTCGCCGTCCGGCGCTTCCTCCTGCTGCTCGCCGTCTCTCTCCCGCTCGCCTCGCTCTCGAGCTGCGCGCAGGTCCGGGAGATCGACTACGGCCACCCCTTGGTCAACCTCCAGATCGACGGCGACCCGATCGGCTTCGGAGAGCTGCGCGACGCACGCGTCACGGTCTCCAACACCACCGCCCAGCCGATCCTCATCCGCACGGTGTCGCTCGAGCAGCAGATCCCCTTCTGTCTCGACCTGCAGTCGTCGCTCCGCGGCATGTTGAGGTACCGGGAATCGATCAACGCGTTCGACCTCTACCCCGGCTACCCGCAGTCGACACCGCGGGTCTTCGCGGACGACACGCTCCTCTTGCCGGGAGAGCAGACCGTGTTCGACGCCGTGCCGCTGCGCGCGCGTTTCGCCGAGCAGGGTGTGTTTGTCTATTACCAGATCTTCTCGTTCCCCGAGCTGCTGCGCCTCGTCTACTTTCCCCGCGTCTCGAGGACCCAGACCTCGCGACAGCGCTACGAGCTCATCCCCTACTCACGGCTCCAGGGGTACCGCAACGGCGAGGCGGGGACGTACGAGCGCACCGTGCTGGTGCCGGACACCGCCGGGCTCGGCCAGATCATCACGGCCGTGACCGATGTCGACGTGCCGATCTCCGATCCGTCGACGCCCGCGGACGTGATCCGGCGCGCCGGCGCGAGTCCGGGCGCCATGGTGACCCGCTGGCAGAACGCCGCGCTGTGGATCGTCGACGATCCGACGGCGGGCTCGACATTCGCGGTCGCGGACCCGACCGGCGAGGAGGGAGACGCCGTCGAGAGGATCCCGCTGCCCCGCTGCGACCTGCGGATCTTCGACCTCTTCGATCAGGTGCCGCACGGCACGCCGTCGGTGACGGTGGTCCATCCGGACGGACTGCGCTCGCAGTTGATCTCGACGGGGGAGATCCGCAGCTTCCTCGAGGCCGCTGAACGCGCCGGCGACCCGGTGCGCCTCGATGTCATCGAGAGCGCCGAGGGTCTGCCGATCCCGGTCGTGACGGTCGGCGGGGACGTCATCGCGAACGGCTGACCACGCCAGCTTCCTATTCGCAGACCGGCCGCGCGCAGGGCAGCGAGTCGGCGGTCAGGTCGACGCCACACGCGCCGGATGGCTGCGGCAACGGGCCGCCGCCGCGGAAGAGGTGATCGAGCAGGGCGATCGCGTCGGTCAGGTCGACGCGGCCCGAGTCGTCCGCATCCCCCGCATCGAGGCACGCCGGCGGCGCCGGGTCGCGGAAGAGGACATCGAGCACCGCGATCGCGTCGGTGATCGTCACGCGTCGGTCGCCGTTGATGTCGCCGCGGAGGAACCGCGCCTCGCCGGCGGGCACATACGTGAAGGGCAGGGTCGTCTCCGAGGGGACCTCGCCCGGGATGGTGTTGACGACGCGCACCTCGACGGTGCCCGATCCCGGCGGCGTGATGACGCGCAGCAGGACGTCGGTGTCGAAGAAGCGCTCGACGGACGGGGCCGGCGTCTCGCCGAAGAGCACCGTGACGCCCTCGAGGAAGTTGATCCCGGAGATCAGCACCTCGTCGCCGCCGCGCCCAGAACCCCGATCCGGCTGCAGATTGACGATCCGCGGCCGGGCGAGATCGACGCGCAGCAGCCCCCGCGCCGTCAGCCGGAACCCCTCGTGCTCGACGGTGATGTCGGGGTTGCCCGCGACGGCGAGGTCGAAGGGCAACGCGGCGCGCATGGCGACGGAGGAGATGAACTCGACGGACGGGCTCGGGACGTCGTTGAAGAAAATGCGCGCGTCACGCTCGAGGTTGCGCCCCTCGACGACCACGACGGTTTCGGGAAGCAGCCGGACGCGTCGGGGATCGACCGCGACGGCGCGCGGCAGCGTGAACCGCCCCGACTCGAAGACCGCCTGTCGCAGCGCGGATCCGCGATTCTTGGCGAAATCGATGATGGCCTCGATGTTGGAGGCCCACTCTCGCGCGTCGCCCGACGTCGCCGCGGCCTCCTCCTCGATGTCGCCGTCGATCACGTCCGCCTGCTCTCGAACCAGGCCGATCACGTGGTCCGCAGAGAGCACCGTTCCCAGCAGTTCGTCGAAGGTCTCGAGGAAGTAGCGCTGGAAGTCTCGCCGGGCGAAGAGCGACACGAAGACGTCCGACAGGTTGCCGCCGCGGTTCCCGGACAGGAAGAAATGCTCGAAGCTGTCGGCGCTGTGGCCGGTCGGCCCCCAGCCGAGCCCGGACTCCGCGTCCCACACGACGAACTGCCACGGAATGTCATGCCCGCGCGGCGCGGCCGCGAACCAGTTGTTCGATGGCCAGTCGTGGTTCTGCGCCCACATGTTCGTGATGACGTAGGTCGTCAGGTTCTCGACGTCGACGCGCCGGATCGCCTCCTCGAAGAGCGCCTCGTCGTTGAGGTCGGACTCCTTGAAGAAGCGCACCGTCTCCTCCCAGGCGACCTTGTCGCCGTCGATGGCGTCGGCGAACGCGGCGACGACGTCCCAGTCATCGTCGTCGGTGCCCGGGAAGTACGACGCGAAGAAGTCGGCGCCGATCCGCTCGCTGACGTTGTAGAGGCCGCGATACCGCGAGTTGACGAAGAGGTTGTACCACGTGCCGTGGGCGATCAGGTGACCCATGTCGCGGTGGAGGTTGCGCACCACCTGGTCCCTGATCAGCGAGGCGCGCGGACCGCTCCGGAAGGCGTCCGCCATGCCGGCGCGAAGCACCAGCTTGTCGAAACGGCGCACCTCGGTGTCGGCGAAGAGCGGCAGATCGAGCTTCGCGTTGCCGTACTCGCGGCGAAAGTACGCGCGGTACGACTTCTTCAGCGCCAGTCCGCCGGACCGCCCCGCGCCCCCGTGCAGCCGAAGACCGATCGGCGACGACGCGACGCGCTGCCCCGCCTCGTTGAATACCTCCAGGTGGCCCCCGCGCTCGAATTGCCGGCCGCGATTCTGGTTCGACAGATGCACGAACTCGAAGTCCGACGGCCTCATCGAGATCGCCATGATCGGCACCTCGAGGTGGTCGACGTCGACGAGGTAGGTGTGCGTCGCGATGCCGCTGACGCGATCGCGATCGAGGAACGCGGCGGCCCGGAGCACGGAGGTGCGCTGCACCGCGAGCGGACCGCGGTAGATCTGGCTGTCGGCGTTGGGGGGCGATCCGTTGATGGCGAAACGGATCACCACGCCGGGCGGAAAGTCGCCGGAGATCTCGAGCACGGGCGGCTCGGCGTAGACGCCCCCGCCGGGCGTCACGTCGGGGAGCGACGAGATCGGCGTCTCGGACGAAACGACGTCGTTCGGGCGCCCGGGCGTCGGTCGCAGCAGGTAGCGCCAGTCGCCGGTGCGATCGGGCGTGCGTCCCCAGGAATGGTCATCCGTCTGCGCCGGAAAGACGACGGCGTCGGCGACGGATCCCGCCGGCGTGACGAGCTCGACGCGCTCGCCCGAGCCGGAGAGCCGGAAGCTGGTGTGGAGCTCGGCGCCGTGCAGGTTCTTGCCGGAGCACCAGACAACGAGGTACTGATCCGGCGCGAGCCGCACCTCGGGAAAGATCCACTTGAAGGGAATCCTCGGATCGTCGGTGAGCCCGTACTCCTCGAGCGAGAGCGCCAGCGGCCCGACGTTGACGAGCTCGATCCAGTCCCCGAAGTCGCCGTCCTCATCGGCGCGGCCGAGGAGGTTCGACGCGAGCACCTCGTTGATGCGGATCTGGGCCGCGAGCGGCGACGCGGCGGCGAGGAGCGCCGCGACCGCCAGCGCCACCAGGCCCGTTCTCATTGACGCAGGGCTCGTTGACGCAGGGCTCGTTGACGCAGGGCTCGTTGACGCAGGGCTCATCGACGCGGGACCGGTGGCGGCGGGACGGCGCGGTGTCGGTTCCATGGTGTGTGTCATCGATCGTCCGCTCCGTCAGAGTCCCGCGGGAGCTTCGGGAAGGACCGGGGGCTCGTCCATCACCGACCAGCCGAGCCCCTCGAGGATCGGCCGCTCGCTCACCGGGACGAGGATGGCGAAGAATCGGCCGGTCGGACAGCCGCACGCGGCGCACACGTTGAGCCGCACCTCGGTCGACAGGAGCACCTCGATCCCCTGCGCCTCGATCTCCGCGATCACGCCCTCGAGCGAGACCGGCTCGCACGGCGAGCACTGCACGCACCCGTCCCCGCGCCCCATCCAGATCGGTAGCGGCGGCAGATCGATGAAGCACAGCGGCTCGTCGCAGCCGACCGCCAGCGCGGCCTCGGGACGGCCGCACTCCTCGAACGGCGCCGGCGGCGCCAGCCCGCCGAGGAACAGGTAGTTCAGCTCGTACACCGCGTCCGTGAGATCGATCTTCGAGGACCCGTCGACGTCGGCCGCCTCGAGACAGCCGATCGACCCGCCGGCGAAGAGAAAGTTCAGCGTGCTCACCGCGTCGCCGACGTTGACGTCGCCGTCGAGGTTGACGTCGCCGCGCACGAAGCCGTGATCCGCCTCGCACCCGCCGGGGATGACCTCGATCCCGACCGTGCCGACGACACCGAGGTCGTTCCAGGAGATCCGCAGGAGGTAGCGCCCCGTGGGGAACTCGCCGAGCGAGACGTCGAAGCGCTCGACCACGGCGCCGTCCTCGCAGCCGCCGAGCTCGACGGCGGACAGCCGCACGTCGACGAGGACGCCGTCACGGTCGAGGCGGGCGTCGACCTCGCGCGGACAACTGGTCGGGAACTTGCGCTCGACCTCGAGAACGACGTCGTCGCACGTGGTCGGTTGCTGCGGCCGGACGCCGAAGATCTGGGCGCTCACCGGCACCGCCGGGACGAGGAGAGGGGTGAGGAGGACACAGAGCGTGACTCGCTTCATGACGGATCGACTCCCTGGAACGACGCGGCGCTCACCCCGAGCGACAATGGTACACGCCATCGGGGCGCAGCTCCAGTTTCTGCCAGGGAAGGCAGGGCGCGAGGGCGGCTCGGGGCCGGGTCCGGGACCGGGAACGGAACCTCAGTGCGACACCTCGACCTGCCAGGGTCCGCGCTCGTCCTCGCCGCTCGCGATGGTGACGCGGAGGTCGGCGTCGCCCTCGGGGAGCGTCAATCCGCGGAAGGCGTGGCCGGTCGCGCCGGCGACCAGCAGCGCCCGCATCGTCGCGTCTCCGACGGTCAGGATGGCCACCGCCGACTCGGTCACCGCCGGGAACCGCAGCGTGACGTCGTACTGCTGCTTCCGCGCGACCTTCAGCATCCAGAACCCGTTCGAGTCGGGCGCCCAGGGCCGCCCCTCGACGTGCCGCCAGTCCTGGCGCGTCAGCACCACCGGGTTCTCCTGGGGGGTACCGATGAGGATGCGCGGCGGCGCGTAGTTGTCGGGTCGAGTCGAGCCGACGTCGTCGAACCACTGGTCGTAGAGCTTCCGGAGGCGCGCGACGACGTCGGGGCGCTCGGCGGCGAGGTCGCGGCTCTCGCCGGGGTCGGTGGCGATGTCATAGAGCTCGAAGCGGGGCTCCCCGGGCAGCGTCTCGCGGCCGAAGCCGCTCGGATTGACCAGCTTCCACCGCTGCTCGATGGCCGCGAAGTTGTGGTAGCGCACCGGCACGTTGCCGCGGTGGCTCTGGATGAAGATCGCGCGCTCCGGCCACTCCACCTGCTTCCCCTCGAGCAGCGGCAGGAAGCTGCGACCGTCGAGCTCGACCTCCGCGGGCGGCTTCACACCGCACGCCTCGAGAACCGTCGGCACGATGTCGATGTGGGCGGCGATGCGATCGGACGACCGCCCCGCCGAAACACGCGCCGGCCAGTGGAAGTAGAACGGCGAGCGGATGCCGCCCTCGAGGACGTTGCTCTTCGAGCCGCGAAACGGTCCGACGTAGCGGCGCGTGTTCGGGCCGTTGTCGACCATGAACATGATGATGGTGTCGTCGAGGATCCCGAGCTCGCCGAGACGGTTGACAAGCCGTCCGACGTTGCGATCGATGTTCTCGATCATCGCGAAGACGCGGGCCACCCTGTCGGCCTGCTTCGGCGCGCCGAGCAGCACGGGCGTGAGGTCCCTCGACTGGTACTTCTCGAGAAGATCCGCGGGGACGTCGTGAAACGGACCGTGCGGCGCGTTCGTCGGAATGTACGCGAAGAACTCGCGCCCGGTGTCGCGACACTTCTCGATCCACGCGATGGCGGCGTCGAAGTAGACGTCCGTGCAGTAGCCCGACGTGTGCACCTGCGTTCCGTTGTGGAAGAGAATCGCGTCGGTGTACTTCCCCTCCCCGCCAGGCGGATCGGACGGCTGGCCGATGCCGCCGCCGCGATGGACGAGCGCCTCCTCGAACCCCTGATCGATCGGCCGCATCG
Organism: Planctomycetota bacterium; assembly: GCA_041569895.1. GTDB lineage: Bacteria > Planctomycetota > UBA8108 > UBA8108 > JACQVS01 > JBFFXF01. The sequence goes on along the minus strand of JBFFXF010000087.1, from coordinate 17,682 downwards.
GGTGGTTGTCGCCGAGATGCCACTTGCCGAAGATGCCGGTCGCCCACCCGGCGCCGCGCAGCATCTCGGCGAGCGTCACCTCCGCCGGATCTATCATCGCGCGTCCGATGAAGGTGTCGATGCACCGCGTGCGGTAGTTGTATCGCCCGGTCATCAAACAGGCCCGCGTCGGCGCACAGACCGGACTGACGTAAAACCGCTCCATCGTCCCGCTGCGCCGCGCCAGCGAATCGATCCGCGGCGTGTCGATCACCGTGTTTCCGGTGATCCCGAGATCCCCATAGCCCTGGTCGTCGGTGATGATGACGACGACGTTCGGCGCGGCAGGGAGAGCGAGAGGAAAGAGAAGCAGGCAGAGAAAAAGAAACACTCGTTTCATGGCATCCTCGTTTCGGGGGAGACGCGGGGGGTCATTATACGCCCGGTCCCGCCCCCGGTCCCAGGTCCGGCCCGAACTCGTCCTCGTCCTCGTCCTCGACGACTCGAGGCAGAGACAGAGTCAGAGATCAGAGACGGAGGACCGATTCCGATGGCCGAATCCGAGACCCGATACCGATACCGACTCCGACTCCGACTCCGAGACCCGACTCCGATGCCGCGGTCAGAGATCCGATGAGTTCACTCGAGTCGACCGTTGCGTCAATCTGCGTAATCTGCGTTCCCGTCTTCCAGCTCCTCACCCGATCACCCCACCCCCCTCCGCCTCCGGCCACGCCGCGAACGCTCCCGCCTTCGCATCGTAACGGCGGGCCTCGAGCGCGATGCGGCCGTCCTCGATGGTGTAGACGTGATACGCGCGGTCGTAACCGGGTTTCTCGAGCGCCAGGGCGCCCGGGTTGGCGATGGCGAAGGGGGCGACGCTGTCGCGCGGGTGCACGAAGCGCCGGTGCAGGTGTCCGTGGATGACGAGCGCGATGTCGGCGCTGGCGGCGAGCGACAGGACCTCGGTGGCGTTTCGCAGTCGGTGGAAGTACGTGTCCGGCGAGCCGTCGGCGCGGAGGAGGCCGTAGTGGAGCGCGAGGATCCTCACGCGGCCCGCGAGGTCCGGGCGCTCGAGCAGGTGATCGAGGGCGCTCAGCTGGCGCGGATCGACGTGGCCGGAGGAGTCGTGGAGCGGGACCGGACGCGCGTCGCGCAGGCAGAAGAGCACGCCGTCGTCGCCGAGGAGACGGACCAGGGGGAACGGGTAGGCGCCGCGGAGGTCCTGCGGGAAGTCGTCGGGGGCGAGGTCCGTGCGGATCCAGTCGCCGAACCAGCGTTCGAAGTAGCGGTCACGCTGCGCGGCGTGCACGTAGACGTCGTGGTTGCCCGGAATGCCGACGACGCGCTCGTCGCGAAGCAACGGCTCGAACGCCGCGCGCGCCGCCTCGTACTCGGACGGCAACGAGAGGCCCGTCACGTCTCCGGTGAAGACGATGTGGTCCGGCCGCACCTCCTCGAGATCGCGGAGGAAGGCGCGCACCACCGGCATCACCCCCGCGAGCGCGGCGAAGCGGCCCAGGAATCTGAGGTTCAACCACCCCGCGATGCGCTTCGAGAGGAGCGCCGCGAGCGGCACGCGCCCGGGCGCCTCGGTGACGTGAACGTCGGTGAAGTGCGCGATCCTCGTCGCCATGCTCGCCCGGCCCCGGCGCGTCACCCGGGAGGCTTCACTTTCCCTCGAGCCAGTTCTCCCCCCACGCGACGTCGACGACGACCGGCACGTCGAGCGGCAGGGCCCCCGCCATCTCCTCGCGCACGAGGTGCGCGTGCTCCTCGACGAGCGCGCGCGGCGTCTCGAAGACGAGCTCGTCGTGCACCTGGATCAGCATCCGCAGATCGATCGCACCGTCGCGCACGCGGCGGTGGATGCGGACCATCGCCTGCTTGATCATGTCGGCGGCGCTCCCCTGGACGACCGTGTTGATCGCCAGGCGCTCGCCCTGGGCCTGCACCGCCCGGCCGCTCGAGTGGATCTCGGGAATCGGCCGGAAACGCCCCAGCATCGTCGTCACGCCGCCCCGCTCCTGCGCCTCGCGGATGCACTGCTCCATGAAGCGCGGGATTCCGGGGTACCGCTTCTTGTAGTCGCGGATGAACGCCGCGGCCTCCCCACGGCCGATGCGGAGACTGCGCGCCAGCCCCAGCGGTCCCTGACCGTAGATGATGCCGAAGTTGACCGCCTTCGCCCTGGTGCGCATCTCGCGCGTCACCTCGGCGGCCGGCACGCCGGCGATCTGCGCGGCCACGAACGTGTGGATGTCCTGGTCGGCGCGAAACGCCTCGATCAGCGCCGGGTCCTGCGAGAGGTGCGCGAGTATGCGGAGCTCGATCTGCGAGTAGTCGGCGGTGAGGAGCACGTTGTCGGGCGAGCCGGGAACGAAGGCGCGGCGGATCTCGCGGCCCTGCTCGGTGCGGATCGGGATGTTCTGGAGGTTCGGGTCGGACGAGCTCAGTCGACCGGTCGCCGCGACGGTCTGGTGGAAGCTCGCGTGCAGGCGTCCGGTGCGCGGGGAGATCATCCCGGGAAGCGGCTCGACGTACGTCCCCAGCAGCTTGGCGAGCTCCCGGTACTCGAGGACGAGGCCCGGAAGCGGGCTCGCGGTCTCGATGGCGAGCGTCTGGAGCACGCTGGCGTCCGTGCTGCGCGAGGTCTTCGTCTTCTTGACGACGCGCAGTCCGAGCTCGTCGAAGAGCACCTCCGCGAGCTGCCTCGGCGAGTCGATGTTGAACTCGTGTCCGGCCTCCCGGTGGATCTGGTCCCGCAGCTCGGCGAGGCGCTGGCGGAAGTCCTTCTGGATCGCGCCGAGCACGTCGCGGTCGAGCGCCACGCCGTTGAACTCGAGGTCGGCGAGCACCTCGACGAGCGGCATCTCGACCTGCTCGAAGAGATCCCTCACCGGCGATTCGGCGATTCGCGGCGCGAGCTCCTCCTGCAGTCGCCACGTGATGTCGGCGTCCTCCCCGGCGTACTGCGCCAGGCGCTCGAGGTCGACCTCCATCATCGAGATCTGCTCCTTCCCCTTGCCGATCAGCGACGTGATCGGGATGGTCTCGTGACCGAGGAGGTCGCGCGCCAGGGCGTCCATGCCGTGGCTGCGTCTCTCCGGCATCAGCAGGTAGGAGGCGACCATGGCGTCGAAGACGACACCGCGCATGAAGATCCCGGCGTTGCGGAGCACGACGTGATCGAACTTGATGTTCTGGCCACACTTCTCGATCCCGGGGTCCTCGAGGATCGGTTTCAACGCCGCGAGCGTCGAATCGACGTCGAGTGTCTCGCCCCACGACGAGCGCAGCGCGACGTAGCACCCCTGGCCCGCCTTCCACGAGAACGACAGCCCCACGAGCAGCGAGTCGATGGCGTGGAGCGACGTCGTCTCGGTGTCGATCGCGAAGCGCTTGACGTCGCCAAGCGCGCCCATCAGCTCGCCGAACGCATCGGGCGTGTTGACGAGCCGGTACTGTCCCTCGACCGCCCGCGACAGCGAGGAGCTCTGCGCCGCGGCGCCGGGCGACGCGCTCGCGGCGACGGTCGGCTGGGAGCTCGCCTTCTCGAGCGTCTCGAGAAGCCGCCGCAGGCCGAGGTCCTGGAAGAGCGGACGCAGCCGCTCGAGCGGCACCGGCTTCGCCCGGCATTCCTCGAGATCGAAGTCGAGCTCGACGTCGCGCTTCAGCGTCACCAGCGAGCGCGTCAGGTCGAACCCCTCCTTGCTGGCGAGGATGTTCTCGCGCATCTTCGGAGTCAGCGCGTCCGCGTTGGCGAGAACGCCCTCGATCGTGCCATACTTCTGGAGCAGGCCCGCCGCCTTCTTCGGACCGATCCCCGGAACGCCGGGAACGTTGTCGATCGAATCACCGGTGAGCGTCTGGATCTCGACCGCCTGCCCCGGCGTGTAGCCCATCTTCTCCTCGAGGATCCGCGGATCGAGGACGAGCCCGCTGCCCGAGTGGTCCCACATGACGACGCGATCGCTGAGAATCTGGTGCAGGTCCTTGTCCTTGCTGATGACCCGGACCTGCACGTCCTCGTCGGCGAGTCGCGCGGCGATCGTCGCGATCACGTCGTCGGCCTCTTGACCCTGGATCGAGAAGATCGGGATCTCCATCAGCTGGAGGATCTCGCAGATGCGCTCCACCTGCGGGTGCAGGTCATCCGGAGCCGCGTCGCGATTCGCCTTGTATTCGGGGTAGAAGGCCTTGCGCTCGGTGGTCTCGTCGTCGAAGTCGAGCGCCACGGCGATGAAGTCCGGTTTCTCGTTGAGCAGAAAGTTGATCATCATCTGCGTGAAGAGAAACGTCGCCTTGGTGGGCTCGCCGGAGGGTGAGCTGAGCGCCCCGAACGGCGCATAGTAGCAGCGGAAGATCTGCGCGTGACCGTCGACGAGGTAGAAGGTCTTCATCGGCTCTCCGCGGGGACCGAGCGCCCCCGCTGTGAATTCGGGGGCGGGATGCTATCATGCGCCAATGTCCTGGTTCAAAAGACTCTTTTTTCGGAGGAAGCCGCCCGTGTCAGAGGAACAGTACGAGAACGCCGTCGAGACCCCGTCGGGGCTGAAGTACGTCGAGCTCACCGAGGGCGAGGGCGAATCACCGTCCTCCGGCTCGACCGCGGTCGTCCACTACACCGGCTGGCTTCTCGACGGCCAGAAGTTCGACAGCTCCGTCGATCGCGGCCAGCCGTTCTCATTCCGCGTCGGCAAGGGCCAGGTCATCCGCGGCTGGGACGAGGGCGTCGCGAGCATGAAAGTCGGCGGCAAGCGAAAGTTGATCGTCCCACCGGACCTCGGCTACGGCGCGCGCGGCGCCGGCGGCGTCATCCCGCCAAACGCAACCCTGGTATTCGATGTGGAGTTGCTGGAGGTGAGGTGAGCGGACATCGGTGTCGGAATCGGTATCGGAGTCGGTATCGGAGTCCGAATCGGTGTCGGACATCGGACTCGGTCCTCTGTCTCTGTCTCCGAGTCCGTCCCCGTGGTTGCTCGAGGACGAGGACGAGCACGAGGACGAGGATGGGGACAGTGGTTAACGCGGATCCGCCGATGATATGCACCGCACCCGCACGATCTCATCAACCGGAAACGCCCGCAGCTCCTCCGTCTCCGGGCAGTAGCCGGTGACGTACACGCGCGAGCCGCGTTTCAGGATCGATTCCGGGATCAGCGGCCAGGTGTGGGCGTCGCGGTCGAGAACGAGCTCGATCGGCAGGCCGCGTCGGACCGCGAGGTGGAGGAAGGTGGTGATGCCGGTTCGGGAGTCGCCGTTCGAGGTGATCCAGGGTGCTCTCTCCTCGATCGGCTCCCGGTCGTCGAGAGAGCCCGCGCCATCCTCGTGGGGGCGCTCCTCGAAGCTCACCTCGCCGAACGAGACGGGGCCGAATTCGTCGAGGACGCGCATCGCCTCGTCGAACTCACGCACCACGTCGACGACCTCGTCGAGCTGCTCGCGCAGGCGCTCGATCGACGCGTCTCCCGCATCGGGGATGGTCTCGACGCCGTCGCTTTCGACGCGAGCACTCTCGACGCCAGCACCCTGAACGCCAGCTTTCGCGACCGGCGGCAGCCCGCAGTCGACGCGCAGGCCGCTGCTCTCGAGCACGGAAATCGTGCGCGATCGCCTCGACGACTCCTTGACCAGGTAGACGCCCGGCGCGAGCTGGCGGGCCTTGAGCTTCCGCGCCGCGTCGGAGAGCGCCGCCCGGCCGGCGTCTGTGGCGGCGGCGTCGAGGACGATGATGGTGCCGTCGAGGACCGACACGCTCCCCTGGCCACCGAGCCACGACTGCAGCGTGCGAAGCAGGTTCTCGGGAACGCCGTGCTGGCTGCACTCGACGATCGACTCGACCCAGCCGTCGACGTCGTCCTGCCGACCCTCGCGCGCGAAGACGCACTGCGCGTGCTCCTTCTCGAGCCGGTAGCGACACATCGAGTCGACCGATTCGAGCACGGCCACGGAGCCGACGCGCCAGTGCACCCGCGCCGGCGCGTCGAGGGGAACGAGCACGTCGAGGCTCGGCTGGAAGATGGCGACGCGAGTCGATTGCGGCCGGGACCGCGCCGACGGGGGAACCGGCGTGTCCCCGTTTCTCGGCGCGCCGCGGAGGCCGTCGAGCAGACGCCGTCCGGCAGCCGCGAGGCGGTAGTTGACGAGCGGCGGCTCGCCGGTGGATGCCCTCACCAGCGAGAGCATGTCGAGCTCCATCAGCTTGGCGAGGATGCGCCGCTCGATCCCGTCCCGGCGCCCCTGCTCCGACGCGCGCAGGAAGAGCTCGCCGCGGGTCACCAGGTGCGACAGCGGCGTCCACGGGGCACCCTCGGTGTCGCGCCCGTGAAGCAGATCGAGGAGATAGAGCGCCAGCGGCAGATCCCACCGATCCTCGGAGAGGATCCACGTGTTGATGTCGCCTTTGCCGTCGAAGACGCGGCGGGCGCGCGCGGGGACGACGCGCACCAGACCGTCGACGATCTTCACGCAGCCGAGCTTCTCGAGGAGCGACACGCCGAGTTCGATCACGCACCCGGGTGAATGGCCGTTGAACGGCTCCAGGAGCTCGCGAGCCTTCTTGCGGTCACCCCGGTGCAGCTCGCCCCGCGCGGTGACGCGCAGCGTGCGCGATCGGATGAAATTGAGACAGAGCGCGATGAGCTGCTGCACCGGCGGCGGCTCCTCGTTTCCCGGGGGCTCTGCGCGTCGTCCCCGAAACTCCGCCAGCGCGTCGGCGAGCAGGAGCCGCGCCAGCGGCTGGATCATCAGAAAATCGTGATCGCTGTACCCCTTGACGTAGACGAAGCCGATCTGGTTGAGCAACGCCAGGAGCGACGCCATGTCGGCGGGCTGCTCACCGTGAAGACCGATCGCCAGCGAGCGGGGCGGGTGCAGATCGCCCACGTCGAGCAGCGCGAGCAGCAGATCGACGCCGCCCTCGGTGCGGGTGCACACGAGGTCGGCGAGAAACCCGGGCTCCTCCACCCGGGCGATGATTCGCGCGATCGTCTCGCCGTCGTCGCCCCGACCGGGCTCGAGCCCGAGCGTCTCGAGGATGACGTCGAGCCCTCCATGGACCGCGTGGTGCTCGAGCGTCTGTCCGTAGAGCTGGCGCGCGAAGTCCAGGTCGGTCATGGGTCGCGATCCTCGATCAGGTACCGGTACCCCTGCTCCGCCAGGAAACGCTGGCGCAGCAGGGCGAAGTCCTGCTCCACGGTATCGCGACTGACGAGCGTGTAGAAGACGCTGACACGGTCCTTGGGGCGCAGCAGCCGCCCGAGTCGCTGCGCCTCCTCCTGGCGTGACCCGAACGTTCCCGAGACCTGTATGCCGACGTTCGCCTGCGGGAGATCGATCGCGAAGTTGGCGACGCGCGAGACGACGAGGATGCGCTGGCGCCCGGTGCGGAACTCTTCGAAGAGCTGGTCCCGTCGGTGCGACGGCGTCGCGCCGCTGATCACCGGCACGCCGAGGTCTCGCGCGATCTGGCGAAGCTGGCCGACGTACTGCCCGATGATCAGGATGTGATCGGCGGCGTGCTCCTCGAGGATCGACTCGAGGACCGCCATCTTGGCGGGGTTCTCGCTGGCGATGCGAAACTTCGCGCGCCGCTCCGCGAGGTGGTATCGCTCGCGAACGCTCTCGTCGAGGCCGGTGCGGATCTCGAAGCACTGCGCCTCGGCGATGAACTCGCGCTTCTCGAGCACCTTCCACGGCACGTCGAACTTCTTCGGGCCGACGAGGCCGAATACGTCGGCCTCGCGGTGGTCCTCGCGGACGAGCGTCGCCGTCAGACCGAGCCGGCGGACGCTCTGGATTCCGGCCGTGAAGCGGAAGACCGGCGCGGGCAGCAGGTGCACCTCGTCGTAGATGACCAGCCCCCACGGCTCCTTGCCGAGCGCCTCGAGGTGCTGGAAGGGATCGACCTTGGTCTTGCGCTGGGTCAGCACCTGATAGGTGGTGACGGTGATCGGGCGGATCTGCTTGCGGTCGCCGGTGTACTCCCCCACCTGGTCGGGCTCGAGCTTCGTCTTGTCGAGGATCTCGCGGATCCACTGGTGCACCGCCACGGTGCCGGTGGCGACCACGAGCGTCCGCGCCCCGACCGCCGCCATGACGCCGAGGCCGACGATGGTCTTGCCGGCACCGCACGGGAGCACGATCACCCCGTGCCCGCCCTCGTCCGATCCGGAGCGGTGGAAGATCTCCACCGCCTCGCGCTGGTAGTCCCTGAGCGAGAAGCGCTTGCCCTCGAGCGTCGTCTGTCGCAGCGAGATCTCCAGCGGGACGCCCGCCGCGTATCCCGCGACGTCCTCCACCGGATAGCCGAGCTTGATCAGCTCCCACTTGAGCTCCCCGCGCGCGCTGGTCGGGATGGCGTACAGGCCGGGCTCGTCGAGCGCCCGCATCCAGCGGGAGAAGGGCTCGAGGTGGACCACCTCGCTCTCGAGATACGGATCCTCGAAGCGCAGGAAGAGGCGGTCGGCGCGCGGCGAGCGCTCGAGCCGGATCTTGCCGTAGCGATCGATCGACGAGTCGATGTCCGCGAGCAGGTTCTTGGGGATGCCGTGGCGCGAGAAGCGCCCGAGGTCGATCTTGACGTCGTCGGCGCCGAGGCCCTGGGCGGCGGCGTTCCACAGCGAGATCGGCGTGATGCGGTAGGTGTGGATGTGCTCCGGAGCCCGCTCGAGCTCGCTGAAACGCGCGATCGCGTCTCGAGCCTCCTCGTAGCGCGGATGGTGGACGTCGAGCAGGATGGTCTTGTCCTGCTGGATGATGATCGGGTACTTGTCGGTTCTCATCGTGCGACGTATTCTAACGCTTGATACCGGAAGATCGGCAGGAAACGCGCGGAAAGCCACGCGGAAAGCCCTTTCCAGAATCCGCGGGCCGAGATACAATCCGCGGGTTTATCGGTTGCTCCGACGGGCCGCGCGACCGCTGTCCGTGACCGGGCCCGGGACGCGCAGGATCGAGCATGACGACAGCACCCTCGACGGACGATCGGGACGACACCGCCAGAGACGACAGTTCGCCCGCGGACGCCGACGCCACCGAGGACCGCAAGGTGGCGCACGCGGACACCGGGGGCGCGAACGCGGAGACCGCGCTCGACAGCGAGCCGGACCGCAAGGCGCCGGACAGTGACGCAACCGACGCCGCAACCGACGCCGCGACCGACGCCGGGATCGACGCCGGGATCGACGCTGGCGCGGCGGCCGGCGACGACGACTCCTTCGAGGAGGACGAGGAGCGGCTCGGGACGCTCTCCGAGATCGAGCGAGTCGGTCCGTGCAAGATGAAGGTCAAGGCGGAGGTTCCGGCCGAGAAAGTCGCCGAGATCCTCGACCGCAACTACCGCGACCTCATCGGCAGCCTGCAGATTCCCGGTTTCCGCCGCGGCCGCGTGCCCCGGGCGCTGGTCGAGAAACGCTACGGCGAGGAGATCGAGAAGGAGCTCAAGGAATCGCTCCTCAACGACTCCTTCCTCGAGGTGGTCGAGGATCGCGAGTTGCGGGTCATCGGCCGGCCGAAGTTCGACAACGTCGAGTTTCGACGCGATGAGCCGTTCCGCTACGAGGCCGACGTCGAGATCCGGCCGGAGTTCAAGCTCGGCAAGTACAAGGGCATCGAGGTCGAGAAGCCCTCGCTCGAGATCACCGACGAGGATATCCAGCAGGGTGTGGACGTGCTGAGAAAGCGCCACGCCACGCTCGAGCCGATCGAGCTCTCCGAGGCCGGCCCCGAGGACGCCATCTCCGCATCCTACCGGTACCTCGAGGACGGCAAGGAGATCCACCGCGTCGACGAGACCATCATCTTCCCCTCGGAGGGTATCCTCGACGAGCTCGCCGTCCCCGAGCTCGGGAAGATGTTCGCCGAGCGGGGCGCGAGCACCGTCCTCACCTTCGACGTCATCATCCCGGACAGTGATCCGCGCGAGGAGCTGCGCGGCAAGTCGGTCACCGTCGAGCTGACGCTCCAGGACGCCAAGACGCGACGCCTCCCCGAGCCCAACGACGAGTTCGCGCAGACGCTCCAGCTCGAGTCGATCGCGGAACTCCGCGATTTTATTCGAGATGAGCTCGAGAGCCGGCGGCGACGCGAGGAAGAGGCTAAGATGGAGGCCGATATCCTCGAGAGGATCGAGGAGACCGTCGAGTTCGACGTCCCCGAGGGCCTGCTCGAGGAGCAGAAGCGCCTCCACGATCTCCGGCTCCAGTACAAGCTGATCCAGGAGGGGAAGCCGAAGGAGGAGATCGAGGCGGAGCTGAAGAAGCGCGAGCAACCGGCCGAGGATGAGATCCGCCGGGAGATCAAGCGCTTCTTCATCTTGGAGCAGATCGCCGAGGAGGAGAAGATCTACGCCACCGAGGAAGACGTCGACGAGCGCATCCAGCTCTACTCACGGGCGTACCAGCGGCGGCCAGCCGAGGTCGCTCGCGAGCTCGACGAGTCGGGCCGCCTCGACGAGCTGCGCACCGAGATCCGCCACGCCAAGGTGAGGGAGCTCCTGCGGAAGAAGGCGAACGTGATCGGAGCCGCCGGCAACGGTGGAGCGACTGCAGAGAGACCGAAGAGAGAGCCGAAACACGAGGAGGGGGCGGCGACGACGAGCCCCGAGGGATAGAAGACGCCGCGCCCGGAGATCGGGCCCCCGCCCCCGGGGGGGCGACAAAGGAGGATTCATGCAGGGCAATCTGGTTCCGATCGTCATCGAGAAGACCGGGAGAGGAGAGCGCTCCTACGACATCTACTCCCGACTGCTGAAGGACCGGATTATCTTCATCGGTCCGATCATCGACGACTACGCCTCGTCGCTGGTGATCGCGCAGATCCTCTTCCTGATGAGCGAGAACAAGAACCAGGACATCAATATCTACATCAACACGCCGGGCGGGTCGGTGACCGCGGGACTCGCGATCTACGACACGATGCAGTTCGTGCCCTGCGACATCGCGACGTACTGCATCGGCCAGGCCTCCAGCATGGGCGCCGTCCTGCTCGCCGCCGGCACCAAGGGCAAGCGCCACGCCCTGCCGAACTCCCGCATCATGATCCACCAGCCGTGGGGCGGGACCCAGGGCACGGCCTCGGACATCGAGATCCAGGCCAAGGAGCTCAAGCGCAACAAGCGGATCCTCCTCGACATCCTCCAGCGCCACACCGGCCAGTCCGCCGACAAGCTCGAGATCGACACCGACCGCGATTTCTTCCTGACTCCATCACAGGCGAAGGAGTACGGGATCGTCGACGAGGTCATCGAGTCGCTGCGCGGAGCCGATTCGAAGGAGAGCTCGTAGCGCCAGCGAGCTCCATTCGGACCGGCCGGACAGCGCGCGAGGGGGCAGCTTCTGGTCACCGGCGTTCTTGCCGCTATAATTCCGGTGACGCCGCCGGGAGTGAGCGCGGGCTTCCGTTTTCGGAGAATCGACGCGGCGGCGGCGCGCTCGGAGCCGAAGAGAGTGCCGGGAGGCGCGACGAGACCGGGGGACCACGAGGAGCATGACCAGAAACAGCGGTCGCGGCCGCGGGAACATCGGACGGTGCTCGTTCTGCGAGAACACCCAGAACGAGGTCGAGAAGCTGATCGCCGGTCGTCCCGGAATCTATATCTGCAACCGGTGCGTGGAGATCTGCCACTCCATCCTGAAGGAGGAGGCGCACACCGAGGTCGAGGCGCCGCTGCGGCTCGACCAGATCCCGCCGCCCTCGGGGATCAAGGACGAGCTCGACAAGTGGATCATCGGCCAGGACCACGCCAAGAAGGTGCTCTCGGTCGCGGTCCACAACCACTACAAGCGGTTGCTCCTGCAGGACCGTGGTGATTCCGAGACCGCGGTCGAGAAGTCGAACGTCCTGCTGATCGGCCCCACCGGCTGCGGCAAGACGGCGCTGGCGCGCACCCTGGCGCGCTTCCTCAACGTGCCGTTCGCCATCGGGGACGCGACGACGCTCACCGAGGCCGGCTACGTCGGCGAGGACGTCGAGAACCTCGTCCTCAAGCTGCTCCAGGCGGCGGAGTTCGACGTCGAGCGGGCCGAGCAGGGGATCATCTTCGTCGACGAGATCGACAAGATCGCCAAGGCGACCCAGAACGTCTCCATCACGCGCGACGTCTCGGGCGAGGGCGTGCAGCAGAGCCTGCTGAAGATGCTCGAGGGGACGATCGCCAACGTGCCCCCCCAGGGTGGCCGCAAGCACCCCGAGCAGCAGTACATACAGGTCGACACCACGAACATCCTGTTCATCTGCGGCGGCACCTTCACGGGGGTCGAGGACATCATCGCCAACCGTCTCGGCAAGAGCCAGATCGGCTTCAACCCGGTCTTCGGCGACGGCGGCGGCAGCGAGTCGCTCGAGAAGTCGCGCAAGTTCCTGCGCCACGTGGAGGTCGAGGACCTCATCAAGTTCGGGCTGATCCCGGAGTTCCTCGGGCGCCTGCCGGTCATCGCCACCCTCGAGCCGCTCGGCGCCGACGACCTGGTCCAGATCCTGACCGAGCCGAAGGACTCGATCGTCAAGCAGTACATGGAGTTCTTCCGGCTCTCCGGCTCGCGGCTGGCGTTCACCGACCAGGCGCTGAAGATGATCGCCGACCTCGCCGTCGAGCGTGGCACCGGAGCCCGCGGCCTGAGGGCGATCATCGAGGACGTCATGCTCGACGTCCTCTACGAGTTCCCGGGCCACCCCGACCTCGAGGAGTACACGGTCACGCCCGACGTCGTGCGCCACCGGACCTTCGGGCGCGGCAAGAAGGTCTTCCGCTCCGATGCGGCCGACGAGGACAAGGTGAGGCGCCCGCGGGGCGGCGGCAAGAAGAAGGGTCGCGAGAGCGCTTGAGCCGCGGCCGGTGTGGTCGGCGGCTTGGCGGCGGCTTTTCCGATGAGCCCGCGGGGGCGCGTCGCTGCGAATATGGGCTTTCTTTGGGCGCCCGTGGGGGCTATACTCACTCTCTTTTCCAGAACGAACGCCGTCGAAAGAGGTCGGCCCGATGAAACCCGGAATCCACCCCGAATACGTCGAGTGCGTCGTCACCTGCGGTTGCGGGAACGCCTTCACGACCCGCTCCCTGAAGCCGACGCTCACCGTCGAGATCTGCTCGGCCTGCCACCCCTTCTACACGGGGAAGCAGCGTTTCGTCGATACCGCCGGCCGGGTCGAGAAGTTCACCCGCAAGCACAGTTGGGACGACCAGAAGAAGAGCCAGACGCTCGAGAAGAAGGCCCGCAAGACCCAGAAGGCCGGGCTGAAGTTCCAGACGGTCGCCCGCCTGCCGGGGAGAAAGAAGGGCCAGCAGCCTCCCCCGGAGGCGCTCGAGGAGATGGGTCGGGGCGGCGGTCGCGGCCGTGGCGGTCCCGGTGGCCGCGGCGGTCCCGGTGGCCGCGGCGGTCCCGGTGGCCGCGGCGGTCCGGGTGGTCCGGGCGGTCGCGGTGGCCCTGGCGGTCCCGGCGGACGGGGACGCGGCGCGCCGGCGGCGGCATCGAAGCCAGCCGAGTCGGCTCCGGCCAAGTCGGCTCCGGCCAAGTCGGCTCCGGCCGAGTCGGCTCCGGCGAAGAGCGAGAGCGGCGACGAGGCCAAGTCGAGCTCCTGAGCCGAGCTCCCGAGCGAGGGGGCCTTCAGACCCGCGAGCTCATCGTGCGCTCCCGCCGCCATTTTCCGGCTGTCCGGACGGCGGCTCGCGGTGTGTGAGCCATGAGCAAGACCCTGCCACCTCTCATCGAGAAGAAGCTCGCCGAGTGGCGCGAACGCGTCCGCGAGGTCGAGAAGCTCCTCGCGCAGGAGGAGACCCTCGCCGACCGCGCCCTCTCCCTCGCCCTCACCCGCGAGCTCGGAGAGCTCCGCCGACCGGTGACGACGTACGAGGAGTACCTCGACGTCGTCCGCGAGATCGAGGGCAACGAGGCGATCGTCGGCGACTCGTCGGAGGACCAGGAGCTCCGCGACCTCGCACGAGATGAGCTTTTGAAGCTGACCGCGCGCCGCGACGAGCTCTGCGAGACCCTCGTCGATCACGTGCTCGTCGACGACGGCCACTCCGGCAAGAACGTCATCATGGAGATCCGCGCCGGCACCGGCGGCGACGAGGCGGCGCTCTTCGTCGCCGACCTCTTCCGCATGTACGGTCGCTTCGCGGAGAAGCGCGGCTGGAAGATCGAGCTGATCGACTCATCGCCGACCGACCTCAAGGGCTTCAAGGAGATCGTCTTCTCGGTCTCCGGCAATCAGGTCTACCGCGACCTGCGCTACGAGTCGGGCGGCCACCGCGTGCAGCGCGTGCCGGAGACCGAGTCGAGCGGGCGCATCCACACCTCGGCGGCGACGGTGGCGGTGATGATGGAGGCCGAGGACGTCGACGTGGAGCTCAACGACGCGGACGTCGAGATGGAATTCTGCCGCGCCGGCGGACCGGGCGGCCAGAAGGTCAACAAGACGAGCTCGGCGGTGCGCCTGAAGCACCGGCCGAGCGGCATCGTCGTGCGCATCCAGGACGAGGCGTCGCAGCACAAGAACCGCGCCAAGGCGCTCCGCGTCCTGCGTTCGCGCCTCTTCGAGCTCAAGCTCAAGGAGCAGCAGGAGAGGGAGCGTGACCTGCGACGGACGCAGATCGGCAGCGGCGACCGCAACCAGCGCGTTCGCACGTACAACTTCCCGCAGAACCGTGTCACCGATCACCGCGTCGGCGAGAACTACAACCTCGACCGCGTGCTCGTCGAGGGCGACCTCGAGCCGGTGGTCGAGTCGCTGCGCGGACACGAGAGAGAGGCGCAGCTGAAGTCGCTGTGATCTGGAAGTTGCCGGACGTCAACCGCCCCGCCTCCTCGACCGCCCCGCGGCACTGGACGGTCGCCGACCTCCTCGACTGGACCGAGACCCGATTCCGCGAGCTCGACCTGCCGACGCCGCGCCTCGACGCCGAGTTGCTCCTCGCGCACGCCATGAGCTGCACCCGGCTCGAGCTCTACACCGGCTACCGGCGGATCGTCGAGACGCGGGAGCGATCGGCCTTCCGGACGCTGGTCGAGCGTCGCTCGGGTTTCGAGCCGGTGGCGTACATCCTCGGCGCGCGTGAGTTCTATTCGCTACGGCTCGAGGTCACGCCGGCGGTGCTCGTGCCGCGACCCGAGACCGAGCACCTCGTCGACCGCGTCATCGAGGAGCTCGCCGAGACCGCGGAGCCGCGGTTGCTCGACATCGGCACCGGCTCGGGCAACATCGCCATCGCGCTGCTGGCGAACCTGCCTTCTTCCCGCGCCGTCGCCACGGACATCAGCGCCGAGGCGCTCGACGTCGCGCGACGCAACGCCATGACCCACGGCGTCGCCGACCGCATCGAGCTCCTCGAGGGCGATCTCCTCGAGCCGCTCGAGCAGCGCGACGCCATCGTCTTCGACGCCATCATCTCCAACCCGCCCTACGTCAGCCTCTCGGAGTATCCCGGGTTGATGCGCGACGTCCGCGAGCACGAGCCCGAGCTGGCGCTCGTCGATCGTCGCGCGGGGAGCGGTCTGGGCTTCTATCGCGACATCATCCGTGGCGCCCCGCCGCTCCTCGCCCCCGGCGGCCTCATCGCCTTCGAGGTCGGCGCGACGCAGGCCCCCGCCGTCGAGCGCATGCTCCGAGAGGGGGGCTGGCAGGCCACCCGCACGGTGGCGGATTACGCCGGCATCCCGCGCGTCGTCACCGCGAGGCGCGCGTCGGAACCCCAGTCCCGATAATCCCCTCCGACCACAAACGTCTTGATCTGCGGGGGCGTTTGGCTACAATCTGCGCACCTGGAGAGAACTGCGGGCGCGCGCAACGCGACGCAGCCAGACCCGGCGCAGGGCGCCGGAGGAAGTGGAAGAGAAGTGAAGAAGATCCTCATCGAGGGCGGCGCCCCGCTCCGCGGGACCGTCGAGGTCAAGGGCTCGAAGAACGCCGCGCTCCCCGCCCTGTTCGCCACACTCCTTGCCGACTCTCGTTGCGTCATTCGCAACGTCCCCGACCTCACGGACGTCACCACCACGACGTTCATCCTGCGACGGCTGGGCATGCACTGCGAGCGTCTCGGCGACGGGAGCATCGAGGTCGAGACGCTCGATCCGGACCCCGACACCGCCCCGTACGAGCACGTCTCGCAGATGCGCGCGTCGATCTGCGTGCTCGGCCCGCTGCTGGCACGACGCAAGCGCTGTCGCGTCTCGATGCCGGGCGGCTGCGTCTTCGGCACGCGTCCGATCGATCTCCACCTGAAGGGCCTGCGCGCGCTCGGCGCCGACATTCGCGTCGAGCACGGCTACGTCGTGGCCGAGGCGAGACGCCTGCGCGGCAACTACATCTACCTCGGCGGCCCGTTCGGCTCGACCGTCCTCGGCACCGCGAACGTCATGATGGCCGCGACGCTGGCCGAGGGGCACACGACCATCGACTCGGCCGCGTGCGAGCCCGAGGTCGTCGACCTGGCGAGGTTCCTCAACGCCATGGGCGCGCGCGTCTCCGGCGCCGGAACGCCGAGGATCGAAATCGACGGGGTCGAGGCGATGCACGGCGTCGATTACTCGATCATCCACGACCGCATCGAGGCGGGCACCCTGCTGATCGCCGGGGCCATCACCGGCGGCGATGTCGTCGTCCAGAACGCGCGCGTGGACCACCTCGCGGCGCTGCTCGACGTGATGCAGCGGGTCGGCGTGCGGGTCTCCGCCGAGGAGGACCGCATCCGCGTCTGGCGAGACGGTGCTCTCCGCCCGGTCGACCTGACGACGCTCCCCTACCCCGGCTTCCCGACCGACCTCCAGGCCCAGGTGATGGCCCTCCTCTGTCTCGTCGATGGCGTCAGCGTCATCACCGAGCGCATCTACCCCGACCGCTACATGCACCTCGCCGAGTTGCTCCGCATGGGCGCGCAGATCCGCCGAGAGGGGCCGACGGCGATTATCACCGGCGTCGACCGCCTGAGCGGCGCCCCGGTGATGGCCTCCGACCTGCGCGCCAGCGCCAGCCTCGTCCTCGCGGGCCTCGTCGCCGAGGGCACCACCGAGATCGACCGCGTCTACCACCTCGATCGCGGCTACGAGCACATCGAAGACCGCCTCGCCGCCCTCGGCGCGAGAATCACGCGGGTGGAGCGGGCCCGCCGCGCTGCCCGAACAGCGCTGGCGGAAGCGGTCTGACCGTCTCCGTTCTCTGTCTCGGATCTCGGAATCCGTCATCGGAGTCGGAGTCGGTGTCGGTCATCGGAGTCGGACCCGACAGTTGCAAAAACGCAGGTCCCTTCCTGCCGGTCGCCGCGTCAGGGTCACCGCGTCAGCTTCGAGACCATGGCCTGAAACCGGTCGATTCGATCGAGCGCGGCTGCGACCCGCGCCTCCTCGACGTACCCCCAGGCGATCGCCACCCGCAACGCCGTGCGCACCTCCTCCGCGCTGCCGGAAGCGATCCGCCAGAGCTGGATCTTGTCACGCCCGGCCCGCCGGTTCCCCTCGCCGAGATTGAGAGCCATCGACGACCCCGCGTCGCGAATGTGCGTCGCCAGCCGCGAATCAAACCGCCGAATCGAGGGAAGAATCGGACGCAGAGAACGAACCGCCGCCAGAGCGATCTCGAGAGCCTCGAAGCGCTTCATGCGAACCTCCGTTCGAGGGAGAGAAAGAGTCTGTGGCCGCCGGCCCGTTGCGGCGGCGCTTTCTCCCCCCGCACCCGGAGCGCAGGGCGTGTCAAGAGCGACGCAGTCGC